>CASFCW010000001.1 GCA_949293165.1 uncultured bacterium
CTGCGAATTTACGGCGCAAAGCGCCGCCCCATCTTCGATGGGGGTGGAGGTCTCCTCCATGGCCGCAAAAAAGAAGCACCCCGCGGGGTGCTTCTCTTTCCCTTATGTCTTATCAGGCCAGGGCGGCGGTGATAATAGCCATGGAGTAGACCTCCTGGGCATTACAGCCGCGGCTCAGGTCGTTGATGGGGGCGTTCAGGCCCAGCAGGATGGGGCCGTAGGCCTCAAAGCTGCCCAGACGCTGAGCGATCTTGTAGCCGATGTTGCCGGCGTTGATGTCGGGGAAGATGAAGGTGTTGGCATAGCCGGCCACCTTGGAGTCGGGGCACTTGGTCTGAGCCACGCGGGGGGACACAGCGGCGTCGAACTGCAGCTCGCCGTCCACGGGGATGTCAGGCATAGCGACCTTGGCCTTCTCGCAGGCGTTTCTCATCTTGTCCACGTCCTCGCCCTTGCCGGAGCCGAAGGTGGAGTAGCTGAGGAAGGCCACCTTGGGGTCGATGCCGAAGATCTTGGCGCACTGAGCGGTCTCCACGGCGATCTCCACCAGCTCATCCTCAGAGGGCTTGATGTTGATGGCGCAGTCGCCCATGGCCAGCACGTCGTTGTCGCCGGTAGCGGAGGGACGCACCAGGATGAAGCAGGAGGACACGATCTTGTTGCCGGGCTTGGTCTTGACCAGCTGCAGGGCGGGACGCACGGTATCAGCGGTGGAGTAGGTAGCGCCGCCCAGCAGGGCGTCGGCCTCGCCCATGGCCACCAGCATGGTGCCGAAGTAGTTGCTCTTCTTCAGGGCGGCGCGGCACTCCTCCTCGGTCATCTTGCCCTTGCGCAGCTCCACCATCTTGGCGACCATCTCGTCCATCCTGTCATAGTTGTCAGGATCAATCACAACCGCGCCCCGGATGTTGAAGCCGGCGTCCTCCGCGGCGGAACGGATCTCATCCTCGTTGCCCACCAGCACGGGGGTGAGGAAGGTACCGGACAGCAGGCGGGCAGAGGCCTCCAGAATACGGGGGTCAGTGCCCTCAGTGAACACAATCTTGCGGGGGTGGGCCTTCAGAATCTCAATCAGCTTTTTGAACATGTCAAAACCATTCCTTCCAAAACAGTTCTTCGGGTGTGTATCCACACGCTCTTTCTCGCTCTATGGTAGCATTTTCACCTGAAAAATGCAAGGGATATTGCCTTACCATTTTGCCATTTTTTTACCGTTGTATGCAAAAAAACTGGTTCGATTTTTGTTTTTCCTCTTTACGTGAGGTATTGAGTCATTTATACTATACCATGCGTATTGATTAGATATGAGGTGAAGCATTTTGAACGCTGAATTTGCCCGCACCCTGTCCCTGCTCCGGCAGGAAAAAGGGGTCAGCCAGCGCACTGCCGCCGGAGCCCTGGGTATTTCCCAGGCCCTGCTGTCCCACTATGAAAACGGTATCCGGGAGCCCGGATTGGCCTTTGTGGTCAAGGCCTGCGACTATTACGGCGTGTCCGCCGACTATCTGCTGGGCCGCACCCTGACCCGGGACGGCACCACCATAGGCGCGGACGAGCTGTACGACATCAGCGCCGAGAAGGAAAACTCCATGCGGGGCTCTGTACTGGCCCTGCTGTCCAAGAAGCTGCTGGTCAACTCCACCGGCATGCTGTTTGATCTCCTGGGCAAGACGGGAAGCCGGGAGGCCATCCGCGCCGCCTCCAACTACCTGTCCACCGCCCTGTACAAGGTCTACCGGGATCTGTACCACGCTAACCCGGACAACAACCCGGACTTTTTCTCCGTCTCCCCCGTCCACTTCTCCGGCGGCCTGCCGGAAGCGGACCTCCACATCAGCGAGGCGGAGCTGCGGGAGGCGCTGGCCGACCATGTGAAGGAAAAAGGCCGCCTGCCTGAGATGGATCACGCAGCTCTGGCCCGGGATTACCCGGTGCTGTATCAATCCCTGCTGCAGCTGATCCACAACTCCGGCGAGCGCATGAACAAGCTGCTGGCCGGCCGCGGCGGCAAGTAATCCCCAGGAGGCAAAGTATGACCGATCAATCCAAAATTCGTAACTTCTCCATCATTGCCCACATTGACCACGGCAAGTCCACCCTTTCAGACCGGCTGATTGAGCAATGCAATGCGGTGGAGCAGCGCCAGATGGAATCCCAGCTGCTGGACAACATGGATCTGGAGCGGGAGCGGGGCATTACCATCAAGGCCCGCGCCGTCCGTCTGGATTACACCGCCGCCGACGGCCAGGTTTACGCCCTGAACCTCATCGACACCCCGGGCCATGTGGACTTCAACTATGAGGTCAGCCGCTCCCTGGCCGCCTGTGAAGGGGCCGTGCTGGTGGTGGATGCCACCCAGGGCGTGGAGGCACAGACCCTTGCCAACACCTACCTGGCTCTGGAGCATGACCTGGAAATCCTGCCGGTATTCAACAAGATTGACCTGCCCGCCGCCGACCCCCACAAGGCCAAGGAGGAGGTGGAGGCCATCATCGGCCTGCCCGCCATGGAGGCCCCGGAAATCTCCGCCAAAATGGGCGTCAACATCCCCGCCGTGCTGGAGGACATTGTCCAGAATGTCCCCGCCCCCACCGGCGATCCGGAAGCGCCCCTGAAGGCCCTGATTTTCGACAGCCAGTATGACCCCTATCTGGGCGTCATTGTCTATTTCCGCATCATGGAGGGCACCCTGAAAAAGGGAATGACGGTAAAAATGATGGCCTCCGGCGCCTCCTACCAGGTGCTGGACTGCGGCTATCTCCGCCCCCTGGGCATGGACTCCTGCCAGGAGCTGTCCGCCGGCGAGGTGGGCTGGTTCACCGCCTCCATCAAAAATGTGAAGGACACCCGGGTGGGCGACACCATTACCGAGAGCCAGCGCCCCGCCCAGGAGGCGCTGCCCGGCTACCGCCCCGCCCAGGCCATGGTCTACTGCGGTATCTACACCCAGGACGGCAGCAAGTACCCCGACCTGCGGGACGCCCTGGAAAAGCTGCAGCTCAACGACGCCTCCCTGTCCTTCGAGCCGGAATCCTCCATCGCCCTGGGCTTCGGCTTCCGGTGCGGGTTCCTGGGTATGCTCCACATGGAGATCATCCAGGAGCGGCTGGAGCGGGAATTTGACCTGGATCTGGTCACCACCCTGCCCTCCGTCATTTACGAGGTCACCAAGACCGACGGCACCGTGGTCATGGTGGATAATCCCCACAACTACCCCGATCCCGGCCAGATTGCCGAGGCCAAGGAGCCCTATGCCAAGGTGTCCATCATCGCCCCCCCGGACTATGTGGGCAACATCATGCCCATGTGCCAGGAGCGCCGGGGGATTTTCAAGGACATGCAGTATCTGGACACCAACCTGGTGGAGCTGCACTACTCCATGCCCCTTGGGGAGATTATTTACGATTTCTTCGACGCCTTGAAGGCCCGCACCAAGGGCTACGCCTCCCTGGATTACGAGCTGGAGGGCTATCTGCCCAGCGAGCTGGTGAAGGTGGATCTGCTGCTCAACGGCGACCAGGTGGACGCCCTGTCCTTTATCGCCCACAAGGAAAAGGCCTATCCCAGAGCCAGAAAGATCTGTGAGAAGCTGAAGGACAACATCCCCCGCCAGCTGTTTGAGGTGCCCATCCAGGCGGCCATCGGCGGCAAGATCATCGCCCGGGAGACGGTGAAGGCCATGCGGAAGGACGTGCTGGCCAAGTGCTACGGCGGCGACATCACCCGAAAGAAAAAGCTGCTGGAGAAGCAAAAAGAAGGCAAGAAGAAAATGCGAAGCCTGGGCACTGTCCAGATGCCCACCGAAGCATTTATGGCTGTCCTCAAGCTGGATGAAGAATAACGGCATTTCCTTCGCCGCCTTCTTGGGGCCCCACATCGTGGGGCGGCCCTTGGCCGTGCAAGCGTTTTGCCCACGGCAAAACCTTGGCGCAGGGCGGATTCACTCCGCCCGAGCAGTTCAATCCTTATGGGGCCCCTGGCGGAATGATTTCCGCCGGGGACAGGCAAGAAGAAAATGCGTTCTCTCGGTACTGTCCAGATGCCCACCGAAGCATTTATGGCTGTCCTCAAGCTGGACGAGGAGTGACGGCATTTCCTTCGCCGCCTGCTTGACAAAAGAATTTCAAAAAAGATGGAGAATCGTCAGTCACACGATTCTCCATCTTTTTTTGAAACCAATAAACCGGGCGCGGGACGGTGAGGGCCCCGTCCCCTACACACTGACGGGGGGAGGCGGCCGCATGAGGCCGACTGTCTTTCGTGCTGCGTTGTGGAGCCCGGTTCCAATCCTCAGGCGGCGGGGAGGAAAGCGGAGCTTTCCGCAACTGTTCTTTGGTTACTTTCTTTCAAGAAAGTAACCGTCCAGGATGGAATCGCCCTCCTGGCCCACCGCATGGTCGATGGCCACCTGGTCGCCCACGTTGAGGATCACCGCCTCGGGGTTTTGGGCGGCAGACAGGGAGTAAAATACCTCCTCCCCCTCCAGGCGGACAAAGTAGTAGGTGTTGCCGTCCAGCACCGCCGAGCGGATCTCGGCCACAACGCCCTGGGCCTGGGTGGAGGGAACCTCCTCGGTCTGGGTGATGCCGCCCTCGGTGAGCATGCGGATATACTGCTGCTCACACTGGGAGACAGTGGTCCCTGTAGCCACGATCTGGTACTGAGCCACGTTGACCATGGCGTACATCTTCACCAGGTTGGCCTGGTCCTTCAGAGGAATGAAGTAGGTGGGCTGGCCGGAGATATTCAGCAGCAGGGGGAAGGTCGCGGCGTAGCCCAGATCCTGCACCACGCCCTGGGCAGACACCTGGGCGGCGTATTCCGTGGCGCCGGGGGCGGTGTAGAACTTGGTCTCCTTGGTGCGCTGGTTGCTCAGCAGGAAGCCCAGGTTGGACTGGTCGGCGTTGGCGGAGGTGATGCCGGTGTAGACATAGACGTCATCATTGAGGGCGATATAGTTATAGCCCTGGGTGGTCACCGTCACATCCCGCTGGCCCAGGATCGAGTTGATAAAGCCGTTGACCAGGGTGCCGTAGTAATCATACTGCTGCATAATCAGCTGGGGGGTGTAGACGTTATCCACCCAGCTGGGCACTTCCTCGTAATACTGGCTCTCGCCGGTAATGGCGTTGCAAAGCACCGCCCCCTTAATGTCCGTACCGCCGAACAGACCGATGGTCTTTACCATCCGGGGCGCCACCCACCAGGGCTGGCCGTCCTCGTCAATTTCAAACCGGGGGGTAGAGAACATGAAGGTGGGATACTGGAACCGGAGATGACGATAGATATTCCGGTTCAGGGGCTCAGAGAAAGAATACTTGATCCCCTCCTGCAGGCGCACCACCTGGGCCTCCTGGGTCACCATGTCCACCAGCACATAGGCGGGCAGGCCCTCGCCCCGGTTGGTAAACCACTTGATCAGGTCGGCATAGGCCACCGGCGCCACCCGCACGGGACGGCCCTGGTAGTTGATCTGGGTGGAGTCGCCGGCGTACTCAAACTGGCTGACCATGTCGCTGAGGGTACCCATCTGGCGATCCCCCAGGTACTCCGCCGAATCCCTGTCCAGGGTGGGGATCTCGTTGAAGGAAATCTGGCTGATATCCTGGGAAAACTCCCCGTTTTCCACGGTCAGCAGCTCCCGGTAGGCCCCTGCCCGGAAAATAGGCATGGAGATAATCTGCCCCAGGAAGGCACCAACCACCACAACCACCATCAGGATGCCCACAGGCAGGCACTGCTGCTTGATAAACCGCAGGTACTCCCGCATGGACACCCTGCCCTTCTTGCCCACGCCCTGCATCCCGGAGGTCACCAGGGCAGACAGGATATAGACGAAGCACAGCATGAACAGGAAGGTGTAAAACTCCGTGGACTGGGGATTGATGGCGGGCAGGGCCACGTAAAAATAGATAAACCCTACCACCGCTGTCACGACCAGGTTCACCAGAATCTTGCCCGCTTTGCCCGACGGGACGCGGGCCATTTTATCCGATGTATCACGCAATGGAATCTTCTCCTTGTCCGGGCCGCCGTCTCGCAGTGATGGCGGCCCTATGAAATGATGCAAGTATACCCGTTTTTCACCAAAAAATCAACCGAAATTGCCGACGGCATTTGTGAAGATTTGGTTAAGCCCATTTCTGCCCCACGCCGGGTATGGGCGGCGGAAATTTGTGCCATACTGTATGGAAACAGGAAATGGAAAGGTGGTTTACCACATGAACGTGAAGGATCTGATGAATCCCGCCGTCGTCACCATTGAACCCGCCTCCTCCGCCGCCCTGGCCGCCCGGCTCATCAGCCGGCACAACGTAGGGGCCCTGCCGGTGTGCGGACCGGACCGGAAGCTGCGGGGCATGGTGACCGACCGGGACATTATCCTGCGGTGCATCGCAGCGGAGGAGGACCCCGCCCAGACCCCGGTGCGGGACATCATGACCCGGGGCTGCGTCACCGTCTCCCCAGGGGATGACTGCCGCCAGGCCGCCCGGATCATGGCCGCCCAACAGGTGCGCCGCCTGCCGGTGGTGGAGGAGGGCAAGCTGGTGGGCATCGTCTCCCTGGCCGACCTGGCCCGGAGCCAGCGGTACGACATGGAGGCGGCCCAGGCCCTGGGGGAGATTTCGGATAACGTGCTGCGGCGGTAAAAATCCCGGCGTCCTGCAACAGCAGGACGCCGGGACGGTTTTTATCGGTCGATTTTTCTCAGCACCGCCTGAAACCAGTCGGGCAGAGGGCATTCCAGCTCCACCGGCTTCCCTGTGGCGGGGTGGATAAATTTCAGCTTTCTGGCGTGAAGGCACTGTCCCGCCAGGCCGGGATAGGGCTTTTTGCTGCCATACACCACATCACCCAGCAGAGGATGGCCGATGGAGGCCAGATGCACCCGGATCTGGTGGGTGCGCCCCGTCTCCAGGCGGCACTCCACATGGGTACAGCCGGGGTAGCGGGCCAGCACCGACCAGTGGGTCACCGCCGCCCGTCCATTCCCGGGGTCAATCGCCATCTTTTTCCGGTCCACAGGGTGGCGGCCAATGGGGGCATCCACCGTGCCGGAATCGGCCCGGAGATTGCCCACCGCCACCGCCTCATACACCCGGGCCAGGGAGTGATCCTGCAGCTGCTCCGCCAGAGCCAGGTGGGCCCGGTCATTTTTGGCGGCGATAATCAGCCCGGAGGTGTCCCGGTCGATGCGGTGGACGATGCCGGGGCGGAGCTGGCCGTTGATCCCCGACAGGGAGTCGCCGCAGTGGTACAGCAGGGCGTTGACCAGGGTGCCGTCCGGATGGCCGGGGGCTGGATGGACCACCATGCCCACCGGCTTGTTGATGACAATCACGTCCCCATCCTCATACACCACGTCCAGGGGGATATTCTGGGGCACTACATCCACCGGCTGGGGGTCGGGCACCGTCACGGTCACCTCGTCCCCTGGGGCGGTCTTGCTGTTCTTTTTCCACGCCTTCCCACCGCAGACCACAGCCCCCTCCTCCAGCAGCCGCTGGGCCGCAGAGCGGGTCAGGCCCTCGACGCTCCGGGCCAGAAAGGCGTCCGCCCGCTCGCCGGCGCGGTCGGCAATCAAATGATAGTCCGCCATGGCTCACTTCAGCCCCGGCTCCAGTTTGTCCGCCAGGAGCATGTAGTACAAAGCGGCGGCAATCCCGCCCACCACCACAAAAACGTCAGCTACATTAAACACCGCAAAATTCATGAACAGCACGTGGAACATATCCACCACATACTGCAGCCGCACCCGGTCAATCAGGTTGCCAATGGCTCCCGCCAGCAGCAGGGTGAGGGAGAGCCGTCCCAGCGGGTGGCGGAAGAAGCCCTTCCACAGCGCAGCCACCAGAATTACAGACACCACCAGGGAGATCACCGTCAGAATCCAGGTGTGCTGGGAGAAGATGGAGAACGCCGCGCCGGTGTTCTGCACATAGGTCAAATCCATGATGTAGGGCAGGAAGGGCACATGCTCCCCCAGGGGAATATTGGCCACCACCAGATATTTTACCACCTGATCCAGCGCCACCAGAATCAGGACAAGCAGGGCGTACAGCATAGCAGGTTCTCCTCACGAACAGGTTTACAGAATATGTGTCCTCATTCTATCATGTTCTTTCTGGAAGGACAACGGGAATTTTCCGGAATTTCATCAAATTTTGCGGCAGAAAAAACCGTCCCCCTGTGCAGCAGCACAGGGGGACGGGGAATGGATGGGGGAATCCCGATTACTTCACGGTCTCGCCGGCGGCCTTCTTGGCCTTGATCTCCTTCACGGCGTCCTTGTAGCTCAGGTTGACGCGGCCCTTGTCGTCGATCTCGGTGACCTTGACCCAGATCATGTCGCCGATGTTCACCACGTCCTCCACCTTCTCCACACGGTGGTCGGCCAGCTTGGAGATGTGCACCATACCGTCCTTACCGGGAGCCAGCTCCACGAAGGCGCCGAACTGGAGGATGCGGACCACCTTGCCGTAGTACAGCTCGCCCACCTGGGGGACGAACACGATGGTCTCGATCATCTTCTTGGCGGCGTCGCAGGCCTCGGCGTTGGGGGAGGCGATGTGGATGGTGCCGTCGTCCTCGATGTCCACGGTGGCGCCGGACTCGGCGGTGATCTTCTGGATCACGGAGCCGCCCTTGCCGATGACCTCACGGATCTTGTCGGGGTCGATCTTCAGGGTAATCATCTTGGGGGCATACTTGCTCACCTCAGCCCGGGGGGCGGAGATGCAGGGCAGCATGATCTCGTCCAGGATGGCGAAACGGGCGTCCTTGGTGATCTCCAGGGCTTCCTTGATGATCTCATGGGTCAGGCCGTCGTTCTTCAGGTCCATCTGGATGGCGGTGATGCCGGCCTTGGTGCCAGCCACCTTGAAGTCCATCTCGCCGTGGAAGTCCTCCACGCCCTGGATGTCGATGAAGGTGGTAAAGCCGCCGTTGTCATCCTGGATCAGGCCGCAGGAGATGCCGGCCACAGGGGCCTTGATGGGCACACCGGCGTCCATGAGGGCCAGGGTGGAGCCGCAGATGGAGCCCTGAGAGGTGGAGCCGTTGGAGGACAGCACCTCGGAGACCACGCGGATGGCGTAGGGGAACTCGTCCACGCTGGGCAGCACAGGCAGCAGGGCACGCTCAGCCAGAGCGCCGTGGCCGTACTCCCGGCGGTTGGTGGAACGGGGGGCACGGGCCTCGCCCACGGAGTAGGGGGGGAAGTTGTAGTGGTGCATATACCGCTTCTCCGTCTCCTCCCAGATGGTGTCCAGCTTCTGGGCGGCGGCCAGGGTGTTCAGGGTACACACGGACAGCACCTGGGTCTGACCACGGGTGAACAGGCCGGAGCCGTGGACGCGGGGCAGAACCCCAACCTCAGCGGCCAGGGGACGGATCTCGTTCTTGGCGCGGCCGTCCACACGGTGGCCCTCCAGCAGCCAGGCCTTGACGATCTTCTTCTGGAACTTATAGGTGAACTCCTCCAGGTACTGGTCCATATCCGGATACTGCTCCAGATACTTCTCGTGCCACTTGTCAATCATGGCGTTCCAGCGGGTCTCCCGGACGTTCTTGTCGTCGGTGTCCATAGCGGCCTTAGCCTCGTCCATGAACTCGTCCACGATCTTGTCGAACAGCTCCTGGTTGAACTGGGCGTGCTCGTACTCCATCTTGGGCTTGCCGATCTCGGCCACGATCTGGTTGATGAAGGCGACCTGCTTCTTGATCTCCTCATGGGCCTTGACAATGCCGGCGTACATGATCTCGTCGGGGATCTCGTCGGCGCCGGCCTCGATCATGACCACCTTCTCAGCGGTGGCGGCCACGGTCACGTCCATGCGGGAGGTCTTGCGCTGCTCCTGGTTGGGGTTGAGGACGATCTGGCCGTCGCAGTAGCCCACCTCCAGGCAGCCGATGGGGCCGGCGAAGGGGATCTCGGAGTAGCTGACGCAGGCGGAGGCGCCGATCATGGCGGCCACCTCGGGGGAGCAGTCATAATCCACGCTCATCACGGTGCACTGGATGCACACGTCGTTGCGGAAGTCATAGGGGAACAGGGGGCGCATGGGCCGGTCGATCAGGCGGCTGGCCAGCACGGCGGGCAGAGAGGGGCGGCCCTCCCGGCGCATGAAGGAGCCGGGGATGCGGCCCACGGCGTACAGCTTCTCCTCAAACTCCACGCTGAGGGGGAAGAAGTCGATGCCGTCCCGGGGACGGGGGGAGACGGTGACGGCCACCATCACGGTGGTGTCGCCGTACTTGACCATGGCGCTGGCGCTGGCCAGCTCAGCCACCTTGCCCACCTCGATGGTCAGGGGACGGCCGCACAGGTCCATGGTCCAACTCTTGAAGTTGTTAAACTGCTTGTGCTTAATAACGGTTGACATGTCGACACTCCTTTTCGTTTCGTTTTCCGGAGCCATAGGCCAACTCTTTAGCACTTGAAACCAGGTTCGGGTCGGGCTCAAGCCCAGTTTCAACTGCTAAAAAAGCGGCGTGGCTCCAGATTTGGCTTTGGGTTTAGATGTGAACATAGGGCAGCGCGGAACCACGCTGCCCTATGCGGCACAATCTTACTTACGGATGCCCAGCTTGGCGATGATAGCGCGGTAACGCTCCACGTCCTTGGCCATCAGATAGTCCAGCATCTTGCGGCGCTTACCGACCATCTTCAGCAGGCCGCGGCGGGAGTGGTTGTCCTGCTTGTGAACCTTCAGGTGCTCGGTCAGCTCGTTGATGCGGGCGGTCAGAATGGCGATCTGAACCTCGGGGGAGCCGGTGTCAGTGGGATGGGTGCGGTTGGCCTCAATCACGGCAGTCTTTTCGTCCTTGCGAATCATGTTTGGTTTCCACCTTTCTGAAATAGTCCCCAATGGGCTGCGTAGCGGGTGGGTGACGCCCCGTCCTGGCGGACAGGCTGTATCCCGCAACGAAGCGGATGGGCAGTCTACGCCACTTGGCGTACGCCGTACTATATCACAGTTTTGCCCGTCTGTAAAGGAAAAAGTCGGGATTTCTCTGAATGATTTTTACTTCACCCCCAGAATCCCAGGAAAAAGAAGGCGAAATGTGGGATTCCGCGGCATATGTGCGCCGGCGCCCCGGCAGGTCAGTTCTCTCAAAGCGGAGGCTATTGTCCACGATGCAAGGACATGCCATTCCCGCACAGCCACAAGTCCGTCCAATCGCACATGAATTGCCTTATTTCCCTTTTAGAAAATGTGCATATACCCCAAATTTACTTGTGTATTACACCGGCCCATGATAAAATAGTCCCAGCAGACCCCTGAACTGCACTGCTCAGGCCGCGTCCGCGGCGCGGCGGAACAGGAGGGGGTTTATGGCACACAAAACGAGAGGCCGCGTCCGCGGCGCGGCGGAACAGGAGGGGGTTTATGGCACACAAAACGAGAGGCCGCGTCCTGCTGGCGGCGGCACTGGTCATCCTGGCCGGGGCAGGCATTCTGTTCTGGCGCTGGTCCTTCCCCACTGTCCCCAGGGCCGGGAACTGGGAGAGCCGCCCGGATGTGCTGTCCCTGCGGGTGGTGGAAGAAGATTCTGACGTATGGTACGACTTTGAGGGCGGGGACGCGCTGGACGGGCTGGTTTCCCTGCTGGAATCCACCCGCCTGGGCCGGCGGGAGCAAACGGATCAGGTGTTTGTGGGCTACCGCCTGCTGCTGGGAACCAGGGGCGGGGACGGCTCCGTCCGCTGGTATACCGATCTGGAATTTGACGGAAACGGCTTTGTCTGCACAGACGGCTGGCGATACTCCGTCCCCCAGGAGGCCGAGGCGGCCATCCTGGCCCAGCTGACAGCCATGACAAACCATGGGGAAGGCCGCTCCTGACGGAGCGGCGGAAAAATACGAGAGAAGGGATATATGATGAAAAACAGACCCTATCTGCCTTTGCTGCTGGCCGCCGCCACGGCGCTGGGCCTGGCCGTTCCGGTGGGGGCGGCCGGCGGGACCTTTGCCGACGTGCCGGACAGCTACTGGGCCTACCCCTTCGTGGAGAAGGCGGCCGACGAGGGCTTCGTCTCCGGCGTGGGCAGCGGCCGGTTTGACCCCAACGGGACGGTAACCTACGCCCAGTTTGCCACCATGGTGGCCCGCAGCTTCCGCTCCGACGTCCTGGACACCTCCGGCGGCGGGGACTGGTGGCTGCCTTACATGGAGGCGGTATACAGCGGCGGGCTGCTGGAGGGCACCCAGGTGTCCGACCGTCAGAGCTGGGACAGCACCCTGGTAAACAGCCCCATTTCCCGCTATGAAATGGCCCAGGTGATGTACCACGTGATGAACCTGCCCGGGGCCAAGATCAAGCTCCCCGGCAGCGCCGCCGTCTCCCAGGCCAGGCAGAGCATCGCCGACTGGGGCTCCATCCCCAGGAACTACCAGGACGCGGTGGCCGCCTGCTACGCCGCCGGTCTGCTCAGCGGCGTGGACGACAAGGGCACCTTCGGCGGCGGCTCCGACATGAGCCGCGGCCAATCGGCGGTGGTGATGTGCCGCCTCAACGGGGTGGAGGTCAGCCAGCCGGAGACCCCGCCCCAGTCTACAGAGGGAAAAACCCTGGTGGCACAGCCTCTGACGGAGGACCCCCTTTCCCCTGACCTCACCCCCTCCAGCGTGAAAATCCAGGATCTGGTTGACTACTGCGACGGCGCGCTGGACCACGGCAACCTGAGCACCTCCGGTGTGTATCAGATCCGGAAATTCACCGGGGAGAAGGCAGACTTCGCCATTTTGGAGGCCTATGTGGAGGAGCTGTGCAGCGGCAGCTATAACCTGGAGCTGGGGGAGGAGTATTACAAAAGCTATTCCGACACCTTCTTCAGCTGGGGCCTGAATTATGTGGGCACCGGAAACGTGACGGACACCCATACCGTCACCTACACCGACACGGAATGCACCATCATGATCTACGGCATAATCGAGCGCAACCGGCTGGAGGCGTCCATTTGGATTCCCCTGGACATGGAATTGGCGGACCTGGGCCTGCGCTACGGCCAGGCCACCCAGTCCGTAAGTCTGGCCGGCCCGTCGGCCATGGCGGGGCTTTACAAGCTGTCCGACGGCTCCTTCCAGACCAGCGACGGGCGGCTGACCACCCGGATGGGACAGGCGGTGGTGCTGCGGGACGGCGTATCCTACACCACCGAGGCCTCCTTCCTCCGCAACAGCCGCCTCAGCCGGGATGAGCTTTGGGTGCGGAATTTCTACCGGGATGAGACCCTGTTCTTCTGCTCCCCGGAAAGCCGCGTGATGACCGGGGACGTATACACCCGGAAGGATCTGGTACAGGAGATGGGCACCATCGGGTCCAACCCAGACTTCTTCCAAAGCGCGGACGATTTTGACAATTACATCTGGACCCTGTTCTTCGGAGCCGGCCACAACGGGGAATTCATTACCCCCCTGCTCACCCAGCTCAACCAGTTTGAGGATCTCACCGTGCGGGTGATGTACTGGGACGAGGGCGTGGAGGCCGTGTATTACATCTACGCCGTCTTTGATTCCAGCCCCTACACCGTGGAGGCTCTGTGCGCGGTGGATCTGTCCGCCGGTTCCGCCCCCCAGGCGGACGAGTCCCTCACCATGTATACCGGCCAGTCCCTGAACCTCACCTGCCCCACGGAGTTCGGCACCAACTATGAGCTGTTCACCTGGGAGATCGTGGAGGGGACCGCCCTGGCGGAGGTGTCCGGCGCCACCTCCAAAACCTGTACCCTCACCGCCAACCGGGCGGGGACGGTGCGCCTGCGGGTTACCTACCAGTATGGCGTGGACGAGCCCGATGTGCTCACCGGCATTCTCCGCAACGCCGACAAGAGCCGCACCCGGGACTACCTGATTACCATTGAAAGCAGGTAGCCGCCCAATACGCCAACGGGCCTTCGCTGGAAAGCGAAGGCCCGTTGCCCTTTACGATTCCGCCATTTCAACCGCCTTGTCCGCCATCCGCTCCAGCAGGACAAAGAAGGTCTCCCGCTCCTCCCGGGTCAGGCCGGCGGTGGCGTCGGCCACCCACTGGTTCATTACGTTCTGGGCCTGCCCAACCAGATCTACGGCCTTATCCGTCAGGGAAACCCGCACCGCGCGCACATCCTCCGGATTCACCGTCTTTCGGATCAGGCCGTCCTTCTCCATCCGCGCCAGCATCTTGGCCACGGTGCTTTTGTCCATATCCAGCACCCGGCAGATTTCCACCTGGCTCATGGCCTTGTGATCCCGGATGCAAAACAAAAACATCGCTTTGGCTCCGGAAACACCCAGGTGCGCCAGCCTCTGGTTGGTCAGCACATTCATTTTCCGGTACAGCACCGAAATATCCCGTGTGGGGTCCATCCCGCCCGCTCCTTTCCATGGTTGGCTTGTCAAGTATTATCATACACGCCCGCCCATGAAAAATCAAGTTTGGCCAATCTGCCCTTTCCTAAATAGTTGACATGCCAACATTTTTAAGATACAATACATACAGTGCCTGATGGCACTTTTTTCATCGGCCATTTGTTGGTATGCCAACCATGCTCGGCATACCAGGCCGTTTTCAGGAAAGGAGCGAAACAACCATCCATGTCTACCGCAGAAAATAACGCATATCTGGCGGAAGCGCCGGTGGGAAAGCTGATTATGAAGTTTTCCATCCCCTGCATCATGTCCCTGTTGATTGCCGCTTTGTACAACCTGGTGGATCAGGTCTTTATCGGGTGGGGCGTAGGCTATCTGGGCAATGGCGCCACCAACGTCATCTATCCCATCACCGTCATCACCCTGGCCCTGGCCGTACTCATCGGCGACGGCTGCGCGGCCTACCTCAGCCTGTGTCAGGGCAGGGGGGACTCCGCCGGCGCCCACAAGTCGGTGGGCAACGCCATCCTGCTGTCCGTTGTGATCGGCGTGGTGCTGACCATCCTGTTTATCCTGGGTGAAAACCAGATTCTGTGGGCCTTCGGCGCCACGGAGAACAACATTGGCTACGCCCACGAATATTTCCGCTACATCGTGCTGGGCATTCCCTTCTACATGTTCGGCAACGCCATGAACGGCATCATCCGGGCCGACGGCAGCCCCAAGTTCGCCATGGTGTCCACCCTGGTGGGCTGTATCATGAACCTGATTTCGGACCCTGTGGCCATTTTCGGCCTGGGCTGGGGGATGCGGGGCGCCGCCCTGGCCACCATCGCCGGCCAGATTGTCACCGCCTTGCTGGCGGTCTATTACCTGTTCCGCACCAAGACCTTCACCCTGAACCGCTCCAGCTTCCTGCTCAAGCCCTCCGTCCTCAAGCGGGTCATCCCTCTGGGCGGTTCCAGTTTCCTGACCCAGATTTCCATTGTGGTCATCATGGCCGTAATGAACAACATCCTGGTTCAGTACGGCGCCCTGTCCAAGTACGGGGAGGACATCCCCCTGACGGTGGTGGGCATTGTGATGAAGGTATTTGGCATTGTGGTTTCCATCGCCGTGGGCATCACCGTGGGCGCCCAGCCCATCATCGGCTACAACTACGGCGCAGGCAACTTCAAGCGGGTAAAGGAAGTCTTTCGCAAGCTGATGAAGGCGGAGATATGCGTGGGCATCGTGGCGATGATCTGCTTCGAGTGCTTCCCCCTACAGATCATCAGCGTCTTCGGCACCGGCGACGCCCTGTATCAGGAATACGCCTGCCTGGCCTTCCGGATCTATCTGGGCACGGTGCTTCTGTGCGTCATTCAGAAGGCCAGCTGCATCTTCCTCCAGGCCATGGGCAAGCCGGTGGCCTCCACCTTCCTGTCCCTGCTGCGGGAGGTCATTTTGAGCATCCCCCTGATTCTGCTGCTTCCCATCCCCTTCGGCGTGGTGGGCCCCCTGTTCGCCGGCCCCATCGCCGATGTGGTGTCCTTCCTGGCGGCGTTGTTCATGCTCCGGGGCACCATGAAGCAGCTGTCCCAGCCTGACAAAGGAGGTATTGCGCAATGAAAAACAGAGTGATTACCATCAGCCGGGAATTCGGCAGCGGCGGCCGCACCATCGGCAAGGAGGTGGCCCGCCAGCTGGGCATCCCCTGCTACGACCAGGAGCTGCTGGAAAAGCTGGCGGAGGAGAGCGGGTTTACCCGGGACTACCTGCGGGAGCAGGGGGAGTACGCGGGGGAGAAGGGGCTGTTCGGCCTGTCCCTGGCCCAGCGCACCTACGGCCTGACCAACCAGGATCAGATCTGGAAGATCCAGTATGATTTGATCTGCCGCCTGGCGGATGAGGGGCCCTGCGTCATTGTGGGACGCTGCGCCGACTACATCCTCCGGGAACGGGCAGACTGCCTGCGGGTGTTCATCCACGCCAGCCTGGAAAAGCGGGCTGAGCGGATCGTCCGGGAGTACGGGGAGCGGCCGGAATCCCCGGAGCAGCGCCTGCGGGACAAGGACAAGCGCCGGGCCGCCTACTACCGCTTCTACACGGATATGAAGTGGGACCAGGCCCAGAATTACCACATCGCCCTGGACAGCGGCGCGCTGGGGCTGGACCGCTGTGTGGATCTGATTAAGCAGCTGTATTGAGCCCGGAATCGAAAAGGGACCTGAGGCATTCCTCAGGTCCCTTTTGTTGTCACTCAGTGAGCTGCCCTTACAGCTCGATGGCGGCCACAACCTTGGCGCACCGGGGGCAGAGGGCGGGGTGGTCGGCGTTGGAGCCCACCTTGACGTGGTGCTTCCAGCAGCGCTCGCACTTGTCGCCCTTGGCGGGGGAGACCTCCACCTTTAGCTCACCGCCCACCTCCACGGCGGCCTGGGAGACGATGAGCAGGTCGGCCAGGTAGCCGGCGTCCATCTCCGCCAGGAAGGCGTCCTCAGCAGGCACGGTGAGGGTGACGGCGGCCTCCAGGCTCTTGCCGATCTTCTTCTCGTTCCGGGCGGCCTCCAGGGCGCCGTTGACGGCGGTGCGCACCTGGATGACCTTCTCCCACTTGGCCATCTCCTCATCGGACAGGGCGTACTGGGCAAAGGGCTTGTTCATCTCGTTGAGCACCACGTTCCGGCTGTCGTCCTCCGCCCGGTGGGGCATGGCCAGCCAGATCTCGTCGCAGGTGAAGGCCAGGATGGGGGCGAACAGCTTGGTGATGGTGTCCAGGATCAGCCACAGGGCGGTCTGGGCGGAGCGGCGCTCCAGGCCGTTTTTATCCTCGCAGTACAGGCGGTCCTTAATGATGTCCAGATAGAAGGAGCTCAGCTCCACCACGCAGAAGTCGTTGATGGCGTGGGACACCACATGGAACTCGTAGTTGTCGTAGGCGGCAAAGCACTTTTCCGTCAGCTCGTTGAGCTTGCTCACCGCCCACTTGTCCAGCTCCAGCATATCCTGGGGCTCCACCAGCTGGTTGGGGTCAAAGCCGTCCAGGTTGCCCAGGCAGTACCGGGCGGTGTTGCGGAACTTCAGGTAGTTCTGGGACAGCTGCTTGAAGATGTTGTCGGAGCAGCGCACGTCCACATGGTAGTCGGCG
Source organism: uncultured bacterium (assembly GCA_949293165.1). GTDB lineage: Bacteria > Bacillota > Clostridia > Oscillospirales > Oscillospiraceae > Lawsonibacter. The sequence goes on from CASFCW010000001.1 coordinate 17,485, forward strand.
GAGCCGGCCCACAGGCGCAGCAGGTCGGCGCCGTACTTCTTAAAGATGTCGGCGGGGTCCACACCGTTGCCCAGGGACTTGTGCATGGCCCGGCCCTCGCCGTCCACCGTCCAGCCGTGGGTCAGGCACTCCTGGAAGGGAGCCCCCTTCCCCAGGGCGCCCACAGCGGTGAGCAGGGAGGACTGGAACCAGCCGCGGTACTGGTCCAGGCCCTCCAGATACATGGTGGCGGGCCAGAAGCCCTGGTCCTTCTGCATGGAGGCGTAGTGGGTGGAGCCGGAGTCGAACCAGCCGTCCAGGGTGTCCTCCTCCTTGGTAAAGCCGTGGCTCTGGCCGCAGTGGGGGCACTTGAAGTCCTTGGGCAGGATGTCGGCAGCCTCCAGCTCATACCAGGCGTTGGAGCCCTTCTCCCCAAACAGCTTGCTGACGGCGGCGATGGTCTCGTCGGTGCAGATGGGCTTGCCGCAGTCGGAGCAGTAAAACACGGGGATGGGCAGGCCCCACCGGCGCTGACGGGAGATGCACCAGTCAGCCCGCTCCCGGATCATGGAGATCATCCGGTCCTTGCCCCAGGCGGGCACCCAGCGCACATTGTCGGTGGCGGCCACCGCCGCGTCCTTGAAGGCGTCCACGGAGCAGAACCACTGGGGGGTGGCCCGGAAAATGATGGGGTTTTTGCACCGCCAGCAGTGGGGGTAGGAGTGGACGATCTCCTCGCTGGCAAAGAGGGCGCCGCTCTCCTTCATGTCCGCCAGGATGACGGGGTTGGACTCCTCGGTTTTCAGCCCGGCGTACTTGCCGGCGTAGTCGGTGTGGCGGCCCCGGTCGTCCACAGGCACCACCATCTCCATGCCGTAGCGGCGGCAGGTCTGATAGTCGTCGGCGCCGAAGCCGGGGGCGGTGTGGACGCAGCCGGTACCGGACTCCATGGTGACGTAGTCGGCCAGCAGCAGGCGGGAGGTCTTGTCCAGGAAGGGGTGGTGGGCCAGCATGTTCTCGAAGAAGGAGCCGGGATGGGTCTCCACGATCTCATATTCCTCGATGCCGCCTACCTTCATGACCTTCTCCACCAGGGCCTCAGCCATGATGTAGCAGCTGTCCCCCGCCTTGACGATGGCGTAGCTCTCGCTGGGATGGAGGGAGATACCCAGGTTGCCGGGCAGGGTCCAGATGGTGGTGGTCCAGATGACGAAGTACAGCTTGCTGTGGTCATAGCCGGGCAGCTTGCCCAGGTCGTCAGCCATGGGGAACTTCACATATACAGTGGTACAGGGGTCGTCCTGATACTCGATCTCCGCCTCAGCCAGGGCGGTCTCGTCCTTGGGGCACCAGTACACGGGCTTGAGGCCCTTGTAGATATAGCCCTTCTTGTACATCTCCCCAAAGACCTTCACCTCCTCGGCCTCAAAGCCGGGGTCCATGGTCTTGTAGGGGTGCTCCCAGTCGCCGATCACGCCGATGCGCTTGAAGCCCTCCATCTGGATGTCGATATACTTCTGGGCGTAGTTGTGGCAGGCGGTGCGGAACTCCGGCACGGACATCTGCTTGCGGTTGAGCTTCTGCTCCTTGATGATGGCGCTCTCAATGGGCATGCCGTGGTTGTCCCAGCCGGGGATGTAGGGGGTGTAGTAGCCCCGCATGGCGTACATCCGGGTGATGAAGTCCTTCAGGGACTTGTTCAGGGCGTGGCCCATGTGCAGGTTGCCGTTGGAGAAGGGGGGGCCGTCGTGGAGGGAGAAGCGGGGCTTGCCCTCGTTCTTCTTCAGCAGCTCATTGTACAGGTCCAGCTTTTCCCAGTTCTCCAGCATACCGGGCTCCCGGGCGGGCAGGCCGGCCCGCATGGGGAATTCGGTCTTGGGGAGATTGATGGTCTTGTTGTAGTCCATGTCTCATGTTCCTCCGTCTATTTGAAACTTTTATTGATCCGCGAAGCTGTGGGGAGGGTGGGGCGCTTTCTTCCCGTTCAGGAACAAAAAACGCCCTTGTCTCGGCAAAGAGACAAAGGCGTAACCTCTGCGGTACCACTCTTCTTGCCGGACAGATGTCCGGCCACTCAAGGCAGGCCCGGTAACGGGGGCGTCCGGAGGGGCCTACTGCGATTCAGCCCTCTGCTCCAAGGTGATTTTCCCCGTCCCCTCCCGTCCGCCTTGCACCAAACGGCGGCTCTCTGCGCGTATCGGGGGTGGGTACTCTTCCTTTTCCACGCAATTGAACGATTTGCCCTAGTATTCTATCCGGTTTCTCACACCATGTCAATAGACAATCCCCCTTCCGCCTGGAAATTTCGGGCTTTTCCCGGGGAATCCCCCCGCAGGCCTTGTCCCCGGAACAAAAAAATGATAAAATGCTATGATAAAATTCTGCCGGAATCCATGGGCGCGCGGCCCGCCGCAGCCCGTCCGGCAATTCGGAGGAACACATGGAACGAACCACCACAACCATCCCCCAGGAGGAGATCAGCCGCCAGCTGGGCTTCTGCCGGGAGATTGCCGCCCTGAACGCCGCCCGGCCCCAGGCCCCCCTGGCCTTTGTGGACACCTACGGCTGCCAGCAGAACGAGGCCGATTCCGAGCGCATCCGGGGCTATCTCCGCCAGATGGGCTACGGCTTTACCCAGGACGAGGAGCAGGCCCAGATCATCGTGCTCAACACCTGCGCCATCCGGGAGCACGCCGAGCAGCGGGTGCTGGGCAACCTGGGCGCCCTGGTCCACGTCAAGCGCCGCCACCCCGACCAGATCATCTGCCTGTGCGGCTGTATGGCCCAGGAGCCCCATGTGGCTGAAAAGGTGCGCCAGTCCTTCCGCCATGTAGACTTGGTTTTCGGCCCCCATGTGCTGTGGAAGTTCCCGGAATTTATCCACACCCTGCTCACCGCCCGGGGCCGGATCTTCCAGATCCCCGACGAGGCCGGCTCCATCGCCGAGGGCATTCCCGTGGTGCGTCAGGACGCGGTGAAGGCCTGGGTGTCCATCATGTACGGCTGCAACAACTTTTGCTCCTACTGTATTGTCCCCTATGTCCGGGGCCGGGAGCGGTCCCGTAAGCCGGAGGACATCCTCCGGGAGGTGCGGGAGCTGGTGGAGCAGGGGTACAGGGATATCACCCTGCTGGGCCAGAACGTCAACTCCTACGGCAAGGACCTGGAGCAGGCCATGGATTTTGCCGACCTGCTGCGGGCCATTAACGCCATCCCCGGGGATTTTCTCATCCGGTTCATGACCTCCCACCCCAAGGACGCCACCCAGAAGCTGTTTGAGACCATGGCCCGGTGCGAAAAGGTGGCTCCGGTGCTCCACCTGCCCTTCCAGGCGGGGAATGACCGGGTGTTGAAGGTGATGAACCGCCGCCACACCCGGGAGCAGTATCTGGAGAAGATCCGCAGCCTGAAGGCCCTGATCCCCGATATTGTCCTGACCTCCGATGTGATTGTGGGCTTCCCCGGGGAGACCACGGAGGAGTTTGAGGACACCCTGAAGGTGCTGGAGGAGGTGCGCTTCGACGCCCTGTTCACCTTCATCTACTCCCCCCGGGTGGGCACCCCCGCCGCGGAGATGGACGATCCCATGCCCCGGGAGGAGAAGCTGGCCAACTTCAACCGCCTGGTGGCCCTCCAGGACCAGATTTCTGAGGAAAAGCACGCCGCCTACATCGGCAAGACCGTGCGCTGCCTGGTGGACGGGGTAAGCGACGACCCCCGCTACCCCCTGACCGCCCGCACCCCCGGCAACCGCCTGGTGCGCCTCACCGGCGGCTCCCCCCAGGATGTGGGGCAGTTTATGGACGTGCGCATCACCGGGGCCAATAAGTGGTCCCTCTCCGGCGACCTGCTTTTCTTGGAAGAAAAGTAGGCAAAAGAACGTTCCGCGAAACTGCGTTTCGCTTCCTCACTTCTTTGTTTCCCATCCCACCAAAGGCCCCCCAGCGCGGGCGGCCCACACAGAAAGACGGTGACCCCATGGCAGAAATGACCCCTATGATCAAGCAGTATCTGGAGATGAAGGAGCAGAATCCCGACTCCATCCTGTTCTTCCGTCTGGGCGATTTTTATGAGATGTTTTTTGACGACGCCAAGCTGGCCTCCAAGGAGCTGGACCTGACCCTCACCACCCGGGACCGGAACAAGCCTCCGGAGGAGCGCACCCCCATGTGCGGCGTACCCTACCACGCCTGCGAAAGCTACATCGCCCGCCTGATTGCCAAGGGGTACAAGGTCGCCATCTGCGAGCAGACGGAGGACCCGGCCACCGCCAAGGGGCTGGTAGACCGGGACATCATCCGGGTGATCAGCCCCGGCACCGTCATCTCCTCCTCCATGCTGGAGGAGGGGCGCAACAACTTCCTTTCCGCCATCTATGCCGACTCGGCGGCGGTGGGCCTGTGCCTGTGCGACCTGTCCACCGGCGAGGTGTTCGCCACCTCCTTCCCCGCCGGGGAGGAGGCCCTGTCCCACCTGGAAAACGAGCTGGGCCGGTTCCACCCCGCCGAGGCGGTGCTGTCCGACGGGGCCTACCACCAGCAGGGGCTGGTGCCCTTCCTCCGGGACAAGCTGGACTGCCTGTGCGAAAACGGGGGGGAGGCCCGGTTCCGCTTCCCCGCCGCGGAGGAGCTGGTAAAAAAACAGTTCCGCTCCGGCCTGGACTCCCTGCCGGAGGGGGATCAGGCGGCGGTACAGGCGGCGGGCGGCCTGCTGTCCTACCTGTATGAGACCCAGAAAACCGACCTGGATCACATCGCCGTATTCACCTATTACACCGCCGGGCAGTTTATGGAGCTGGATCTCACTGCCCGGCAGACCCTGGAGCTGACGGAGACCCTCCGCTCCAAGGAGAAGAAGGGCTCCCTGCTGTGGGTGCTGGACCGCACCAAAACCGCCATGGGCAGCCGGCTGATGCGGGGCTGGATGGAGCGGCCCCTCCTGTCCCCGGTGCAGATCGGCCGGCGGCAGCAGGCGGTGGGCTGCCTGGTGGAGGATATCATCACCCGGGAGGAGCTGATCCTGGAGCTGAAGGAGGTCACCGACCTGGAGCGGCTCATCGGCCGGGTGGTGTATGGCTCGGCGGGCGGCCGGGACCTGGTGGCCCTGGCCAATGGCCTGAGCCGCCTGCCCCGAATCCGCAGCCTGTTGGAGCCCTGCTCCTCCGCCCTGCTTCAAAGCCTCCGGGAGGCGCTGGACGACCTGCCCCAGGTGCGGGAGCTGCTGCTCTCCGCCCTGGTGGACGAGCCCCCCTTCTCCGTCCGGGAGGGCAAATTCATCCGCCCCGGCTATAGCCCGGAGGTGGACCAGCTGCGCCATGTAATCGACCACGGGGCGGAGCTGCTGGCCGACCTGGAAACCCGCACCAAGGAGCAGACCGGCATCAAGAACATGAAGGTCAGCTACAACAAGGTCTTTGGCTATTACATCGAGGTAGCCAAGTCCCAGATTGGCCTGGTGCCCCAGGACTGGGTGCGGAAACAGACCACCGTCAACGCCGAGCGGTATATTTCCCAGGAATTGAAGGAGCTGGAGCACACCATCCTCTCCGCCCAGGACAAGGTGGTGGCGCTGGAATACCAGCTGTTCTGCCAGCTGAAGGACACCGTCTGCCAGCATGTGGCCCAGATCCAGGCCTCGGCGGCAGCGGCGGCCCAGGTGGATGTGCTCACCGCTCTGGCCGCGGTGGCCGCCGCCAACAACTACTGCATGCCCCAGGTGGATCACTCCGCCGTGCTGAACATTGTGGAGGGCCGCCACCCGGTGGTGGAGCGGGTGCTGAAGGACGGGCTTTTCGTCCCCAACGACACCCACATGGATCAGGAGGACAACCTGTGCACCGTCCTCACCGGCCCCAATATGGCGGGCAAATCCACCTACATGCGCCAGGTGGCCCTCATCGTCCTCATGGCCCAGATGGGCTCCTTCGTCCCCGCCCGCTCCGCCCACATCGGGGTGGTGGACCGGATCTTCACCCGCATCGGGGCCAGCGACGACCTGGCCTCCGGCCAGTCCACCTTCATGGTGGAGATGACTGAGGTGGCTACCCTGCTCAAGCACGCCACCCCCAGCTCCCTGCTGATTCTGGACGAGATCGGCCGGGGCACCTCCACCTACGACGGCATGGCCATCGCCCGGGCGGTGGTGGAATACTGCGCCGATAAAAAGCGCCTGGGCTGCAAGACCCTGTTCGCCACCCATTACCACGAGCTCACCGTGCTGGAGGGCCAGCTGGCCGGGGTAAAAAACTACAACATTGCCGCCAAGAAGAAGAAGGACGAGATTATTTTCCTGCGGAAAATTGTCCGGGGCGGGGCGGACCAGAGCTATGGCATCGAGGTGGCCAAGCTGGCCGGCGTCCCCGACCGGGTCATCCGCAGGGCCCGGGCCATCCTGGCCGACCTGGAGGCCCAGCAGCCCATCCAGGCCGCCGCCCCCGCCGCGCCCAGGGAGCAGGTCTCCCTCACCGACCTGGGGGGCCAGACTGTGCTCAGCAAGCTGCGGATGACCGATGTGAACATTCTCTCCCCCATTGAGGCCTTGAACCTGCTGGCGGAGCTGAAACGAGACTTACAGGAGAGCTGACCATGGCTATGATACAAGTTCTGGACCCCCATGTGGCGGATCTGATCGCCGCCGGCGAGGTGGTGGAGCGGCCTGCCTCCGTGGCCAAGGAGCTGATGGAAAACGCCATTGACGCCGGGGCCAGTGCCGTCACCGTGGAGATTGCCCACGGGGGCATGACCTTCCTCCGGGTCACCGACGACGGAAAGGGCATCCCCGCCGGGGAGCTGAAAACCGCCTTCCTCCGCCACGCCACCAGCAAGCTGCGGACGGCCTATGACCTGGAGGCCATCGGCACCCTGGGCTTCCGGGGGGAGGCCCTGGCCGCCATCGCAGCGGTGTCCCGGGTGGAGGTGATGAGCCGCACCGCCGACAGCCCCCTGGGCGCCTCCCTCTGTCTGGAGGGAGGGCAGCCGGGGGAGGTGGAGGAGGCCGGCTGCCCCCTGGGCACCACCATGGTGGTGCGGGACCTGTTTTTCAACACCCCCGCCCGGCTGAAATTCATGAAAAAAGACGCCGCGGAGGGCGCCTCCGTGTTTGCTGTGGTGCAGCGCACCGCCCTGTCCCACCCGGAGATTTCGGTAAAGTTTATCCGGGACGGGAAGCAGGAGCTGCTCACCCCCGGGGACGGCCAGCTGCAATCGGCGGTATACGCCGTGCTGGGCCGGGATCTGGCCCTGGGCTTTGACCCGGTGTCCGGCTCCGGGGAGGACATCCAGGTCACCGGCTTTGTGTCCAAGCCCACCTGCTGCCGGGCCAGCCGGAACTGGCAGTTCTTTTTCGTCAACGGCCGGCAGATCAAGTCCCGGCTGCTGATGGCCGCCCTGGAGGAGGCCTATGCCAACCAGAAAATGGTGGGCAAATTCCCCGGATGCGTCCTGCACCTGTCCATGAAGGCCAGCGGCGTGGACGTGAACGTCCACCCCGCCAAGACTGAGGTGAAGTTCAGCCGGGAGCGGGAGGTCTTTCACGCCGTATACCACACCGTCCTTTCCGCCCTGGAGGGAGGGCGCACTCGCCCCGCGGCCGATTTGACCCGGGCGTCGGTGCCCGCCCAGCCCGTTCAGACGGCTCCCGCCGCCCCCCAGGCCGTCCGGATGCCGGTGTCCGACGCCGTCCGGCCCACCGTAGCAGCCCCCCGGGTGCCCCCCGTGCTCCACGCGGCCGCGGCCGTACCCCGTCCCGCTCCCTCCCCGTCCCGTTTTCCCCAGCCCGCCCAATGTGAAGGGAAGGAAAAACCCAGGGTGGAACGGCGGCCTTGCCCGGAGGCTGTGGACAAAAATGTGGATAATGTGGATAACCTACCAAATGCGGTGGATATTCCCGCCGCCCAGGCACAACCCACCCCTGAACCACCGGACAGCCCGGTCCAGGAGGATCTGTCCCTGCCCCAGCAGCCCTGGCGGGTGGCGGGGGAGGTGCTGAACACCTACCTGATTGTGGAACAGGGGGACAAGGTCATCCTCATCGACAAGCACGCCGCCCACGAGCGGATGAATTTCGACCGGATGAAGGCGGAGGGCTACGACCCCATGTCCCAAACCCTCCTTACCCCGGTGGTGTGCCACCTGCCCCCGGAGGAGCAGGCGGTCCTGCTGGCCAACCTGCCCCTGCTGGAGGAGTTTGGCTTTGCCGCGGAGGAATTTGGCGGCGGCTCCATCCTGGTGCGCCAGGCCCCCTTCGACGTGGCGGTGGGGGAGGTGGAGCCCACCCTGTCGGAAATCGCCCAAAAGCTGCTGTCCACCGGGCGGGCCGACCCCGCCGCCGCCCGGGATGAGCTGCTGCACACCATGGCCTGCAAGGCGGCTATCAAGGGCGGCTGGAAAACCAGCCCCCAGGAGCTGGAAAAGGTGGCCCAGGCTGTCCTGTCCGGGCAGGTGAAGTTCTGCCCCCACGGCCGCCCGGTGGCCATTGAGCTGACCCGGAGCCAGCTGGAAAAGCAGTTCAAACGGGCCTGACCCGCCCCCCGGAGGAGGTGCCTTGATATGACCTGGAACGAAAACCTGTACCGCTACTGGAAGGCCCATGGCGGCACTCTGTTCGCCCTGTTGGAGCAGACCTGGGACGGGACGCTGGTGCTGGAGGGCGGCAAGGGCCCCCTGCTCATCCGCACGGAGGCGGTGGGGCCCAGCCGGTACGAGCTGGATTACTACATCACCGTCACCGCCCAGGTCACCCTGGAACGGCCCTACGCTCTGCATATCCGGCCTGCCAGCCTGATGTGGGCCGGGGTTCACCAGGTGCTGGACGGCGTGATGGATCTGGGCCGGTCCACCATCCTGTACCAGGACCCCCGTGCCCCAAAGGCCCTGAAAAAGCGGCGCATCACCACCAGCGAGCCTCCCTTTACCAAGTGGGTGCTGCAAAGCGCCCCCTTCGTAGAGCTGCTGGCCCAGCAGAAGGACTGGGCGGTCAGGATCGGCGCCTCCGCCGCCGAGGAACGGCTTCACGCCGTCACCGCCTACGCCAAATCGGATTCCTTTTCCCTGATGCCTGAGGTGTTCTCCATGGACAGCCCGGAGGCGGTCCAGGCAGAGGACCCGGAGCTGGCCGGCCTGCGGATGCCCAGCTTCGACGAGACCCTGACCCAGCTGATCCGGCTGGCGGAGGAGGCCGCGGCCGCCGTTACCGCCTGGCCCATGCCCATTCTCCCCCCAGGGGAGTAACCCAGACAAGGAGGTGGCCCCTTGGCCCCTAAACTCATCGCCCTGGTGGGCCCCACCGCCTCGGGCAAAACCCGGATGGCCGTGGAGCTGGCCCAGCTGCTCAACGGGGAGGTGGTGTCCGCCGACTCCATGCAGATCTACCGCCGCATGGATATCGGCACCGCCAAGCCCACCCGGGAGGAGATGGCCGGCATTCCCCACCACATGATCGACGTGGCCGACCCGGAGGAGGACTTCTCCGTGGCCCGGTATGTGGACATGGCCTCCGCCTGCGTGGACGGCATCCTGGCCCGGGGGAAGCTGCCCATTGTGGCCGGGGGCACCGGGCTGTATATCGACTCTCTCCTCTCCGGCCGCACCTTCGCCCCCTTCCAGCCGGAAAGCGGCCTGCGCCAGGCCCTGGAGGAGGAGCTGGCCCGGGACGGGGGGGAGGCCATGCTGGCCCGGCTGGCCCAGGCAGACCCGGACAGCGCCGCCCGTCTCCACCCCAACGACCACAAGCGGATCATCCGGGCCCTGGAAATTTACCGCTCCACAGGCAAAACCATCACCCAGCACAACCTGGAAACCCAGGCCATCCCGCCCCGGTACCAGGCGGTGACCATCGGCCTGGCCTTCGCCCAGCGGCAGCACATGTGGAACCGCATCGACCGCCGGGTGGACGAGATGACGGCCGCCGGCCTGGAGGGGGAGGTACGGGCCCTGCTGGCCTCCGGCCTGTCCCCCCGGTGCACCGCCATGCAGGCCATCGGCTACAAGGAGTTTACCCGGGCCGTGGAGGGGCTGGACAGCTGGGACAGCGCCGTGGAGACGGTGAAGCTCCGCTCCCGGCAGTACGCCAAGCGCCAGCTCACCTGGTTCCGCCGCAATCCGGAAACGCACTGGCTGTTCTGGGAAGAAATACCAGATTTTGGATTTGCTCGACAGGCTGCGGCAGAAATCGCACAACGGTTTGGGGTAGGATAAAAGCACTCTGTACAGGCCTTCTGTACGAATAGAAAAAGGAGTGCGTACATCATGCAGAAAACCAACAATCTTCAGGACATTTTCCTCACCCAGGTTCGCCGGGACCGCCGCATGGTCACCATGTTTTTGATGAATGGATTCCAGATGCGGGGCTATGTCACCGGCTTCGACGCCTTCACCGTGGTGCTGTCCAGCGACGGGAAGCAGCAGATCGTTTACAAGCACGCAATATCCACCATTGTACCGGAGCGCCCGGTGCCCCTTTGCCAGCCCAGCCTGGAGGAGGACGACCCGCGCCTATAACAGAAAGAGAGTGAACCATGAAATCGGGAAAGCCGCTGATTACCTTCGTGATGGCCATGCTGGCGGTCAGCCTGCTGTGCTATCTGGGCTACTACGCCTGGACCACCTTCCGAGACCCCTTTACCACCACCTACGCCTACACCTACCAGCTCAATGACAGCGTGGAGGTGGAGGGGCTGGTGGTACGCAGCGAGTACCTGCTGCCCAGCCGCCAGGGTATTGTGGATGTGACCCGGGGGGAGGGGGAGCAGGTGGGCGTGGGCCAGACGGTGGCCCTGGTCTACCAGGATGACCAGGCCCGCCTGGCCCAGCAGGAGCAGGACAGCCTGCGCACCGAGATTATCCAGCTGCAGTACGCCATCGGCCAGGAGGGGGACGTGGCCTCCGCCGCCAAGGTGGACGACGACATCCTCTCCGGCCTGATCCAGCTGCGTGGGGACTGCGGCGTGGGGCAGTACGGGGATCTGGAGGATCAGGTGCTGCAGGTGAAAAGCAGCGTGCTGCGGCGGGAATATGCCTACGGCACGGAGCTGACGGCGGACGACCTGGCCCTGCGGCTGAGTGAGCTGCGCCAGCGGTATACCGCCCTGCAAAACCAGACCTACGCCACCGTCAGCCAGATCACCACGCCGGTGTCCGGCACCTTCTCCAGCCAGACAGACGGGTACGAGACCCTGGTATCCCCCGAGACCGTGGTTCAGCTCACCCCCACCGCCCTGGAAAGCCTGCTCAAGCAGGCCCCCACCGCCGACCAGGGGGCCGCCGGCAAGATCATCACCGGTAACGTGTGGTACTTCGCCGCCGTCATGACGGCGGAGCAGGCTAAACGCCTGGAGGACCAAACCAGCATCACCATCCGCTTTGCCAGCGATTTTGTGGAAAACATTCCCGCCACCCTGTACCACATCGGGGCCGAGGAGAACGGGAAGGTAGTGGTGGTGGTGTCCACCAACCGCTGCCTGGAGGATACCACCCTGCTGCGCCTCCAGTCCGCCCAGCTGATTTTCGACACCCAAACCGGCATCCGGGTGCCCAAGGCCGCCCTGCGCATGGTGACCCGGGAATCCACCGACGAGGAGACCGGCCAGGTGACCCAGACCAGCCAGTCCGGCGTCTATGTGATTACGGCGGGAAAGGCGGAGTTCAAGGCGGTGGAAATCCTGGGGGAGGGGGAGGATTTTTATGTGGTTCGCTCCCTGAACCAGGAGAAGAAGGCCCTGCGCGCCGGGGACGAGGTCATCATTCAGGCCACCGATTTGTACGACGGGAAGCTGCTGGAGTATTGACAGATAGAAAGAAAGAGGGAAGCGTGTATGTCCATTCAGGAGCATGTCAGCCAGGTACAGGCAGCCATCGCCGCGGCCGCAGCCGCGGCGGGGCGAGATCCCGGGGAGATCACCCTGTGCGCCGCCACCAAGGTGCAGAGCGATGACGCCATCCGCGCCGCCATCGCCGCCGGGGTCAAGGTATGCGGAGAAAACCGGGTGCAGGAGCTGCTGGCCCATCTGGAGGGGGACGCCTACCGGGGCGCCCAGGTACACTTTATCGGCCACCTGCAAACCAACAAGGTCAAGCAGGTGGTGGGCAGGGTGGCCCTGATCCATTCCGTGGACTCCCAGCGGCTGCTCCAGGCCATTGACACCCAGGCGGAAAAGCTGGGCATCTGCCAGGACATCCTCCTGGAGGTGAACATCGCCGGGGAGGAGAGCAAGGGGGGCTGCACCCCCCAGCAGGCATGGGAGCTGGCGGCTCAGGCCGGCGCGTGTTCCCATGTGCGGCTGCGGGGCCTGATGGCAATTCCCCCCGCGGCCCAGTATCCCGGGGAAAATCGCCGGTTTTTTCAGGAAATGCACCAGCTTTATGTTGACATAAAGGGGAAGTTGGGAGATAATCAGAGTAGTATAGACTGCCTGTCTATGGGGATGAGCGGCGATTTTGCCGACGCCATCGCCGAAGGCGCCACCCTGGTTCGGGTGGGCACCGCTCTCTTCGGCCCGCGGCCTCCCATGGGACACAGTTCCGCAGCCGGAGCTCTGTGAAGCTCCCCTTGGAGAAAAGAGGTATTACGATGGGTATTTTTGACGAGTTCAAGCGGCTGGCCCGCCCCTACGAGGACGAAGAGGACGACGCCTTTGACGACGAGTATGACGACGCCCCCCGCGTCCCCGAGCGCCGGGAGCGCAGCACCCGCAGCAGCAGCGATATTCCCTACAGCAGCCCCGCTTCGGACGACGGGGACAATCGCCGCAACAAGGTGGTCAATATCCGCGCGGCCACTCAGCTCCAGGTGGTGCTGGTCAAGCCGGAGCGGTTTGAAAATGCCAGCGAGATTGCCGACCATTTGAGAGAAAAGCGCACCGTGGTGCTCAATCTGGAGTCCGCCAATAAGGAAATTGCCCGCCGCCTGCTGGACTTCCTGTCCGGCGTGGCCTACGCCAACGAGGGCAAGATCAAGAAGGTGGCCATCTCCACCTACATCATCACCCCCTACAACGTAGACATTCTGGGTGAGCTCATCGACGAGCTGGAAAACAACGGCCTGTATTTCTGACAGCCGTCGCCCCCGCCCCAGGGGGCATATGGCCGCTCTGGCGGACGGCCCCGGCGCTTTGCCCCCCTCTGACGGGCGGGGCGGCCGCCGGCAAAAAAAGTGAGAGATTGAGGAGGTAACCACTATGCTCACACCCCAGGAGGTTTCTCAGTGCGCGTTTCCCAAGGCGTCCTTCGGCGGCTATAATATGGCCCACGTGGACGAATTTCTGGACGCGCTGACTGGGGATTACACCACCCTCTACAACGAAAACGCGGTGCTCAAGAGCAAGATGAAGGTCCTGGTGGACAAGGTGGAGGAATACCGGGCCACCGAGGAGGCCATGCGGAAGGCCCTGATGACCGCCCAGCGCCTGGCCGACGACCTGGTGAAGGAGGCCGAGGAGAAGCGGGCCCAGATCCTGGCCGACGCCCAGGCGGAGGCCCAGGCCCAGATTGAATCCCTCCGCCAGGAGGTCGCCCTGGAGGAGGGGCGGCTGGCCGCCGCCCAGGAGAACACCGCCTCCTTTGTGGAGAAGGTGCGGGCCCTTTACGCCCAGTCCCAGGCCTTCCTGGACAACCTGGGCCAGCTGGTCCCCCAGCTTCCCGGCCCCAGCGCCCAGGAGCAGCAGGTGGAGCAGGCCGCCTCCGACATTGACGACAGCGTCCAGCGCCTGGTGGCCCAAGCTATGGCCGACGCCGCGGCGGAGAACCAGCGGGCCCAGCAGCAGGAGCAGCAGGCGCAGCAGGATCTGTCTGAGACCACCCTCTTTACCCCGCCCAAGGCGGAGGAGGAGACGCCCCCCCGGGACGAGGAGCTGGACGAGTTGGAGCGCACCACCAAGATTGATTTCTCCAACCTTCAGTTCGGCCGGGATTACGAGATTAAATAACCGCCTTCCCGCTCCCCGTTTTTCGGCGGAGCGGGAATTTTATGGGCCTTCCCCCGGCCCAAGGGTATAAGCCCCCGCCGATACCGGTAAACTTTGGGTTGTGCCGTCCCCTTTTCCCCGGGATTTTCCTCCCCTCCATTGCCTTTTCCTGGGGAAAGTGCTACAATGTTCACTACGGATGGACAATCCCATCCCACTGGACAGAAGGGAGCTTATCTATCATGCGTACGCTGGTCATCGACACCTCTGCTCTCCGTGCCAACATCAACGTGATTAAAGACCGTGCGGCCGGTGCTGTGCTCTACGGCGTGGTCACGGGGGACGGCGGCGGCCTTGGCACAGCCAACCTGGCCCGGCTGATCCGCAACGAGGGAATCAGCCGCTTCGCGGTGGGCTCTGTGGAGGAGGCCCACGCCCTGCGGGAGGCCGGCTTCGTGGATGAGGAGATCCTGATGCTGCGCTCCACCGTGGACCGGGAGGAGCTGGAGCGGCTGGTGGACCTGAACGTGGTGTGCACCGTCTCCTCTGTGGACACCGGCATGGCTTTGAACGCCGTGGCGGAAAACCGCTCCACCGTGGCGGAGGCCCACATCCAGGTGGACACCGGCATGGGGCTGGGCGGCTTCCTGGTGGGGGAGCCGGAAAAAATCCTCCTGGCCTACCGCTCCCTACCCAACGTGGCGCTGTCCGGCATTTACACCCAGCTGCACACCGCTTCCCGGCAAAACCGGGAGATCGAGGCCCAGCTGAACCAGTTCCACCAGGTCCTGGACGCCATCCATGCCGCCGGCTTTGAGACGGGCACCGTCCACGCCGCCGGCTCCTACGCCCTGCTCCACTTCCAGCAGGCCCGGCTGGACGCCGTGCGGGCCGGCTCCGTTTTGCTGGGCCGCTGCCGCCGCACCTCCGGAGACGGCCTGACCACCGTGGGCTGCGGCCAGGCCCCCCTGTCCGAGGTCCGCTGGCTGCCCAAGGGCCATACTGTGGGAGCGGACCGGCTGGTCACCCTGAAACGGCCCACCCGGGTAGCCGTGCTGCCTGTTGGGTACCAAAATGGGCTGGGGGTGGACCGCCCCAGGGACTCCGGTCTGCTTGCCGCCTTCCGCCAGTGGCGGGCCAAGCGCCGCCGCACGGTTCTGGTGGGCGGGCAGCGGGTTCGGGTCATCGGCTCCATCGGCTCCACCGAGACCATTCTCAATGTCACCAAAGTGAAATGTTCCGCCGGGGATCTGGCCACCTTCGACCTGGACCCCCTGTTTGCCAAGGGGTTTCAGCTGGAATTCCGCTGACGGCCCCCCCGCAATACTCTGATAATTGAGGCTTATCCATGAACGACAATCATCCCTTTCAGCCGCTGCTGTTTGGCGGCGACTTAAACGTCTACAGCGTTGCCCGGGCCTTCCACGAGGCCTACGACGTGAAAAGTGTGGCTTACGGCAGATTTTCTTCCTCCCCCTGCCACGGCAGCGCCATCATTGATTATCGGGTCTGTCCCGATATTGAGCAGGATTCCGTCTTTCTCCACACGGTGGAGCACGCAGCCCGGGAGTTTGCCCACACCACCGTCCTCCTGCTGGGCTGCGGGGACAGCTATGTCCACCTGGCCGCCAAGTACCGGGATAAAATGCCGGCCAACGTCATCGCCCCCTATATCGACGGCTCCCTGCTGGACACCTTAATCAACAAGGAAAAATTCTACCAGCTGTGCGACCGGTACGGCATCGACCACCCCACCACCTTTATCTACGACAAGTCCATGGGCCATGATTTCACCCTGCCCTTTGGCCCCCCCTATATTGCCAAGCCAGCCGACAGCGTGGCCTACTGGGCCACCGGGGCCCACGGTCTGTCCAAGGTCTATGTCTGCCAGAGCTGGGACGAGCTGCTCTCCGCCCTGGACCAGGTCTACCAGGCCGGCTACCCCGACCACATGGTGCTGCAGGAATTCATCCCCGGGGACGACACCTATATGCGGGTGCTGACCAACTATTCCGACCGCAGCGGCAAGGTCAAGCGCATGTGTTTGGGGCATGTGCTGCTGGAGGAGCATTCCCCCCTGGGAATCGGCAACCACGCCGTTATCATCACCGACTATGACGAGGCCCTGTGCCGCCAGATCCAGGGGCTGCTGGACGCCCTGCATTACACCGGCTTTTCCAACTTCGACATCAAGTTCGACGCCCGGGACGGCAAGTACAAGGTTTTCGAGATCAACTGCCGCCAGGGCAGAAGCAACTATTATGTCACCGGCGCGGGGGAGAACATCGCCCGCATCCTGGTGGAGGACCGTATCGAGGGGAAGGAGCTGCCCTTCCGCATCACCCAGACCCGCTCCCTGTGGCGGATGATCCCCAAGGAGCTGGTGTTTGAGTTTGTCCCTCACAAGTACCACAAGGAGATCAAGGAGCTGATCCATCAGGGGGCGGACTCCCACACCCTGGTGTACCATGGGGATAACTCCCCCGCCCGGCGGCTGCGCATCTGGAAAAACCACCTGGGCAACCTGCGGCGGTTCCGCCGCTACAACCCCAAACCCCAGAACTAAGCATTCGTCCCTGTCCGCTCCCGCCTGGCCTCAGGCCGGAGCGGAACCTTTTTTCCACAATTCCCCCGGGAATTGTGGAATGATTTCCGGAGGACTCCATCTATGAAACAAGCTCGACTGGGCGTAATCGGGGGAATGGGCCCCCAGGCCACCAATACCTTTTACCAGTTTGTCATTGACCGCACCAAGGCCCGCACCGACCAGGAGCACCTGTCCATGCTGATCTTCTCCGACAGCCAGATCCCCGACCGTACCCAGGCCATCCTGGGCACCCCGGAGCAGCGGGAGGAGGTGTTTCAGCGGCTGCTGGCCGACGCCCGCCTGCTGGAGCACGCCGGCTGCACCGTGCTGGCCGTGCCGTGCAACACCTCCCATTTCTTCCTGGATCAGGTGCAGAAGCAGATCTCCATCCCCATCCTTCATATGATCCGGGAAACCGCCAAGCTGTTGGCCAGCCAGGGCAAACGCCGCCCTGGCATCCTGGCCACCGACGGCACCATCCGCAGTTCCCTATACCAGAAGGAATTTATTGCACTTAGTATGACTCCTTGTATTCCATCTGCCCCGGTCCAGCGCCAGGTCATGTCCCTGATTTACGACGACGTAAAGGCGGGCAAGGCGGGGGACCCGGAAAAGTTCGCCGCCGTCCACCAGGATCTGGAGGAGCAGGGCTGCGACTGCGCGGTGCTGGCCTGTACGGAGCTGTCGGTATTCGCCGCCCAGCACCATCTGCCCCCCTTCTATGTGGACGCCATGGCGGTGCTGGCGGAGCGGGCCGTCCAGGCCTGCCACAAGCCTCTGCGAACCATATATTCCAAGTAATGGAGGTAGCTATATGTCCTTTCCCATTCGTCCCCTGGGGGAGTACGCGGCTCTGCTGGAGCGGGCCGGTCTGCTCACCGCCCCCATCCCTCACGATCTGGATCGGGCGTTTCCCGTCTCCCTGGTGTCCTGCGACTCCCGGGAGGTGGTTCCCGGCACCCTGTTTCTCTGCAAGGGCGCGGCTTTCCGGCCGGAATTTCTCCAAAGCGCCCGGGAGAAGAGGGCTGTAGCCTACGTCAGCCAAACGGAATATCCGGACTGCGGCCTGCCCGCTCTGCTGGTGTCCGACATGCGCCGGGCCATGGCGCCTTTGGCAGATCTGTACTACGACCACCCCTCCGCCAAGGTGAAGGTGGCCGGCTTTACCGGCACCAAGGGCAAATCCTCCTCCGCCTATTACCTCAAGTCCATTCTGGATGTTTTCCAGGCCCAGCAGGGGAAGGGGGAGACCGGCGTGGTGTCCTCCATCGACACCTACGACGGGGTGGAGCGGTTTGAATCCCACCTTACCACCCCGGAGCCGCTGGATCTCCAGCGCCACTTTGCCAACGCCGCCGGCGCCGGGCTGGAGTATGTGACCATGGAGGTATCCAGCCAGGCCCTGAAGTACCACCGCTCCCTGTGTACCCGCCTGGCGGCGGCCTGCTTCCTCAACATCGGGTACGACCACATCTCCCCCATTGAGCACCCGGATTTTGAGGACTACTTCGCCTCCAAGCTGAAAATTTTCCACCAGGCGGAGGTGAATTGTGTAAACCTGGACTGCGACCATGCCCAGCGCATCCTGGCGGCGGCCCAGGAGGCCGGCGCCCCCATCATTACCTTCTCCCAAAAAGACCCCACCGCCCAGGTCTATGCCAGCCAGGTGCGGAAGGAGGGGGGGCAGATCCTGTTTCACGTGCGCACCCCCAGCTGGGAGCGGGAGCTGCGCCTGACCATGCCCGGGCTGTTCAATGTGGAAAACGCCCTGGGCGCCATCGCCGTGTGCCAGGCCTTCCACATCCCCCAGTCCGCAATATATACCGGCCTGGTCCGGGCCCGGGTGCCCGGGCGGATGGAAACCTACGCCAACGCCGACGGCAGCCTGTCCGCCATTGTGGACTACGCCCACAACCGCCTGTCCTTCGAGACGCTGTTCCGCTCCGTGCGGGCGGAATATCCCGGCCACGCCATGGCCATTGTTTTTGGCTGCCCAGGCCAGAAGGCCATCGACCGGCGGCGGGATCTGGGGGAGATGGCGGGACGCTGGTGTGACCGGGTCTACCTCACAGAGGAGGACAGCGGGGAGGAGGACACCCTGGACATCTGCCGGGAGGTAGCCGGCCACGTGGAAGGGGCGGGCCGCCACCCGGTCATCATCCCCAACCGGGGCGAGGCCATCCGCCAGGCCATTCTGGACAGCGACGGCCCCACCGTGCTGCTGGTGACGGGAAAGGGCCAGGAAACCCGGCAAAAGCGCGGGCGGGCCTACATTGACACCCCCACCGATGTAGAATATGTGCAGGCATTTTTGCAGGAATATGACCTGCGCCGGGGCCTGACCGCCGCCAGCTCCGCCCGGGCCGCCCTGGCCATGCTCCCCGGCCTGGAGGAGCGGCAGGGGGAGGCCTGGCTGGTGTGCTGCCCCCAGGACTGGGAAGATCTTGCCCAGGACGCCGCCGCCCTGGCCCGCACCGGCGTGCGGCTGGTGCTGGTGGCCCCTCAGACGGCTTCTCTGCCCGCCCCTCTTTCCGGGATCGGGGTATCCCTCTCCGCCGGGGACGGCGGTCTGCTGAAAAAGGCCAGCTCCGGCTATACCGTCCAGCCCAAGGTGCTGGACACCCTTCTGGACGGCGGCTTTATCCCCGTCCTCTCCGGCGGTGCGGAGGAGGCCCAGGCCATCGCCCAGGCCATGTCCGTCAGCCGGCTGGTGTTCTTCACCCAGCAGGAACCCTCCCTGGCATTGGGGGAAAACCGGCAGGTGGAGCTGCTCCACATGGACGGGAAGAAGGCCGACGAGGTGCTGGCTGAGCACGCCCTGCCCGCCCCCCTGCAAACCGCCCTTCAGTCCGCCCGGGAATGCGTGGCGCTGGGGGTGGGCTGCGTCACCCTGCTGGATGAAAACGCCCCCCACATCCTGCTGCGGGAGGCCCTGGGCCAGCGGGTGCTGGGCCTGTCCGTCAAGGGCTGACCATATCGACACAGGGCTGCATTTCCTTGCAGCCGGGAAGGAATCGGATCATGAACGAATTTCACGGAAGTCAGAATTATGTGGCCGACCCGGAACTGATGCGGGCGGTGAATATTGCCATGGTGCTGCAAAAGCCCCTGCTGATTAAGGGGGAGCCGGGCACGGGGAAAACCATGCTGGCGGAGGCCATCGCCCAGGCGCTGGACATGGAGCTGATTATCTGGAACATCAAATCCACCACCAAGGCCCAGGACGGCCTGTATGTCTACGACGTGGTGCAGCGGCTGTACGACAGCCAGTTCGGCACCGCCGGGGTGGACAACATTGAAAAATACGTCAAGCTGGGCAAGCTGGGCCAGGCCTTCACCGCCGAGAAGCAGGTCATCCTCCTCATCGACGAGATTGACAAGGCAGACCTGGAGTTCCCCAACGACCTGCTTTGGGAGCTGGACCGGATGGAGTTCCACATCCCTGAGACGGGCAAAACCATCACCGCCAGGCACCGCCCGGTGGTTATCATCACCTCCAACGCGGAGAAGGAGCTGCCCGACGCCTTCCTCCGCCGGTGCGTGTTCCACTACATCGAGTTCCCCGACAAGGAGCTGCTGGCTGAGATCGTCCGGGTCCACTTCCCTGACCTGGACGAGGCGCTGCTCACCCAGGTGCTGGAGGCCTTTTACCGCATCCGCCAGCTCCCCTCCATCAAGAAAAAGCCCTCCACCAGCGAGATCATCGACTGGATTCGGGCCCTTCAGCACGGGGGGATCGACCCCAAGCGGGTGGTAAAGGAAATCCCTTACCTGGGGGTACTGGTGAAAAAGAACGAGGATATGGACACGGTGAACCGGATGTGGCGGTGAGACCATGTTTGAGGACTTTCTGTATTTGCTCCGGCGGAACGGGCTGAAGGTCTCCCTTACCGAATGGATGTCCCTGATGGAAGCCCTGGAGAAGGGGCTGCACAGCTCCAGCTTTACCGGCTTTTACTACCTGTGCCGCTGTTTGCTGGTAAAAAGCGAGGCGGACTTTGACTGCTTCGACCGCACCTTCCTCCAGTATTTCCGCGACGTCCCCTTCGAGCAGGAGGTGTCCCAGGAGCTGCTGGACTGGCTGGACCGCCCCGACGTGCTCACCGACTACGCCAACTGGGACGAGGAGCAGGCCCGCATCAACGAGATGCTGTCGGAAGAGGAGATCGAGCAGATGCTCCAGGAGCGGATGAAGGAGCAGACAGAGGAGCACAACGGCGGCAATTACTGGGTTGGCACCCACGGCATGTCCGTGTTCGGCAACTCCGGCCTGTCCCCCAAGGGTATCCGGGTTGGGGGGCAGGGGATGCACCGCCGGGCCTTCCGGGTGGCCGGGGAGCGCCGGTTCCGGGATTTCCGGGGGGACAACACCCTGGACACCCGCCAGTTCCAGGTGGCCCTGCGCCATCTGCGCCAGTTCTCCGGCCTGGTGGACCTGCCCGCCACGGAGTTCGACGTGGACAACACCATTCAGGACACCGCGGACAACGGCGGGATGCTCACCGTGCGGTATAAAAAGCCCCGGCAGAACACGGTGAAGGTGCTGCTGCTGATGGATTCCGGCGGTTCCATGGATTACTACGCCCAGCTGTGCTCCGCCCTGTTCCAGGCGGTGAGCAAGGTGGGCCACTTCAAGGATCTGAAGGTGTATTACTTCCACAACTGCCCCTACAACCACATCTACCGCACCCCAAACCTGATGTCCGCCGACGCTTTGCCCACGGATTGGCTGCTGTCCAACCTGTCCTCGGAGTACAAGGTCATCTTTGTCGGGGACGCCCAGATGGCCCCCCATGAGCTGATGGGCGGCTATTACTACGGCCGGGACCGGCAAAAGGACCCGGACACCCCCAAATGCGGCCTGGACTGGCTGCGCCGGTTCCGAAACAAATACCCCAATGTGATCTGGGTCAATCCCAGCCAGCGGCCCAGCTGGGGCCAATACTGGACCCAGACCTACGACACCATTGCCGGCATCTTCCCCATGTTCCCCCTCACCGTGGACGGCCTGGAGGCGGGGATGAAAAAGCTGCTGGCCCGGTAACCCCCGTAAACACAGCGCCCCGAATCAGGGACCGGTCGGTCCCCGATTCGGGGCGTTTTTATTCTCCCTGTGGGATCAGGTTTTGTTCCCGATAGGCCTGGGCCAGCAGGAAATCCGCCAGGAAGGCGGAATCCGCCTCATCCAGGGTGTCGGTCAGGTTTCCATCCTCATCCATGTAGATGCCCAGGGAATGGAGCAGCGGGGTGACCGACCGCATCTCCCGGGACAGCTGAAGGAAGGAGGGGCCTGCCCAGCCGCACTGGTTGAACACCTCCGTCATCAGGAAGCAGGGGGAGAAGTCCCCGCCGTCCCCCACAAACTCGTTGCCCAGCGCCTCCTTGGCGGCGGAGTTGGCCCAAATCAGGTAGGGGGTGGAGTAGTATTGATAAAAGCCCTCCAGGGTGGAGGTGTTGAAGTTGGCGTTGATGCCCAGGTAGCCGGAGTTCCCGTTCCCCGCCCAGGGCTTGTGGTCGCCGAACAGCACCAGGACCGTGGGCTCCTCCAGCTCCTCCAGCCGCTGGGACAGGCCCACCATGGCCTGGATGGTCTCGTTTATCCCGTGGAGGTAATTGCTGAACACATAGCAGCTTTCCGCCGGCAGCCCGCTGGTCGCCGGGTCAATGATGGTCTCATAGCTCATGTGGTCGTACTCATAGGGGCCGTGATTCTGGTAGGAGACGGAGAAGGAGAACACCGGCCCGGCACCCTGCCCAAGCTGGTCCACCAGATCCTGATAGACCTCCTCCACCAGGATATCGTCGGAGTGCCACTGAGCGGCCACAGGGTCCACCAGCTCCCCGTAGTGGTTTTCCGTAAACCAGTATTCCCGGAAGCCCAGGTATTGGTTAATGGTCTCCCGGTCGTAGAACCACCCGAAGCCCGGGTGCCCTCCCCGGGTGTTATACCCCTGCCGGTCGAAATACCAGACATAGGAGTCGGTGGGGCGGACAAAGTCGGAATGCCGGCTATAGCCGGTGAGGAAGGCCCACTCGCTGTCCACCGTACCGCCGGCAAAAATATTGGTCAGCAGATTGCCTGTGACGGACTGCCCCTCCAGCTGGTGCCAGCTGTCATAAATCTCCTGCACCCCCGCCTGCTCCGCCAGGGCGGGGAAGTCGGTCAGGTCGCAGAAGGCCTCCAGCATGATCCCCACCACGTTGACCTTCCGCTCCAGGGGGATATCCGCCTCCGGGTAGTCGGCCAGGATCTCCTCCGGCGTCCGCTGGCCCTCCTCCCCCGTCACCGGCTCCGGCGCGGGCTGGGGCAGGAGATCGCCTGCGCTGTGCAGGAAGGAATAGACCACCCCATGGCTGACGTAAACCTGGCTGTCCGACCAAGGGTTGAACCAGTCTGCCTCCGGGTTTTCCCGCTCATACAGCGCCTCATTCAGGTACAGCGCCGGCATGGCCACCCAAAGCAGCGCCAGGGCGGACAGCAGGCCCAGCAGCCGTTCCCTCGTCCACCCTTTCTTTCTGGGCAGCACCACACAAACCACCGCCAGCCCCGCCAGGGCCAGCGCCAAATCCAGCCAGATCAGAGCGGTAAAGTCCAGGGAATATTTCCCCGCCATATTGCCCGCCTCGGACACCAGAGCCAGATCCTTCATCAGCAGGGGGTCCCCCCGGAGCTGGATTTTAAAGTAGTTGACCAGGGCAATCAGCAGCACCGGCACCCCGGCAATCAGATAGGCCGCCCAGCCCCGGCCGGTGAGGCAGTACGCCCCCCACAGCAGCAGCACCACCGGCAGCAGGTTCAGCGCCAGCAGGGTGGGGCTGCCCAGGCAGTTTTCCAGCAGCACCAGCCCAGACACCTGGGACAGGCTGTCCGCCCCAATGGGCAGGGCCAGCAGCCCCAGAAAAACCCCCGCCGCTGTGAGCCACAGCCCACGCCAGACAGGGTACCAGGCCGCCCCCTTTACCCGCTCCATAAAAGCCGGGGCCGTCACATTGTATTTTCCGCCCATGCTTCTGCCTCCGTCCAATCCCACTTTACCAGCCGTTCCGCCAGCGGGGACAGCCTCGTATCGTTGTATATTATCATATTTTTCCAAAAAAGAAAAGGCGTTTTTAAAAAGCGCCGCCGTTGTGGAAAACGGCGGCGCTTAAAATGGATTAGGGCAGGTAGGACAGGGGGTTAACCGCCGTACCGTTGATACGGATCTCAAAGTGGCAGTGGGGCCCGGTGGAGCGGCCTGTGCTGCCGGCCTTGGCGACCTGCTGGCCCTTATAGACCTTGTCACCCACAGATACCAGCAGGGAGGAGTTGTGCCCGTAGTAGGTCTGTGCCCCATTGTCGTGGGTAATCACCACCAGATAGCCGTAGGAGCCGCTGTAGCCGGAGAAGGTGACCGTACCTCCGTCCGCGGCGTAGACGGGGGTGCCCAAAGGCACGGCGATGTCCAGGCCGGAGTGGTAGCTGTAGCTGCCGAAGATATACCGGGTACCGAAGTAGGAGGTAATGGTGCCGGTGGTGGGCCAGCGATAGCTGCCGGTGGAGGCGGTCTTGGGCTTTTCCTTGGTGCCCACCGCCTTCACGGTGGTGGTGGGTTCCCGCAGGGTGGTGGTGGAATGAATCTCCCGGTCGGTCTCCTGGCCGTTTTGATAGGTAATGGTGGCGGACACCTGCTCCTCACCCTCCACACCCTGAACCAGGATCTTGCTGCTCCCAATGTACATGGAGGAGTCATCCCGGGTCTCCACAGGGCACTCGATGGACTGGGTATAGATCACGTCCTCCACCGTTTTCACAGACAGGACAGGGATCAGCTCCTTCACATTGAGGACATCCCCAATCATCAGCCGGTTGATATCCACCCCGGGATTCAGCTCCGCCAGCTCGCTGGAGGACATGTTGTTGTCGTAGGCAATGCCGTTGAAGGTGTCCCCCTCCACCACGGTGTAGGTGGTGGAGCCGCTGCTGCTGGCCAGCAGCGCCTGTTCCATCTCGCTGACCGTCATAATCTGATCCGCCTGATAGACCGGCGCAATCTCCAGCTGGTTGACAAATTCCACCGATACGGTGTTTTCCGTCACATAGCGCTGCTTCAGGTTTTCCAGCAGCTGGTTCAGGGCGTCCAGATCCTTGACCACCCCTACCGCCTTTCCATCAACCAGCACCTGATATTTTCTCAGCTCGCCGCTGATCTCGTCCAGCTGGCTGTAGAAAAAGTTGGCCAGATTCTCCTCTGAGGTCAGGTCTGAACGGAGGCTGACCACAAAATCATATTCAATATCGCTGTCCACATGGTATTCGTAGCCCAGGATGGCGCTGCCCTCCTGCTCCACGCTTCGGATGGCCTGCTCCACCACGGACTCGTCGGCCACCACAGCCACCGTCTCCCCATCCACGGTGATGGCATAGCTGGGGGAGTACAGGGTGGTCAGCGTCAGGGCTACGGCCAGAGCGCCCGCTCCGGCCAAGTAAGTGATGGGCCCGGTCGCCCGGTTGCCGGACACCACCCCGTGCACCGCGTGGACCATCCGCCGCACGTGAATGCGGCTCCACTCTTTGGCCGTGGCAGCAAACCGGGCCGCCGGCTCTCTCCAGGGCATATTCGCCAAACAGGACAGGAGGGCTTCCACGCCCTTATTCTCGTTGCGTTCCTGTGCCATGCTGTTCCTTCCTCCGCTGTTTCTTCTCCATTAAAAATGACAGAACGGAAAAGAAATGATTACAATTCGGTTACAAACGTAACTATACACGGAAAGGCCGCCGCCGTCAATACTCTTTTCGGGAAATGATGCAAAAAAGCTGATAAATAAAACATTCTCTCCTTTTTCCCCTGCATTTTCCCTATCAAATGAAAATTTCCCCGCCGACGCCCGGTGAGGAACAGGCGCCGGCGGGGGAGAAGGGAACCGTTCCTGGAACGGGACTGGCACAGTATCCCTTAATCCAGGTTAGGTGCAAAGCAGGCTTTCCGATGAATTTCCTCGATGTATCGTACCTTCAGGGGGAGCTTATACATCCGGGACAGGCGCTCCTCGGTCATGGTTTCCTCCACGGAGCCGAAGGTCATCCCGCCGTCATAGTCCAGCATTCCCACCCGGCTGCCAAGCATAATCACGTGGTCGGGGGTGTGGGTGGTCAGAATCAGGGCAAAGCCCTCCTCCGACAGGCGGCGGATCATGTTCACCGTGCGGATCTGGTTCCCATAGTCCAGGTGGGAGGTGGGCTCGTCCAGCAGGATGAGCTTGGGCCGCTGAACCAGCACCCGGGCAATGGTCACCTGCTGGCGCTCGCCGCCGCTGATCTGTGTGTAGGGCTTATGGGCCAGCCGCTGGATGCCCAGCCGTTCCAGCGCCTCCTCCGCCATGTCATAGTCCTCCTGGCTGGGCTTGGAGAACAGGCCGATATAGGGCGCCCGGCCCATCACCACAAAGTCCCGCACCGTGTAGTCATAGGCGGGGTGGTGGGACTGGGGGACGTAGCCCACGACCCGGGCGATTTCTTCCACCCCCATCCGCTCCATCGGGACGCCCTCCAGCAAGATTTGGCCGGACTGGGGCCGGAGCAGATTGGCGATGCAGTTGAGCAGCGTGCTTTTGCCCGCCCCGTTGGGCCCCAGGATGGACAAAATCTCCCCCTCCTGGATACCGAAGGACACGTCATGAAAAATGGTGCGCCCGGTCTTGTACCGGTAGGATAAATCTTTCACTTCCAGTATCATCGCAAGGTGTTCCTTTGTCGAAAGAGTAGGTAGAAGTAGAAGGGGGCGCCGATGATGCCGGTAATGATGCTGATAGGCAGCTCGGCGGCGGTCAGGGTCCTGGCCACCAGGTCAATCCAGATCATAAAGGCGGCCCCCAGCAGCACAGCCACCGGAAGCATTTTCCGGTTGTCCGGCCCCGTCATCATCCGTCCCAAATGGGGCACCACCAGCCCAATCCATCCGATGGTGCCGGCGATGCACACAGAGCTGGCCGTGAGTATGGTGGCGCAGACGATGACCATAGCCCTGCTCTTTTTAATATCCACCCCCAGGGTCTTGGCCTCCTGCTCTCCCAGAGAGAGGACATTCAGTCGGAACCGCATCAAAAGCAGCAGGATTCCAGCCGCCAGGATAAAGGGACCGATGGCCGCCAGATCCACCATCTGCACATCCGCCAGGGAACCCATGGCCCAGTAGGTCATTTGCGCCAGGGCGGTGTCAGGATCGGCAAAATAGCGGATAATGCCCATAATGGAGGACATCAGGCCGCCCACAATGACGCCGGACAGCACCAGCATGACCGTAGACTGACTGCCCAGCAGCTTGGGGATTGCCGTGGTCAGGGTTACGGCGGCGATTCCTCCCAGGAAGGCCCAAACCTGAATGGTGACCGAGCTCAGGCTAAGGGTAATAGCCAGGGAGGCGCCGATACACGCACCGGAGGAAACTCCCAGCAGGTCCGGCGAGACCATGGGGTTTTTAAACATGCTCTGGTACGATGCACCGGATAGGGCCAAGGCTGCGCCGATGAGGGCGGCGGCCAGGGTGCGGGGCAGACGCAGACGCATGACCACAGAGTCCTGGGTGCTGTCCCAGGTCTGCTCTATGGGAACGACCTTTGACAGGAGAATTTTCAGTGCCTCTCCCACGCTCATGCCGTACCGTCCCAGGGTTAGGGAAGCCATAACCGAGCAGAGCAGGATCACCAGAAGCACCACCAGCATCAGGCGATACTGCCTGCTGCCGGCATCCAACACAATGGGCTTTTTTCCCCTCATAGCTTAACCTTCGTAATCAATTTCACCCTCCGGGGTGAGACCGGCCAGAATATAGCCCGCCTGCTCCTCCGTCAGCTCAACACCTACGAAGTCCTGATAGAACTCCTGCACCTTCTGCTCCATGTCCACATCCACCAGGTCGGGATGGAGGGTCTGGGCCGCCCAGAGGATCTGCAGGGCACTCTCCAGGCTGTAGCGATCCCAGGGGAAGAGACCCATGGGGTTGGTATAAACCCGGCCCTCCTTGACAGCGGTAATGTCCTGCCAGGCCGGATCAGCCATCAAGTCATCGTACAGTTTGTGCTGGGCCGGGCCACCGATAATCACCACGTCGGGATCGAGGGCCAGCACCTCCTCAGCCTGGGCCTGGGAGCCCTCCAGATTCAGCATATCGGAGGCGAAAACACCGCCGGCATAGTTGACCCACTCGCCCACGATGGTGTTGGCGCCGTATGTGGTATACAGACCGCCGTCGGTCATTCCCTGGATGTAGTAAACAAGGGGTTTGTCCTCCTCAGACAGTCCGCTCAGGGCCTCGTCCACCACAGCCAGGTTTTCGTCCAGGAGCGCGCACCAATCCTCCGCCTTCTGGACATACTCACCGCCCAGGATTTCACCCAGGAGGGTCACGCCCTCCCGCATGGATCCATAGTCGTTATACATCAGATACATAGCGGGCAAACCGGCGTTATTCAATGCCTCCGCTGTATCAGGACTGGGGCAGATGATCACGTCCGGATTCATCATCAGCAGCTCTTCGGCATTTTCTGTGGCAGTGGCCACATTCACGATATCAGGGTACACGAAGTTGGCCCAAGGCAGCTCCTTGGTATAATCCATGGTTCCCACCAACAGATCCCCGGCACCCAGGGCCAGCATGGCGGAATTGGAAGACGGCCACAGATTGACCACCGACTTCACCTCAGCAGGAAGGGTTACCTCTGTTCCGCCCATATCAGTGACCACCCGGGTCTCAGCTCCTGTCTGCTGGCTGGTGCTGCTGTCCTGGCTTCCCTGCTGTGCGCTGCTCGCGTCAGGAGTTCCTCCGCATCCAGCCAGCAGGGCGGCGGCCAGAGCTGCGGTCGTCATCGCCGCAATTGTCTTTTTCATTGTTCTTCCTCCTCTGTTATTTCTCGTTGGTCTTATCCCTCAAGGTTGGATCTCACATCCCACCACATCAGGTATGTGCGGGTTTTCATCTCAAACCGGTACCCATCCGGGGTCTCCGTCAGAAATTGATCCACATTTTCCCGGAAGCGATCCACTTTTTCCGTGGGCAGCGAACGCAGACGGCTTAGCTGGGTATAGGCCTCTTCCCGGGTGGAGAAGGTCTTTCGGAACCCGTCCGGGAGCACCAGAATATTGGGCTCATAGCCCAGATCATAAGCAATATTGTACTGGATGTTATAGCTCACCCGGCGATCATCCGGCATCATTTTGGGACGGTCCGAGGTCCCTTCAAACAGCCGATCCAGCAATTCCGGAATGGAAGGACCGTTGGCCCAGCACATGGTAACGGCATATTTGTTGGCAAAGGAGCTAAGCTTCTTCAGATCATACATACCCACGGAACGGGAAGCGACCACAATGTCGTGTTTTTCCAGGTTTTCACCGGGCACCGCCTCCATCCAGTCCAGGTACCGGGTCTCCACGTTGATTACCCCGGCCTTCCGGGCGTTTTCCCGGCAATGGGCCAGCATGGGCTGGGAGCTGTCGATCCCCGTCACACGTCTCGCCCGCCGGGCCAGCGGCACCGCCACCCGGCCAGGCCCGCAGCCCACGTCCAGGACGCTGTCCTCCGGTGAGATGGGCAGGTGGGACAGGATCTCCTGGGTGTACTCCGCCTCCATCTTCGCCATCTGATCGTACATGTCCGCACTGTCGTCCCAGATGGACGTTTTTCGTTCCTCCCCTTTGGGCGGTCTGGGCGGGTGAGACAACTCCATCAGGGCTTTCCAGTTAATTAACGGCTGCTTCAAGTTCATTCTCCTCTCTGCACATCATAAAAAAAGGCTCGTCCCGTGGACGAGCCTTTGAAAAACAACCAAAACCGCGCCTGTACCTGGTACAGACGTCTGCCGCTTGCCTTCCAATTTCATCTTCTCAACCACGGAAAGCACAGCCGTTTCCCGCTATACTCTAACGTTCTGAACCCCATATCCAACGACTTAGGGGAGCAGAATCGAAGAAATCAGAATGTCTTTATTCTATTTTCCGGGAAATCTCCAAGGAGTATCTCCATACAGATTTCCCGATCATTATACATTTTTCCATGCTATGCATCAAGTGGTACTTTTGTTTATAATATGTAGAATTGTTGGTTTTCTCCATAAAAATGGAGGAGGCACTTCTGCCTCCTCCGTAATGCAACAAAATTCGTACCTTCCGCCGTGATTTAATAGGAAATGACGCAAAGCGTCCAATAATATCCGTCGCCGGATCCCGCGGCAAAGCCTACTCCCGCCGCATCATATTCCCCAAGAATCACGTCCCGGTATTCCGGCGACGCCATCCACCCGTTGATGACCGACTCAGGGGAGGGGTAGCCGGCCGCGATTGTTTCCTGGCCATCGGAGAAGGAAATGCCAGCCGCCTCCATCCGCTGCTCCGCCGTCTGCCCGTCAGGATTTGTATGGGAGTAGAAGGACCTGTCCCGCATATCCTCGCTGTGGGCCCGGGCCACGGAGACAAGGCCCATGTTGTACTCCAGGGGCTTGCAGCCATTTTCCTCCCGCACCTGGTTTATCAGGCGCAGCGTCCGGTTTTCCCAGTCGTTTTCATTGCTGACGGTGTTCTGCGCCAGCAGATTGTATTCGCTGATGGTCTCCTGCAGGCGGTACATCACCGCACAGGCCTGGGCCCGGGTTACAGTCTGGTTCCCCGAAAAGGCGCCGGTCTCGTCCACGCCGGACAGGCAGCCCATGGCGTACATGGCCACCACCGCTTCCACATATCGGGCGGGGATGGATTGGAGATCGCTGATTTCACCCTGCGCCTTGGCTATCTGGGCCCAGTTCCCCACGGAGATTCCCTGGGCTTTCAGGGTCTGGTACATCACCAGCGCCATATCATACCGGTTCAGCGGAGCGGTCACCGCCTGGGTGTCCCACCCACCGTCTGTCCGCTGCATATCCAAACCCTGGAGAATCCCGCAGGCATCCAGCTTGGCAAGATAACCCTCCCACCAGGCGGAGTCTGTGCTGCCGTTGTAGTAGCCCCCATAGAAGGCGTTGACAATCATCACGGAAAACTCCGCCATAGATACGCTGCGGTCAGGCAGGAACAACCCGTCCCCAACGCCGCTGACAATCCCCTGGCCGGACATGGACTGGACGTAGGGATAGGCCCAATGCCCCTCCGGCACATCCAGGAAGGAGGAGGGGGCCGCCCCGGCCGGGAGGGCCAGCGACAGCACCAGGACCAGCGCTCCCGCCCTGGCACACCATTTTTTCACGGTCGTTCCTCCTTTCCAGTCATGTGGCTGCTTTTTTTACTTCTGTCCGCCCTTCAGCGCCTTCATCCGGTCGCCGTGGTCCAGAATCCGCTTTCTCAGGCGGAGATTCTCCGGGGTACACTCCAGCAGCTCGTCGTCAGCCAGGAACTCCAGGCACTGCTCCAAGGACATCTTCTTGGGGGTCACCAGGCGCAGGGCGTCGTCAGAGCCGGAGGCCCGCATGTTGGTCAGCTGCTTCTTCTTGCACACGTTGACGGAGATGTCCTCCGCCTTGGGGGTCTCACCCACGATCATGCCGGCGTACACCGGGGTACCGGCGCCAATGAACAGGGTGCCCCGCTCCTGGGCGTTGAACAGGCCGTAGGTCACCGCCTCGCCGGTTTCAAAGGCTACCAGGGAGCCGGTATTCCGGCGCTGGATCTCGCCCTTCACCGGTGCATAGCTGTCAAAAATGGACGCCATGATGCCCTCGCCCTTGGTGTCGGTCAAAAACTCGTTCCGATATCCAAACAGGCCGCGGGCGGGCACCAGAAACTCCAGCTTCATCCGCTCGCCCACCGGGTTCATCTCCAGCAGGTCGCCCTTCCGGGCGCCGATCTTCTCCATCACCGCGCCCACGCAGTCGGCGGGCACATCCACCACAAGCCGCTCAATGGGCTCGCACTTCACGCCGTCCACCTCCTGGTACAGCACACGGGGAGGGGAGACCTGGAACTCATAGCCCTCCCGGCGCATGGTCTCCATCAGGATGGACAGGGACATCTCGCCCCGGCCGGCCACGTTGAAGGAGTCGGTGGAGTTCTCCATCTCAGACACCCGCAGGGACACATCCTTCAGGGTTTCCCGGAACAGGCGGTCTCTCAGCTGGCGGGAGGTGACGAACTTGCCCTCCCGCCCGGCAAAGGGGGAGTCGTTGACAGAGAAGGTCATCTCAATGGTGGGGGCGGAGATTTTGACAAACTCCATAGGCTCCACACAGTCAGGGGCGCAGATGGTGTCGCCGATGGTTACCTCGCCGATGCCGCTGAGGGCGATGATGTTGCCGGCGGAGGCTTCCTGCACCGGCACCTTGCCCAGGCCGTCAAACTCGTACAGGGCGGTGGCCTTGGCCTTCTGGGGGGCGGCGTCGGGATCATGGTAGTTGCACACCACAATTTCCTGGTTCTGCTTGATAGTGCCCCGCTCAATCCGGCCGATGGCAATACGACCCACAAATTCGCTGTAGTCGATGGAGGAAACCAGCATCTGGAAGGGCTGGTCCACCTCGGCCTCGGGGCCGGGGATGTAGTCCACAATGGTTTCAAACAGGGGCTTCAGGTCGGTGCCCGCAACCTCGGGGGAGTAGGAGGCGGTACCCTGGCGGCCGGAGCAGAACAGGGTGGGGGACTCAAACTGCTCGTCGGTGGCATTGAGGTCCAGCAGCAGCTCCAGCACCTCGTCGCACACCTCATGGATGCGCTGGTCGGGCCGGTCAATCTTATTGACCACCACAATGACCTTATGGCCCATCTCCAGCGCCTTGGACAGCACAAACCGGGTCTGGGGCATGGGGCCCTCGGCAGCGTCCACCAGCAGAATGACGCCGTTGACCATCTTCAGAATCCGCTCCACCTCGCCGCCGAAGTCGGCGTGGCCCGGGGTATCCACAATGTTGATCTTCACGTCCTTGTACCACACGGCGGTATTCTTGGCCAGAATGGTAATGCCGCGCTCCCGCTCCAGGTCGTTGGAGTCCATCACCCGCTCCACCACAGCCTGGTTCTCCCGGTAGACGCCGGACTGCTTGAGCATCTCGTCCACCAGAGTGGTCTTGCCGTGATCTACGTGAGCGATAATGGCCACGTTCCTCAGCTTCTCATTTTGCATAGTGTGCTTCCTCCCGTATGAATCCATGCCGCGCCCCGCCCGCTCCATCAGGCGAAGCCCAGCCAAATGTATCCAGAATCCAGGCTTTTCAAGCCCGTGACAGGATATTATACCCCTGTTTTTCAGGAAAGGCAACGGCTTTTTCGAAATTTTACCCTCTCGCCCCCAGGTTTTCCCCCAGCCTGCCAAAGAAATGTGGAAAACTTTGTGGAAATTGTGGAATTACGAAATTTTGTTCTAACCCTCTTGACACACCAGAACACTTGTTGTATATTCTTTTCAGAACGAATGTTCTTCTTTGAATGGAGGGTGCACCATGGCTATGACCACTTGCCGCCGATTGGATGACAGCCGCCGGGTTGCTCCGGTGGTGGATTTGACCCGTTACCGCCAGCTGACGGAGCAGGCGGCCCAGTCCCCCTGCCTGGAATGGAGCGTGGCCGATTGCTACCGCCGGGATGAGGATGCAATCCCTGCCCGCCGCCGGTCGCGTCCCTCTCGCCGCCGGTCGCCCGGCCTGTTCTGGGACGCCTGCGCCAGCATGGGGATTCTGGTCATGACCCTCACCGTCACCCTTCGGGTGCTGGCGATGTGACGGCCCATCTGAAAGGGGACCGGCGCCGGCCGTATCCCCGTTAGGAGGTTTCCCATGCCCCATTTTGACCTGGCAATCCGCTTAGAGATTGCCCGCCGCATTCTGGAAGAGACGGTTATTTCCGTTGGGCGGATCGCCCATTGGACGGGCCTGCCCAGGGAACGGGTGGAACAGCTCAGCCGTGAGGTAAAGCGCCCGACCCTGTACCAAAAGGAATGAAAATCCCGCCTGGACTTACGTTCAGGCGGGATTTTGCCGTTTATGGGGCTGGAATCAATAGGCCAGCTTCTCCTCCAGCCAGCTCTTCAGCTGATCGACAGGAATACGGACCTGCTCCATGGTATCCCGATCCCGGATGGTGACGGCATTGTCCGCCTCCTCGGTATCGCTGCCCACAGTCTGGAAATCCACAGTGATGCAGTAGGGGGTGCCGATCTCGTCCTGGCGGCGATAGCGCTTGCCGATGGAGCCGGCGTCGTCATAATCCACCATGCAGAACTTGCTCAGCTCCGCCTGGATCTCCCGGGCCTTGTCCCCCAGCTTCTTGCTCAGGGGCAGCACGGCGCACTTATAGGGGGCCAGGGCGGGGTGGAGGCGCAGCACGGTGCGGACGTCGTTTTTCGCCTCGTCCACCACCTCCTCGTCATAAGCGTCCACCAGGAAGGCCAGGGTGACGCGGTCAGCACCCAGGGAGGGCTCGATGACGTAGGGGATATAGTGCTCGTTCTTCTCCTGGTCAAAGTAGGTCATATCCTTGCCGGAGGTGGTCTGGTGGGCGGTCAGGTCGAAGTTGGTGCGGGAGGCCACGCCCCACAGCTCGCCCCAGCCGAAGGGGAACACGAACTCGAAATCGGTGGTGGCGTTGGAGTAGTGGCTCAGCTCCTCAGGATCATGGTCCCGCAGGCGCAGGTTCTCGTCCCGGATGCCCAGCTCCAGCAGCCACTTGTGGCAGAAGTCCTTCCAGTAGGCGAACCAGTCCAGCTCGGTGCCCGGCTGGCAGAAGAACTCCAGCTCCATCTGCTCAAACTCACGGGTACGGAAGGTGAAGTTACCGGGGGTAATCTCGTTGCGGAAGGACTTGCCCACCTGGCACACGCCGAAGGGCAGCTTCCTCCGGGTGGTGCGCTGGACGTTCTGGAAGTTGACGAAGATGCCCTGGGCGGTCTCAGGACGGAGATACACGGTGTTCTTGGCATCCTCGGTGACGCCCTGGAAGGTCTTGAACATCAGGTTGAACTGGCGGATGTCCGTCCAGTTGTGCTTGCCGCAGGAGGGGCAGGGGATGTTGTGCTCCTCCACAAAGGCCTTCATCTCCGCCTGGCTCATGGCGTCCACGCTGTGGCCCAGGTCGAAGTTGTTCTCCTGGCACCAATCCTCGATCACCTTATCGGCGCGGAACCGCTCCTTACACTCCTTGCAGTCCATCAGGGGGTCGGAGAAGCCGCCCACATGGCCGGAGGCCACCCAAACCTGGGGATTCATCAGGATGGCGGCGTCCAGGCCCACGTTGTAGGGGTTCTCCTGGACGAACTTCTTCCACCAGGCCTTCTTCACGTTGTTTTTCAGCTCCACACCCAGAGGGCCGTAGTCCCAGGTGTTGGCCAGGCCGCCGTAAATCTCGCTGCCGGAGAAGATAAAGCCCCGGCCCTTGCACAGATTTACGATCTTTTCCATGGTCTTTTCCGTGTTCTTCATGGGATATCGCTCCTTTTCCAGTTGATTGGTTCCGGCCCAGGAGCAAAAAACGCCCTGAGCCTGTCGGCTCAGGGCGAACAAAATTGTCCGTGGTTCCACCTGAATTCGTACCTGGTTGGTACGCACTTCCTTCCCGGTAACGGCGGGTTCCGGCGGGCCATTTCCTGCCCGCGCTCCAGAGCGCCTTCCCACCCCGCCCCGTGAGGATTTTCACCGGCCATCCTCTCTCTGACACCGGAAGCTGGGGGTACTGTTCCCTGTCGTCGCTTTGCAAGTTAGCATTGTATGATAGAATCGCCCCGGTGTCAAGGAATTTTTATGGTTCTTTGCCTGCTTCCTTTCAGGAGAGCAGGTATTTCCGGCTTTCCGCCACCGCCAGCTGGTCGCAGCGGTTGTTATAGGGGTTGGAGGCATGGCCCTTCACCCAGTGGAGGTTGACCTTGTGGTAGTCGCACAGGTTCAGCAGCCGCTCCCAGAGGTCCGGGTTCAGGGCGGGCTTTTTGTCCGATTTAATCCAGCCCCTGGCTCTCCAGCCCCTGGCCCACCCCTTTTCCAGGGCGTCCAGCACATACTTGGAGTCGGAATACAGCTCCACCACGCAGGGCTCCTTCAGCGCCTCCAGAGCGGAGATCACCCCCGTCAGCTCCATGCGGTTGTTGGTGGTCTGGGCTTCGCCGCCGGACATCTCTTTTTTGTGCGCGCCGTACATGAGGATGGCGCCCCAGCCGCCGGGGCCGGGATTGCCGGAGCAGGCTCCGTCGGTGTAAATGGTTACGGTTTTCATGGTCGCTCCTCGGCGGGAGGCCTCCCTTACAGGCGGGAGAGGATCTCCTCCCGTTTTTTTTCATATTCCTCCCGGGTAATCAGCCCTCCGTCCAGCAGGGCCTGGAGCTGTTCCAGCCGTTCCTTGGCGTTCAGGTCCGCCGGGGGCGTGGGGGAGAGGGACTCCCCCTGAGGCGCATCCTCCTCAATGCTGATTTCCGGGCCTACGTACCCCCTGCCAAAAGCCTGGTATGCGTTCATGGCCGTAATGGCCGCCGCCGCCAGCGTCCACAAGATGCCGAAGGGGCCGAAGGTGGGGATGACCACAAACAGGCCAATGAGGATGAATACCCCGCCAAAGACCGCGCCCATGGCCCCCTGGGCCTTGCTGGGGCGATAGGTTACCCGTCGTCTGCGCACCCGAATTCCTCCTTATGGATCAGGATTCCTGATTTTCTTCCTCGGCGTCCTCTTCCTCGCGCTCGGCCAGGGCCATGGAGATCACCTGATCCCCCTCTGCCTTGAACCGCATGACGATCACGCCCTGGGTGGCCCGGCCGGCCTCCCGGATGGCGTCCACATGGGTGCGGATGAGCAGGCCGGCCTGGGTCACCAGCAGCAGATCCTCCTGGCCGGTCACCACCTTGATGCCCACCACTTTGCCGGTTTTCTCGGTAACGGCGTAGTTCTTGATACCGATGCCGCCCCGGTTGGTGATGCGGTAATCCTCCACGGGGGTGCGCTTGCCGTAGCCGTTTTCCGTGATGGTCAGCACCGTCTTGCCGGCAGTGGCCCGGGCGGCGCCCACCACATAGTCCCCGTCCCGCAGCTTGATACCCCGGACGCCGTAGGCGTCCCGGCCCATCACACGGACATCATTCTCGTCAAAGCATACCGCCATACCGTCGTGGGTGGCGATGAGGATTTTCTGCTTGCCGGTGGTCTGGCGCACCTCCACCAGCTGATCCCCTTCCTCCATCTTGATGGCCCGGATGCCGTTGTTGCGAATGTTTTTCAGGGAGGACAGGGTGATCCGCTTCACCGTGCCCAGGCGGGTGATCATAGTGAGGTAGCTCTCCTCCTCCGTGTTCTCCACGTGGAGCATCACCTGCACCTGCTCGCCGGACTCCACCTGGAGGAGGTTGACGATGTTGGTGCCCTTGGCCGCCTTCCCCGCCTGGGGGATCTGGTAGCCCTTTTTCTTATACACCTTGCCCGTGTCCGTAAAGAAGAGAATGGTGTCGTGGGTGGAGGCGGTAAACACCTGCTCCACGCAGTCCTCCTCCCGGGTGGTGATGCCCTTCTTGCCCATGCCGCCCTTGGACTGGGCGGCGTACTCGCTCACCGGCGTGCGCTTGAGGTAGCCGGCCTGGGTCATGGTAAAGACGCACTGCTCCTCCTCGATGAGATCCTCGATGTCCAGATCATCCTCCACAAAGGCGATTTCCGTTTTCCGGTCGTCGCCGTACTTGTCCCGGATCTCGGTGAGCTCGTCCTTGAGCACCTGGCGGAGCAGGCCCTCGTCGGACAGCAGCCGGTCATAGTAGGCGATGCGCTCCTCCAGCTCCTTGTACTCCGCCTCCAGCTTCTCCCGGTCCAGGCCCTGGAGGGCTTTCAGCCGCATGTCCAAAATGGCCTGGGCCTGAATCTCATCCAGCCCAAAGCGGTCCATCAGGCGCTCCTTGGCGTTGTCATAGCTGGTGCGGATAATCTTAATGACCTCGTCAATGTTATCCTGGGCGATGAGCAGGCCTTCCAGCAGATGGGCCCGCTCCTGGGCCTTCCGGCGGTCGTAGATGGTGCGGCGGGTGATAATCTGCTCCTGGAAGGCGATATACTCGTCCAGAATCTCCCGCAGGGTCAGGATCTTGGGCTGCTTCTGGTCATGGACCAGGGCCAGCATGTTGATGGCAAAGGTCACCTGCAGCTGGGTCTGGGAGATGAGCCGGTTGAGCACCACCTGGGGGTTAGCGTCCCGCTTCAGCTCAATGACGATCCGCATACCGTTGCGGTCGGACTCGTCCCGGATGTCGGAGATGCCGTCCAGACGCTTGTCCTCCACCTGGTCAGCCATGTTCTTAATGAGCATGCGCTTGTTCACCTGGTAGGGGATCTCGGTGACGATGATGCGGATCCGGTTGCTGCCAAACTCCTCAAACTCCGTGCGGGCACGCACCCGGATATGGCCCTTGCCGGTGGCGTAGGCCGCCCGGATGCCGCTGCGGCCCATAATCATACCCTTGGTGGGGAAGTCGGGCCCCTGGATATGCTCCATCAGGTCGTCCAGCGTGGCGTGTTCGTTGTCCAGCACGCAGATGACGGCGTTAATCACCTCGGTAAGGTTGTGGGGCGGGATGTTGGTGGCCATGCCCACGGCAATGCCGCTGGAGCCGTTGACCAGCAGGTTGGGGAAGCGGCTGGGCAGCACACGGGGCTCCCTGCGGCTTTCGTCGAAGTTGGGGTCCCAGTCCACCGTCTCCTTCTCGATGTCCCGGAGCATCTCGTTGGAGAGCTTGGACATCCGTGCCTCGGTGTAACGGTAGGCGGCGGGGGGGTCGCCATCAATGGAGCCGAAGTTGCCGTGGCCGTCCACCAGGACATAGCGCATGGAGAAGTCCTGGCCCAGACGCACCAGGGCGTCATAGACGGACTGGTCGCCGTGGGGATGGTAGCGGCCCAGCACGTCGCCCACGCAGGTGGCCGACTTTTTGAAGGGCTTGTCGCTGGTGAGTCCGTCCTCGTACATGGCGTACAGGATGCGGCGGTGCACCGGCTTCAGCCCATCCCGCACGTCGGGCAGGGCCCGGCCCACAATGACGGACATGGCATATTCGATGTAGGAATCCTCCATCTCCTTGACCAGCGGAGCCGTTCTAATGATCTGGTCCGGAAAACGGATTTCCTCCGGATCGTATTGGGGTTTTTTACTCATCTATGGTTTCCTCCTTGCACACGAGAGGGGTTTTTTAACTGGGAATGAGCGGCCGGGAATTGGCCAGGCCTGGTTGCCCCGGCTTGGCCGGGCGCTGTCATTCTTAAAAGTCCAGGTTGACGGCCTTCTTGGCGTTCTCCTGGATGTATTCCTTCCGGGGCTCCACCTTTTCCCCCATCAGCAGGGTAAAGATCTCGTCAGCCCGGACGGCGTCGTCCAGTTCAATACGCTTCAGGGTGCGGCGCTCCGGGTCCATCGTGGTCTCCCACAGCTCGTGGGGGTCCATCTCGCCCAAGCCCTTATAGCGGTTGATGACCACCTTGGCGTTGGGGTTGTCCCCCCGCATCTCGGCGGAGATCCGGTCCCGCTCCTCATCGGAGAATGCCACCCGGGTTGTTTTCCCCTTCGTGAGCTTATAGAGAGGGGGCACAGCGGCGTAAACATAGCCGTGGTCAATCAGGGGGCGCATGAAGCGGAAGAAGAAGGTCAGCAGCAGGGTGCGGATATGGGCGCCGTCCACATCGGCATCGGCCATAATGATGACCTTATGATAGCGCAGCTTATTGATATCGAAGTCGTCCCCAATACCGGCGCCCAGGGCGGTAATGACGGGGGTGAGCTTGTCGTTGCCATATACCTTGTCCGCCCGGGCCTTCTCCACGTTGAGCATCTTGCCCCACAGGGGGAGGATGGCCTGGAACCGGCTGTCCCGGCCCTGGGTGGCGGAGCCGCCGGCGGAGTCGCCCTCGACGATGTAGATCTCGGTGAGCTCCGGATTGGCCTCGTTGCAGTCCCGCAGCTTGTCCGGCATGGCGGCGCCGCCCAAAGCGGTCTTGCGGCGCACCGATTCCCGGGCCTTCCGCGCGGCCTCCCTGGCCCGGCTGGCCATCATGGCCTTTTCCAGGATGATCTTTCCTACCTTCGGGTTCTCCTCCAGGAAGGTCTCCAGCTTTTCACTGACCACGGCGTTGACCAGGGTGCGGATCTCCGCGTTGCCCAGCTTGGCCTTGGTCTGGCCCTCAAACTGGGCCTCGGTGAGCTTGACGGAAATGACGCAGGTCAGGCCCTCCCGGCAGTCGTCGCCGGAGATTTTTTCATCGTTTTTCAGCAGGTTGCTTTTCTTGCCGTAGGCGTTCAGCGCATTGGTCAGGGCCCGCTTAAAGCCCTCCTCGTGCATGCCGCCCTCCGGGGTATGCACATTATTGGCAAAGGAAAGGATGAACTCGTTGTAGCCGTCGTTGTACTGCATGGCGACCTCGGCCATGGAGTCCTCTTTGGCCCCCGACATGTAGATCACGTCGTTGTGCACCGGCGTCTTGTTCCGGTTGAGGAAGGTGACAAACTCCCGGATGCCGCCCTCGTAGCACATATCATCCTCCTGCTCCTGGCCGGGGCGGAGATCCACCGTCTGAATCCGCAGGCCGGCATTGAGGAAGGCTTCCTCCCGCATACGGGTGTGGAGGGTGTCGTAATTATAGATCAGGGTGTCAAACATCTCCGGGTCCGGCTTGAAGGTGACGGTGGTGCCGGTGTGATCGGTGCGGCCCACCACCTTCATTTCCTGGGTAATCTTGCCCCGGGAAAACCGCATCTCATAGATCTGACCTTCCTTGTGGACCTGAACCTCCAGCCACTCGCTGAGGGCGTTGACCACCGAAGCGCCCACGCCGTGGAGACCGCCGGACACCTTATAGCCGCCGCCGCCGAACTTGCCGCCGGCGTGGAGGACGGTGAACACCACCTCCAGGGCGGGCCGGCCGGTCTGTGGCTGAATGTCCACGGGGATGCCCCGGCCGTTGTCGGTGACAGTGATGGTGTCGCCCGGATTAATGGTCACCGTGATGTCCGTACAATAGCCAGCCAGCGCCTCGTCGATGGAGTTATCCACGATTTCGTAGACCAGGTGGTGCAGTCCGGACTCACTGGTGGAGCCGATATACATGCCGGGCCGCTTCCGCACAGCCTCAAGCCCTTCCAGCACCTGGATTTCCGAGCCGCCGTATTCGTGCTCCACCTGGGTGGAGTTCAGTTCCATTTCATCAGACATGGTGTAAACCTCCGTATCAGGATAATTGCCTCGCCCGTCCCGGGCGGAAACCTGGCCGCCCCTCCGGGCCGCCGTCACTCAAAGGATGGATGCTCCGTCCGCCGCACCAAAGCCGCGGAGGAGAGCTGAGAAATATAGACCAGCGGGGGCTCCTTATCCCGCCCCACCAGCACAAAGGACCTGGGCAGATCGTCGCTGACGGAAATGACCCGCCCCTCCTGCTCCGCCCGCTCCAGAAATTCTCTGGTCTTATAGGCCCAGCT
Organism: uncultured bacterium; assembly: GCA_949293165.1. GTDB lineage: Bacteria > Bacillota > Clostridia > Oscillospirales > Oscillospiraceae > Lawsonibacter. The sequence goes on from CASFCW010000001.1 coordinate 58,315, forward strand.
GGAATTGTCCAGGTCAAATATCCCCAGAATCCGGCTGTAGGGAACCAGAACCGACTGCCCCAAATGGAGAAACATGGTCCCTCCCCCTTTATGGATGATCCAGGATTTTCGGGCCCCACAGGCGCCTCCACAGCCGCCAGCCCAGCCAGCACCCCGCCAGGGCGCAGCCACAGGGCAGGCCGGGAAACAGCAGCAGCTGGGGCAGGGGGGAGGCGGACTCCGACGTCCAAAGCCCCAGCCGGCCGGCCCCGATTCCCGCCGCCGCCAGCACAACAACCGCCGGCGGGACAGCGCGCTGCCACCGCCCCCTGGGCAGCCGGCAGCAGAGATACTCCGCCGCCAGCCCCACCGCCAGGGGGAGCAGGCAAAACAGACCGATTACAATGGGCATTCGTTCCTCCCCGGGCCATCGCCCGTTAGACCAGGGCGCCGCCCTGAATCCGGAAGCTGGCGCCCTCCTCCAGGCCCTCCAGCTTTTCCTCCTCGCAGCAGGTGATAAACACCTGCCCGCCTTGAATATGATTGAGCACAAAGGACTGCCGTTTGGCGTCCAGCTCGGACAGCACGTCGTCCAGCAGCAGCACGGGGTATTCCCCGGTATCCTGGAAAAAAATTTCCCGCTGGGCCAGCTTCAGGGACAGGGCCGCCGTCCGGGTTTGCCCCTGGGAGCCGTAGGTTTTGGCCGACCGGCCATCCAGCTCCACCACAAGGTCGTCCTTGTGTGGGCCGGAGAGGCACTGCCTGGCGTCCAGCTCCGCCTGGCGGTGGCTTTGCTGGTGCTCCAGCAGGCGCACCAGAATATCCCGCGGGGAAGCCATAGGGTCCTCCACTGTGGACACGGTCTCATAAGCCAGGGAAAGGGCCTCCCGCCCGCCGGAAAAGTCCCGGTGGATGGCGGGGGCCGTCTCTTTCAGCCGGCGGATAAAGTGGGCCCGGTAGTGGATCACCAGCGCCCCCGTCTGGGCCATGCGGAGGCTGAAGTCGTCCAGCGTGGCCAGCAGGGACGGGTTTTCCGGCCAGTCCCGGAGGATTCTGGTCTTGTGGTCGTACAGCCGCTGGTATTCTCCCAGCGCCTGGGCATACCTGGGCCGCAGCTGGCAGATGGCGCTGTCCAGAAAGCGCCGCCTGGCCGCAGCCCCCTCCCGGATCAGGGTCAGGTCCTCCGGGCAGAACAGCACGGTGTTCAAAATACCGGTCAGCTCCGCCGCCGTTTTCAGCCGCACCCCGTTGGAGTACAGCTGGCGGCTTTTTCCCCGGCTGAGCCTGGCCTCCAGCACAAAGGTGCGCTCCCGGCTGTCCACCTCCCCTTTCAGAAAGGCGTCCCCAACCCCCAGCATAATCATCTCCCGGTCATACCGGGCCCGGTGGGAGCGGGCGGAGGACAGATAGGCAATGGCCTCCAGCAGGTTGGTCTTACCCTGGGCGTTGTCGCCGTAGATCAGGTTGACCTTCGGATGAAACCGGGCGGACAAGTGGACATAGTTGCGGAAGTAATCCAGTTCCAGACCCCGGACTCTCATGTCACCGTCAGCTCCAGCTCTCCGTCCAGCACCGCCACGTCGCCGGGGCGCAGCTTCTTGCCCCGCATGGTGCATACCTGGCCGTTGACCTGGACCCGCCCCTCCAAAATGATGAGCTTGGCGTCGCCGCCGGTCTCCACCGCGCCGGCAAATTTCAGCAGGTCCTGGAGCTTGATATACTCCGTATGAATGTGAATCGCTTCTCTCTCCATGAAACCACCCTATCGGATCAGTTGGCCTTCAGACGGACAGGCAGAACCATATAGATAAAGTTCTCCTCCCCCTCCGCGGGCAGGATGACGCAGGGCGCCACGCCGGAGGAAAACTCCATCCGCAGCCGCTGGGCGGGGGCCGCCTTCAACGCGTCCATCAGGTACTTGTTGTTGAAGCCGATCTCCAGCCCCTGGCCGTCGCCGGTGATGGGGCACTGGTCGGCGGCGTCGCCGATGCCGGTCTTGGTGGAGATGGACACCATGCCGTCCCCAAAGACGCAGCGCAGAGGGCTTTTCAGCTTCTCGCTGATAATCAGGGAGACGCGCTCCAGGGAAGCCAGCAGCTCCCTGGCGTCGCACTGGATCTGGATGGGGTTGTTTTTAGGGATGGCGTTGCGGTAAGCCAGGAACTCCCCCTCCAGCCGGCGGCACACCAGCACGGTGTCCCCGGCCCGGAACATGATGTGCCTGGCCCCCTGGTGGATGGTGACGTCCTCCTCGCCGGAGCAGATCTTCTCCACCTCGCTGAGGGCGGAGCCGGGCACCACGAAGGAGAACGCGTCGCCCCCCGTGGTCTGGGCCACGGTTTCCTGCCGCAGGGCCAGGCGGTAGCCGTCCACGGACACCACAGTCAATTGATTGTGGTCCACCTCAAACAGGGAACCGGTATGGATGGGCCGGCTTTCGTTGTCGCTGACGGCAAACAGAGTCTGTGCAATCATGGAGCGGAGGGTGGGCTGGGGCAGGGTGATGGAGCACTGCTGCTCCACGGCGGGCAGTTCGGGAAATTCCTCCGTGTCCATACCCATGATGTTAAATTCGGACATGCCGCAGCGGATGTTCACCATATGGTCCTTGGTGGAGAAGTAGACGATATCGTCGGGAATTTTCCGAATAATCTCCACAAAAAGCCGGGCAGAAAGCACCAAACTGCCCGTTTCCTGAATCTCAGCCGGCACAATGGTCCGGATACCCGTTTCCAGATTGTATCCGGTGAGCCGCAGCTGATCGTTGGCTTCTATTAAAATACCTTCCATGGCGGGGATGGAGCTTTTGGCGGCCACTGTGCGGGAGGTGGTGGATACCGCCGCGGCCAGCAGCGCTTTTTCACAGGAGAAAGTCATTGAGAAGTGCCTCCTTGTCCGGTTTTCCTCTCTCCGCAGGAGAGGAAAGGAATATATATTTCGTAACAGTAGCCCGTAGGGGGAAAAAATGTGGAAAAACGGCGCAAGCCCGTGGGAGAGTAAGAAAAACGCCTCCACAGGGGATGTTGAGAAAACCAGGGGATAATCCACAGGGGAATCTGGGAATCGGAGTTATCCACATTTTGCAATCAACTTTCCACAATTAAGTGTGGATAAAATTTTCAGAAAATAGACAGCCCAATTTCCAAACTACGCCAGGAAACAGGGCCGGGTCAGTGAATATGTTGGGAAGAAAAATACCATCAGCGGTATTACAGAAAGTAATCTGTCCCATGGGGAGGTGGGCTCCCCATGGGGAAGGGGTCACTCATACCGGATATTGATGTTGGCGGTGATGTCCTTGATGATTTCCGCCTTCTCCGGGTCGGTTTTCACCAGGTCCTCAATCCGCTCGATGGAATGGAGGACGGTGGTGTGGTCACGGCCGTCGAATTCCTTGCCGATCTCCTTCAGGGACAGGTTGGTCATGCGGCGGATCTGGTACATGGCGATCTGGCGGGCCAGGGAGATGTCCTTGGCACGGCCCTGGCCGCGAAGGGTGGCGGGCTCGATGTTGTAGAACTTGCAGACCTCGTCGATAATCACGTCGGCGGTGGGGACGATGTCCGACTTTTCCTTGAACATGTCCTTGACGGCCCGGACAACCGTGTCCTTGTCCACGGAGTCCCCCATCAGCTGCTGGTAGGCCATGATCTTGTTCACGGTGCCCTCAATCTGACGGACGTTGGCGGTGATGTTTTCCGCAATCAGCTGGAGCAGGAACTCCGGCAGCTCCACACCCATGCGGATGGCCTTGTTTTTGATAATGGCCATCCTGGTCTCGTAGTCCGGCGGCTGGATGTCCGCCAGCAGGCCCCACTCAAACCGGGTTTTCAGACGGTCCTCCAGGCGGAGCATCTCCTTGGGCGGCCGGTCGGAGGTGAACACGATCTGCTTTTTCAGCTCATAGAGGGTGTTGAAGGTATGGAACATCTCCTCCTGGGTGGAGTCACGGCCGGCGATAAACTGCACGTCGTCCATGAGGAACACGTCGGCGCCCCGGTATTTTTCCCGGAATTCCGCGTTTCTGCCCTCACGGATGGCCTGGATCAGCTCATTGGTAAAGGTGTCCCCCTTGATATAGACGACCTTATAGTCCGGATGGTTTTTATGGATGGTGTGGGCGATGGCGTACAGCAGATGGGTCTTGCCCAGCCCGGACTCCCCGTAGATGAACAGGGGGTTGTAGCTCTGGCCGGGATTGTCCGCCACAGCCCGGGCGGCGGCGTGGGCGAACTTGTTGGAGGAGCCCACCACAAACCGCTCGAAGGTGTAATCCTCCGTGCCGGGGAAAAAGTCGTTTTTTTCCGGCTGGCGGTACAGATCCAGCTCGCCCTCGGTAAGCACCACCACCTCCATGTCCAAAGAAAACAGCTCCCGAAGGGCGGCCTGGATCTTGGACAGGTAGCGGGTGGCAATAATGTCCCGCTTGAAGCGGGTGGGGGAATACAGGACAAAACGGTCGTCCTCCAGCGCCACGGCCGAGGCGTCGTCAAACCAGGTGTTGATGGTGGTGGCCGTCATCTCCGGCTGCATCAGCTCCAATACCTTCGCCCATACATCGGCGGCAGGATTCATAGCAAGGCAGACCTCCTTGATGGAAAATGGTACCCAGGCGGGGAAAGAAAGAGCGGCCCGCGTCCTGTCCAGGCCGGGCCCGATGGCTGCATCAGCGTCATGCCCTTTGAAAAACGGCGGCGCGGGGCCGGGTGGGGGCATGAAAATGGGGACGGGCAAAGGAATGGCGGGAGTAACGCCCGCCTGAAACACTGAAAAAGGCCGCAATCCGCCATGGAAGCATTATATCAAAAAAAGCGTGGACAAGCAAGGGAGAGGAAAGGATTTTCCACATTTTTCGTGGCGTGGATGTGGAAAAACCAGGGGACAAGTGGGTTGGGGCGGCTGGAATGGGGGAAAGATGATGAGAAGATTGCACAAAGAAGCAAAAAAGGAGTTGACAGGGGGAAGCACCATCCGCTATAATAAGTGACGCTGTTCCGAAAGAGGGGGTTTTCTACCCTTTTTTACGGACATTCCGGGGTTCCCCGGGACAGATTGCGAACCGCAGCCGGAGACGGCTGTTGTTGGGCCGGCTCGCCGGCTTGAAAATGAATGAGGAGGTGTCCCCCATGCTTCGTACCTATCAGCCCAAGAAGCGCCAGCGTTCCAAGGAGCACGGCTTCCGCAAGCGTATGGCCACCCGCAATGGCCGCAAGGTTCTGGCTCGCCGCCGCGCCAAGGGCCGCGCTCGTCTGTCTCACTGAGATTGACGGGTTTTGTCCTTCCGCAGCGATGCGGGCGGACGCTCATCCCAACGAGGATACGACAAAAGGACACTTGTACGCGATTTAGGGGCGTGGGAATGATTCCCCCGCCCCTGCGGTGCATACGGGAAAAATACCCGGGGTCCATAATCGGCAGCAGTTCCAGGCACAGGACGGAGGAATGATTGATGAAGCACACCGTTGCGTTGAAACAGAATCATGAATTTCGCCGCCTGTACGCCAAGGGAAGGTCTGCCGTCTCCCCGTATTTTGCCATCTACTGCCGAAAGACCAACCGGCCGGTCAGCCGCCTGGGCATCACCACCGGGGTAAAGCTGGGCAACGCGGTCAAGCGCAACCGGGCCCGGCGTCGCATCCGGGAGCTGTACCGCACCCATGAGGGGATGCTGCTGCCTGGCTACGACGTGGTGGTGGTGGCCCGCACCCGGGTAATTTACGGCCAGTACCGGGAGCTGGAGCGCAGCTTTCTCCAACTGATGGGTCAGCTGGGCATCCGCCGGCGGAGGGAGACGGAGGCATGAAAGCGATCCTGTTGTGGATGATCCGATTTTACCAGCGCGAAATTTCCCCCCTGCGTCCCCCATGCTGCCGGTTTATCCCCACCTGCTCGGCCTATGCCCTGGAGGCGGTGGAGAAATACGGCCCTGTCAAGGGGGGATGGCTGGCGCTGCGCCGGATTCTCCGGTGCAACCCCTTCCACCGGCAGGAAACCATCGAGTACGATCCCGTGCCCTGATGGGCTGCCGGAACCAAAATCACATGTGGAGGTACCATTGTGGGTATTATTTTGAAACCCTTTGCCCTGCTCCTGTTGTTTTTCTACAACTTCTTCCAGAGCTACGGCATCGCGCTGATCCTCTTTGCCCTGCTGGTGAAGCTGATCCTGTTCCCCCTGTCCATCAAGGGCAAGAAGAGCATGATCCAGATGAATCTGCTCTCCGGGCAGATGCAGCAGATCCAGAAGCAGTACGGCAAGGATCGGGAACGCTATAACGCGGAGATTCAGAAGCTCTACGCCAGGGAGAAGGTCAACCCCATGGGCGGCTGCCTGTGGTCCCTGATGCCCCTGATCATTCTGATTCCCCTGTACTGGATCATTCGTGAGCCCGTCACCTACCTGATGGGCGTGAGCGGCGACCTGATTGGGACGGTGGCTGAGGTCACCGGCGTGGCCAATTCCGGCGCCTATCCCCAGATCGCTATGGCCGAGGCGCTGGGCAACCCCGACATCCTGGCCAAGGCCCAGCAGGCGCTGGGCGATGCGGGCGCCGGGCTGTTCAGCATGGACTTCTCCTTCCTGGGCATTAACCTGGCCGCCATTCCCAAGTGGAATTTCTGGACCCAGGGCTTTGGCTGGGAGAGCATCGGCCTGTTCCTGCTGCCCCTGGTGTCCACCGTGATCTCCTTCCTGTCCATGAAGGTGAGCATGAAGACCAACCAGATCAACCAGGGCCAGGCTGCCGACGACATGACCAACAAGACCAACCAGTCTATGATGATCATGATGCCCCTCATGTCCCTGTGGATCGGCTTCACCGTCCCCGCCGGCCTGTCCATCTACTGGATTGCCCAGTATATCTTCACCATCGCTCAGGAGCTGCTCAGCAGCAAGATGCTGAAGAAGGACTACGAGGCCGCCCGCGCCGCCGCTGCTGAGCGGGCCAAGAAGGAGAAGGAAGAGGAGAAGCGCCGCAAGGAGGAGGCCCGCCTGGAGCGCGCCCGCCGCATTGAGGAGGAGAAGAACAACCGCAAGAAGAAGGGCGCCGCCAAGAAGGCTGAGCCCACGGAACCCGGTATCAACAAGGAGGACAGCCGCATCGGCATCCGGGCCTATGCCAGGGGCCGGGCCTATGATCCCAACCGCTTCGGCGGGGTGACCCCTTATGTGGACCCTGACGAGGAGATCCGCCGGCAGATTGCCCAGGCCCAGGCCGGCCGGGTGAAGAAGAACAAGAGCAAGACCAAGGAGGAGACCCCCGCCGTTGAGGAGCCCAAGCAGGCGCCCCAGCAGCAGGAGGAGACCGCTGCCCCCACCGTCCAGCCCCAGGAGGAGCAGGCTGCCCAGACGCAGGAGGCCCCTGTGGAGATGGAAGAGGTGGAAGTTGAGGTGGAGCAGGTAGAAGTGGAGCTCCCCGAGGATGACAAGAAGGAGGGTGTCTGATGAGGAAGTGGATTGAGACCACCGGCCGCTCTGAGGAAGACGCCATTGCCGCCGCCCTGTTCCAGCTGGATTTGGAGCGGGACGATGTATCGGTAGAGGTGATTGAGCGGGCCAAGTCCGGTTTCCTGGGCTTCGGCGGGAACCCCGCCAAGGTTCGTGTCAGCTATGAGGTGGCCGGGGAGGGGGAGGCGCCTGTCCCCGCCGCTCCCGCCCAGGAGAGCAAGCCGGAGGCCGCCCCGGTGGAGGCCGTCCAGCCTGCTGCCCAGGAGGAGCCTGCCCCCCAGGAGGACAACCAGCTTCAGACGGGCGATGAGGTGCTCATCGCCCATGAGGAGGAGGGCCGGGACGAAAAGGCGGAGAAGATCCGCGTGTTCCTCACCGGCCTGATGGAGCACCTCCATGTGGACGCTGTACCGGAGATCACCCCCAGCGAGAACGGCTACAAGGTGGTTCTCCAGGGGCAGGGCCTGGGCGCCATCATCGGGCGCCGGGGCGAGACCCTGGACGCCATCCAGCAGCTGACCAACTACTCTGTCAACCGGGGCCAGTCCAAGCGGGTGCGGATTCACATTGACGCCGAGGGCTACCGGGCCAAGCGGGAGGAATCCCTCCGGCGGCTGGCGGAGAAGGTGGCCGGCAAGGTGGTCAAGTACCGCAAGAACATGACGCTGGAGCCCATGAACGCCTACGAGCGCCATGTGATCCATACAGCGCTGCAGGATTATCCCCACGTGACTACCTACTCCACCGGCGTGGAGCCCAACCGCCGTACGGTGGTGGCCTACAGCCCGGACCAGAAGTAAACATGACCCATACGGCGGGAGGACGGTTGGCGGCCTCCCGCCGCCTTTTTTCAGGAGGAAGCCATGACCCCTCTTTATCAAGCAATTCTGGATTATCTGTCGGGCAGCCCGGTCCGGATGCACATGCCGGGCCACAAGGGGAAGCCCCTGCCCATCCCGGAGCTGGCCGGCGCGTCCGCCCTGGACGTGACGGAAATCGGCCCCACCGGAAACCTCTATGAGGGGGGCGGCCCCTTCCACCAGGCGGAGGAGCTGTGGGCCCGCCTGCTGGGGGCGGAGGACGCCATGCTGCTCACCGGCGGCTCCACCCAGGGGCTCCACACCGCCCTGTCCCTGTGCGCCCGCCCTGGGGAACCGGTTCTGGTGGACCGGGGCTGTCACCGTGGCGTGTACAATGCCATGGCGCTGCTGGATTTAAAGCCGGTGTATCTCCAACGGCCATGGCTGGAGCAGTGGAATATCGCGGGCACAATTTCCCGGGAGGATGTGGAAAAACAGCTGAATGCCCACCCGGAAATAAAAACAGTTTGTATCACATCGCCGACATATTGCGGGCTGTTGTCTGATGTTGCGGGAATTTCCCACATCGTACACCAACATGGTGGACGGTTGGTGGTGGATGGCGCCCATGGCGCCCATCTGCCCTTTCTGGGTGTGGATTGTTTTCAGGGGGCGGACGCGGTGGTCTGCTCCGCCCACAAAACCCTCCCCGCCCTGGGGCAGGCCGCCCTGCTGTTTACCCGGGGCTTTGACCCGGCGGAGGTGCGGCGGATGGCGGCGGTGTTCGGCACTTCCAGCCCCTCCTACCCCGTGATGATTTCCATAGACGGGGCAAGGGAGTGGATGGAAACGGGAGGAGCGGAGGAGTACCGGCGGGCGGCAAGGCGGGTGGCCGGGCTGCGCCGCCGGTTCCCCAGCCTGGCGGGGGAGCGTTTGGACCCCCTTCGGCTGACCCTGATGGCCAGGGATGGCCGCGCCCTGTCCGCCGCCCTGGAGGGGGCGGGGATCTGGCCGGAGATGGCGGATGCGGCCCACGTGGTGCTGATCCTCACCGGCCTGGACAGCGACGGCGAGCTGGAGCGGTTGGAGGGGGCGCTGGAAACCTGCCGGGAGCTGCTGGGCGGCCGGCCGCCGCTGCCGCCGCCGCCTGTGCCGGAGCAGGTGTGCTCCCTGCGGCAGGCCATGTTTGCCCCCAGGGAAGCCAGGCCGCTGGAGGACTGCCTGGGGGAGACGGCGGCCGCCGCTGTGGCCCCTTACCCTCCGGGGGTCCCGGTTGTGGCCCCGGGGGAGCGAATTTCCCAAAAAGAACTGGCCTATTTAGAGAAAATAGGATATAATATGCGGGAAGCGTCTGCCATCATCAGACGCGGCAGTTTATAACAGAGGGGGCGGAGCCATGAACCTTTCGGCGCTTGCGGGCAACGGCCCATTGAAGCATCAGCTGTCCCAGCGCCAGGAGGGTCGGGGCCTGTCCCACGCCTATATTCTGTCCGGCCCGGCGGGGTCTGGTCGGCACACTCTGGCCATGGTTCTGGCCTCCGCCATGATGTGCACGGGGCCGGTGGAGGGCAGGCCCTGCGGGCAATGCGTCCCATGCAGAAAGGTGCTGGCAGGCGTCCACCCGGACGTATCTGTCCTGTCAGGTCCGGGGGAGGGCAAGCCCATCACCGTGGACCAGATCCGGGCGCTGCGGGCGGATGCCTATATCCGGCCCAATGAGGGGGATCGGAAGGTCTATCTGCTGGAAGGGGCGGACGGGATGAATGCCGCCGCCCAGAACGCCATGCTGAAGCTGCTGGAGGACGGGCCGGCCTATGCGGCCTTCCTGCTTTTGGCGGAAAACGGCGGGGGCCTGCTGGAGACGGTGCGCTCCCGCTGTGAGGAGCTTACCCTCAGCCCGGTTCCGCCCGCCCAGGCGGAGGAGTGGCTGCTCCGGCGGTACCCCAATCTGGACGGGCAGGCGGTGCGTCAGGCGGCGGCCGACTGCCAGGGAATCCTGGGCCGTGCCGTGGCGGAGCTGGAGGGGGACGATGCCGCCCGGCGGCAGCGGATGGAGCTGGCCGGTGCTCTGGCCCAGGCGGTGGAGCAGGGGGATGAGCTGGCCCTGTTCCAGGCCGGGATGGCCCTGGAAAAGCTGCCCAAGGAGGAGCTGCCCCAGCTGATGGAGCAGCTGGTCACCGAGCTCACCGGGCGTATGGCCCGGGGCACGGGAGACAGCCGCCGTTTGCTCAAAGGCGTGGAGACCGCCAGGCTGCTGTCCCAGGGACTGGCGCTGAACCTGAACCCGGGCCAGGCGGCCGGATGGCTGTGCGCCCAGATGTTTTTGGATGGATAACGCCCCACATTCCGGCGGGGCCGAAGAAGGAGAACACCATGGTAGAAATTATCAGTGTCCGCTTTAAAGAGGGCGGAAAGCAATACTATTTCAATCCCAACGGGCAGAGCTTCCAGCCTGGGGAGGGGGTCATTGTTGAGACCTCCCGTGGGGTGGAGTACGGGGAGTGCATCCAGGGGAACACCCCCATTGACGAGATGGAGCTCACCGCCCCCCTGCGCCCGGTGCTCCGCCGGGCCACCCCGGAGGATGAAAAGACCCGGGAAAAGAACAGGGAGAAGGAGGAGCGGGCCTTCCAGATCTGCCAGGAGAAGATTGCCGCCCACGGGCTGGACATGAAGCTGGTGGAGGCGGAGTACAGCTTTGAGGGGAACAAGGTGCTGTTTTTCTTCACCTCCGAGGGGCGGGTGGATTTCCGCGCCCTGGTGAAGGATCTGGCCAGCGCCATCCACGCCCGCATCGAGCTGCGGCAGATCGGCGTCCGGGACGAGGCCAAGATGCTGGGCGGCCTGGGCATCTGCGGCCGGCCCTTCTGCTGCTCCCAGTTCCTGGACGATTTCCAGCCGGTGTCCATCAAGATGGCCAAGACCCAGAACCTGTCCCTGAACCCCACCAAGATCTCCGGCACCTGCGGCCGGCTGATGTGCTGCCTGAAGTATGAGCAGGATGCCTATGAGGACCTGGTCAAGCGCTGCCCCAAGCAGGAGTCCTTTGTGGAGACGCCGGACGGGGCGGGAAACGTGTCGTCGGTGAACCTGCTGCGGCAGACGGTGCAGGTGCGCCTGGACTCCGCCCCGGAAAGCCCCAAAAGCTATCACAACAGCGAAATCCGGGTGGTGCGCAGCGGCAAGGGCAAGCGCCCGGAGGGCTATGTGGAGCCCCCCAAGGAGGAGCTGGCCAAGCTGAGAAAGCCGGTGGAGCAGGAGGAGGTTCCCGACCTGAAGGGGGCGGCATCCCCCCTGGCCGCGGCGCTGGAAGCGGTATTCAACGGGGAGACGCCCCAGTATGACGGGCTGATGGAACAGGGCGAGAGCCGCCCCAGCAGCCGCCCCCGCCGCTCCCGCCGGTCCAAAGGCGGAAAGGAGTCCCAGGGCCGGGAGCAGAAGGATGAGGCCCAGGGGGAGAAGAAGCCGGAGAAGAAGGAAGCCGGCGGGCACAGCCGTCCTGAGCGGCAGAAGGGCGAGGAGGGGAAGAAGCCCCGTCCGGCGGCCCAGAGCCAGGAGGGCGGGGAGAAGCGCAGCCGTCCCCGGCGCAGACGCTCCCGTGGCGGTTCCGGACAGAAGGCCGGGGAGTAAAGGGCCACGGCAGGCTCCGGGAGGGGGGAGGGCCCCCTGCCGGAGGGAACTGCTCCAGGATAGGAGAGAGAGAACATGACGGGATTTTTCAACGCCCTGTCGGCCACCCTGGTGCTGCTGATGCTCATGGCGGTGGGCTACGGTATGGGCGCGGCGGGTTGGATGACCGCCTCGGAAAAGCGGTTTATCAGCAAGTATATTATCAATATAGCGGTGCCCTGCAATTGCATTTCCGGCATCCTGAATAACCTGAACCACAACCAGCTGCTGGATATGGGGATTATGGTGGTGGCCGGTACCCTCAGCGTGTGCGCCACGCTGGCCCTGTCCATCCTGCTGGCGCTGGTGGTGCGGCCCACCCATGAGCGGTGGGGTGTCTTTGTGGCCATGACCGCCTTTTCCAACACCATATTTATCGGCCTGCCGGTGAGCACCCAGCTGTTTGGCCAGGCGTGCCTGCCCTATGTGATGACCTATTACCTGGGCCATACCATCATCGTCCAGTCGGTGGGCTTTGCCCTCATCGAGCGCTCCGGCACCAAAAAAGGGGCCGGGCCCACGCCCTTGGGCGTGGTCAAAAGCGTATTTACCAAACCGCCCATCCTGACGGTGCTCTTTTGCATTCTCCTGCTGATTTTGGATCTGCGCCTGCCCAGCTTTTTCATGACCTGGGCGGGATACATCAGCAATTCCGTCTCCCCCATGGCGCTGATCTACTGCGGCTATATCCTGTACGAGGTGGGGCTGAAAAATCTGCGGCCCCTGCCCGGCATTCCCCTGATGATTGTCATTCGCCTGGGGGTGGCCCCGGTGATTTGCTGGTTCTTCTGCCGCCTGTTTGGTATGGATGGGCTGGCTATGAGCGTGTTTGTGGTGGAAAGCGCCCTCCCGGTGGTCAGCCAGGTAACGGTGATGGCGGGAGCCTTTGGGGCCGACGAGCAGTACGCCGCCACCGGCGCCTGCCTGTCCACCCTGTGCAGCTTTATCAGCATCCCCATTCTGATGCTGGTGTTGGGATAAGGAAGGAGGCCCATGGCCATGACAGCCGTGATAACCGACGTCAACTATCGCATGTCCCTGGCCCTGATCCGGGATCTGGCCCAGGCCGGCGTCCGGGTAGTGGTCTGCCGGCGGGAGGGCAGCGGCGCCCCCCTGGGCTTCCGCTCCAAATATCCCGCCCGACGGGTGACGCTGCCCCAGGAGGGGTGGCTGGAGGAGCTGTACCGCCTGTGCAGCCAGATCCGGGGGGAGGAGGGGGAGGCCCCGGCGCTGCTCCCTGTGGGGGCGGCCACCCTGGCCGCCCTGGCCCCCGCGGAGGTGCGGGACCGTTTTGCCCCGGTGTGCGGCCTTTGCATCCCCACCACGGCGCAGCTGGATTTGCTCAACAGCAAGGAACAGGCGGCGCAGCTGGCCCGATCCCAGGGCGTGGCGGTGCCGGAAGCCTATGCTGTGGAAGAGGGGGAGGAGCTGGCGGCCTTTGCCCGGCGAATCTCCTATCCCTGTGTGGTGAAGCCCCTGTGCGGGGAAAAGCTGGGTTTGACGGCGGCGGACCGGTACCGGATTGTCAAAACGCCGGAGGAGCTGAAGGTGTGGTACGACCGCTTCTTCCGCTTGGCGGGGGAGCCGCCCCTGGTGCAGGAGTATCTGTCCGGCGGCGGGCTGGGCTGCTCTGTGCTGGCGGAAAAGGGAGAGATCCGGGCGGTGCTGTGCCACCGGAGAATCCGGGAATACCCGGTGTCCGGCGGGCCGTCGGCCTGCTGTGAGAGCGTGGAGCGGCCGGATTTGGTGGAGATGGTGAGGCCGATGGTGGCCCATCTGGGCTATACCGGCCTGGCTATGTTTGAGTTTAAAGAGGATGGGCAGGGGCGGCCCCGCCTGCTGGAGGTCAATCCCCGGATCTGGGGCACCTATCCTTTGACCCGGGTCAGCGGCAGCGGCATCTCCCTGCTGTGGTGCGTGCTGGCCTGGAACCGGGGCAATCCTGGGAGAGAGGCGCCTGTACCTGAGGTGCCCAAGCCCCGCCTGTGCCGGATGCAGTTTGCCGCCTCCGACCTGATGAGCGGGGTGGGCTATGCCAAGGGGGGGCAACTGGGCAAGGCGGTGTCCGCCGGCCTGGCGGTGCTCTCTCCCCGGGTGCGGGACGGGCTGTGGGAGTGGTCTGACCCCGGCCCTGGGTGGCTGTATTACCGCTCCCTGCTGAGAAAGGAACGAGCATGACCTGTCTTGTGGATTTACATGTGCATACCGACGCCAGTGATGACGGCTGCTCCACGCTGGCTGAGCTGGCCGCCGCCGCCCATAGGGCCGGGCTGCACGCCATAGCGGTCACAGACCATAACCGCTGCACCCCCGTCCCCCAGGAGCTGGAGGGGGTGGTACTGATCCCGGGCTGTGAGGTTTCCACCCAAAGCGGCCATGTGACCGGCCTGTTTTTGGAGCGCCCCCTGGATCTGGACGGGCTGCGGCGGGACGGGCTGCCCACGGCCGCCGCGGCGTGTGAGGAAATCCACCGGTGCGGCGGTTTGGCCGTGCTGGCCCACCCCTACCAAAAGCGGAATGCCAGCCCCTGTACGGAAGCGGGCTATGACGGGGTGGAGGGCTATAACGCCCGGGCGGAGTTCAAGGTGCGGGGGGCCAACCTGATGGCCCAGCAGCTGGCCCAGCGCCTGGGCCTGCCTGCCGTGGGAGGCAGCGACGGCCATTCCCGACACGAGGTGGGCAACGCCTACACGGAAGTACAGGCGGCGGATTGCACGCCGGAACAATTGCGGGAGGCCATCCTGAATGGCCGGTGCCGCCCTGTGCTGGTGCGGCACACCCCCCATTTCCGCAAGGGGCTGTCCCAGTTTCGGCAGACCCGGAAAAAAGGGGGCGGCGCAGCCGCCATAGGGAAGGGCCTTCTTTACCTGGGCTACAGCGTCCTTTTGGATCTGCGCCCGTAATTTCCAACGGGAAGGAGAGATGCATGTGTCTGTGTTAACGAAAGCCATCGGGGTGGCGAAAAAGGTGAAGCACCGTTACCAGGATCAGATTCGGGAGCGCACCCCGGTTTACCTGTCCCCGGTGCGGCGGATTGAGCGTGTGGCTCTGGAGGAGCGGGTCTGCGCCATGACCTTTGACGACGGCCCCTGCCGTCTGCCCGCCAATCCGGACGCCTTTGGGGGCAAGCCCCTGACCCTGGTGCTGGCGGAGACGCTGGAGCGGTTCGGGGCCCGGGGCTCCTTTGACGTGGTGGGCGATACCTCTGCCAACTACCCCGATCAGGCGGGCAAGCACGGCTCCGCCTCCTGGGGCGGCGTGGCCTATGACCACTACCCGGACTTTGGCAAGGACGATCAGGGCGGCGCCCTGCACTGCCCCGACCTGGTCGACCGGCTGCTCCAGGGCGGCCATGAGATTACCAACCATACCTACTCCCACGTGCTGTTTGGAAAGAAATCACTGGTTTATAACCACCGGAAGTTTCTCTCCGGCCTGGACCCGGTGGTGGAGGACGTGTGCCGCCTGAACCGCCTGATGGAGGAGAAGCACGGCTATCAGGTGAAGCTGGCCCGGCCGCCTCATTATGTGGATGGAATCCAGGGCGGCTTTAACAGCTATGACGCCTATGCCAAGGCGGGCTGCCAGTACATGGCCGCCAGCTTCGACGGCGCGGGCTGGCTGCCCCTGGCCACCTATGAGGCGGAGGTGGAGGCCACCTGGAAGCCCATTGAGCGGATGCTGAAGGAAAATCCCGATTACTTCTGCGGCCAGATCATTTTCCAGAAGGACGGCTTCAACATGGCTCGCCGTTCCCCCATCGCCCACGGGCTGAGCAAGCAGCTGGAGCTGCTGACTGCCCAGGGGTACCAGGTGGTGCCGGTGTCAGAGCTGTTGGAGCGCTCCCCCTTCCTGGACGTACCTCAGACCGACCCCGCCGGGGCGGCGGCCAAAACCCTGCTCCAGGCGGGCTGGTGCCCTGCCTACCGGGATAACAGTCTGCGCCTGGACACGGTGCTGACCCGGGGGGAGATTGCTATGATGGCCTTTGGCTGGGCTGGTGTGGACAGCCGGATTGCCCTTATCCGGGGGGAGACCGCCTGCCCCTGGAAGGATGTGAAGGCCGGTCACCCCTACTCCGGAGCCCTGCTCCAGGCCCAACAGGCGGGCTGCCTGTCCCACGACCAGGGGAGGATGCGGCCTGACGACCCCATAACGGCCCAGGAGCTGGCCCAATTTTTGGCCAGGAAGCTGGGCAGGGAGGTGGAGATGCCCAAGGGGGAGATAACCCACCGGGCGCTGTTCCTGCTCCTGGCCCCGCTGCTGACAAGCGAATAACAAATGGCCGCCCGGCATTGCCGGGCGGCCATTTGTTATTTCGGGTGAGGAGGCGGTTAAGCCTCCGGCTCATCCTGCTCCTTGCGGGTAACGGCGATAGACAGATCGTCCAGCTGTTTTTCCTCCGCCCCGCAAAACAGGTTTTGCGGGGGCCCCGTGGGATTTCAATGCTCGGGCAAAGTAAATTTGCCCTGCGCCAAGGGGCGGCGTGCGCCAGCCCCTTGTACGCGCCAAAGGGCGCGCCCCATTTCATGGGGCCCCTTTGTGGAGGAAAGGGAAGCGGTTAAGCCTCCGGCTCGTCCTGCTCCTTACGGGTGACTGCGATAGACAGATCGTCCAGCTGTTTTTCCTCCACAAAGTCGGGGCAGTTGGTCATGGGCTCGCTGGCGTTCTGCACCTTGGGGAAGGCGATTACGTCCCGGATGGACTCGGCGCCCGCCATGAGCATACACAGCCGGTCCAGGCCGTAGGCCAGGCCGCCGTGGGGGGGTGCGCCGAACTTGAAGGCGTTAATCAGATGGCCGAAGCGCTCCTGGGCGTCCTCATCGGTGAAGCCCAGGGCCCGGAACATGGCCTGCTGGGTCTCGGGGACGGAGATACGGATGGAGCCGCCGCCCAGCTCGGTGCCGTTGAGCACGATGTCGTAGGCCTTGGCCCGGCAGTTTTTCTTGTCGGTCTCCAGCTTGTCCAGGTCCTCGTCCATGGGGGCGGTGAAGGGGTGGTGCATCGCCACGTAACGGCCCTCTTCCTCGCTGTACTCAAACATGGGGAACTGGGTGACCCACAGGAACTTGAAGTCCTTGGGGTCCAGCAGGCCCAGCTGCTTGGCGCACTCACAGCGCAGGGCGCCCAGGGCGGCAAAGACAACCTCGTCCTTGGCGTCGCCCACAATCAGCACCAGATCCCCGTCCTTGGCGCCGGCGCGCTCCAGAATGGCCTTGTTCTCCTCCTCGGTGAGGAACTTCTGGTAGGAGGAGGTCACCTGGCCGTCCACCATGCGGGTCCAGGCCAGGCCCTTGGCCTTGTAGGTCTTGACGAAGTCGGCCAGCTTGTCGATCTTCTTCCGGGGGAAGTCCGCGGCGTGACCGTCCACGTTAATCAGCCGCACAGAGCCGCCCTCCGCCACAGGACCGGAGAAAACGCCGAAGCCGCAGCCCTTCACGATATCGCTGATGTCCTTGATTTCAAAGCCGAAGCGGAGGTCAGGCTTGTCGGAGCCGAAGCGGTCCATGGCCTCCCGCCAGGGCATCCGCAGGAAGGGGGTCTGAACGTCCACGTCCAGGACCTCCTTGAACACCCGCTTCAGGAAGCCCTCCTGAATGGTCATCACGTCCTCCTCGTTGACGAAGGACATCTCCAGGTCAATCTGGGTGAACTCCGGCTGACGGTCCGCCCGCAGATCCTCGTCCCGGAAGCAGCGGGCGATCTGCATATACCGGTCGAAGCCGGACAGCATCAGCAGCTGCTTGTACTGCTGGGGAGACTGGGGCAGGGCATAGAACTTGCCGGGATGGACCCGGGAAGGCACCAGGTAGTCCCGGGCGCCCTCGGGGGTGGACTTGGTGAGCATGGGGGTTTCGATTTCCAGGAAGCCCTGCTCGTCAAAGTAGTCCCGGGCGATCTTGGTGATGCGGTGACGGGTGGCAATGGCCCGCTGCATGTCGGGGCGGCGGAGATCCAGGTACCGGTACTTCAGGCGCAGCATATCGTTGGCCTTGCTGTCCTCCACAATCTCAAAGGGAGGGGTATCCGCCTTGGCCAGCAGGCGCAGCTCGGTGACGTAGATCTCCACGTCGCCGGTGGGGATCTTGTTGGTCTTGCTCTCGCGCTCCCGTACCAGGCCGGTGGCGGCAATCACGTACTCCGCGCGAAGGGAGGCAGCCTTGTCAAAGATGGCCTTGTCCGTGCTGTCGTCAAAGGACAGCTGCACCAGGCCGGTGCGGTCCCGCAGATCCACAAAAATCAGGCCGCCCAGATCCCGCTGGCGCTGGACCCAGCCGCAGACGGAAACCGTCTTGCCGGCGTCCGTGATCCGGAAGTCGCCGCAATAGTTGGTGCGGTGGAAATTCTGCAAGTTATCCATATAAGATCAACTCCATTTTGTAATATTGAAGCAGGAAATTGCTATTTGTTTTAAAAATGTCTGGGAAAGCGGGGCGGATCAACTGCCGTATTTCCCGGCAAGCCGCAGCATGGACGGGTCCACATCCCCTCCCATAATCGGTACGTAGCCCAGGTAATGGCTGCCCAGCCAGTTTACCCACAGGATGTGCCCGTCCCACAGCAGCGTGGTGGCGGAATGGCCGCCGGAGAAGCCGGTCTCGTCATAGTAGTCAATCTTCACCATGACCGGGTTCCGGGGCTGGTGGAGGAAGGGGAGGAGGGTGGTGGGAACGGCCCAAAACCACACCCCATCCAATTCCTTCTGAAGGTCGGAAAAGGCGTCCAGCTCCTCCTGGCCGGCGCTGAAATCCAAAGCGGCGGAGAGCGCTGCGCCGACAGGGAAATCCTGTCCACCGGTGACCATACGCTGGGGAATCAGCCAGGAGAAGGGGCGGGGAAACACCGTCCAGGTCAGGAGACAGGCGGCCAGAAGAATCAAAATGCGTTTGATCCTTTTTTTCATTCCAGCACCCCTTTCCTGTCCGGGGGGGAGGGAATTACTCCCCTCTGTCCATAATGGGCTTGCCCTGGTTGAGCTCGTTCAAACCGGCCTGGATATGGGTGACCGCCTGGCTGGGGGAGAGCTTCACCTGCTCGCCGGAGCGCATGTCCTTCACGGCGGCCACACCCTGGCTGATCTCATCGTCCCCCAGGAAAATGACGTAGGGGACGCCCAGCTTGTCGGCGTAGGTCATCTTCTGCTTGAATTTTTTCTGCTCCCCGTAAAGCTGGGTGCGGATGCCGGCCTCCCGCAGCTGGGTGGCCAGGGAAATGGCGGGGCCCAGGTCGTCGGTCATGGGCAGGATGAGTGCGTCGGCGGGGGCGGTGTTCAGCTGGTCGTTCAGGTAGCCCTGGTCCTCCAGGACAAAGAACAGACGGGTCAGGCCGATGGAAATGCCCACGCCGGGCAGCTGCTTGTCGGTATAATACTCCGCCAGGTTGTCGTACCGTCCGCCGGAGCAGATGGAGCCGATCTCCGGGTGGTCCAGCATGGTGGTCTCATAGACCGTGCCGGTGTAGTAATCCAGGCCGCGGGCGATGGTGAGATCCACGGCGAAATGGCTGTCCGGCACGCCGAAGGCGTCCAGATGCTTCACCACCAGGTTCATCTCCTCCAGGCCGGCATCGAAGATTTCGTTGCGGCCACGGTAGCCCTCCAGGGCGGCAAGCACCTGCTGGTTGGAGCCGGAAATGCCGATGAAGGACAGAATCTCCTCCGCCTGCTGGGCGGTGATCCCCGCATCCACCAACAGCTCCCGCACCTTGTCGGGGCCGATTTTCTCCAGCTTGTCCACGGTGCGCATAATCTCGCCGGATTGGGCGGTGAGGCCCATCATGGCATAGAAACCGTTGAGGATCTTGCGGTTGTTCACCCGGATCTGGAACCGCTTCAGCCCCAGCTTGGTAAAGGCCCGGTAGATGATGGCGGGAATCTCCGCGTCGTTGGAGGGGGCCAGCTTCCCGTCGCCGATGATGTCGATGTCCGCCTGATAGAACTCCCGGAACCGGCCCCGCTGGGCCCGTTCTCCCCGGTATACCTTGCCGATCTGGAACCGGCGGAAGGGGAAGGACAGGTCGGAATAGTGCATAGCCACATACTTGGCCAGGGGCACCGTCAGATCAAACCGCAGGGAAAGGTCGGTGTCCCCCTTCATGAAGCGGTAAATCTGCTTTTCCGTTTCGCCGCCGCCCTTGGCCAGCAGCACCTCGGAGGCCTCGATCAGGGGGGTGTCCAGGGCGGTGAAGCCGTAGAGGGAATAGGTCTCCCGCAGGATGGCGGCCATCCGGTCAAACTGTGCCTGGCGGCCGGGCAGCAGCTCCATGAAGCCGGACAGGGTGCGGGGTTGGATCTTACTCATAGTTGTTCGCTCCTTCTAGTTTGGTGTGAGCCGGGAAGGTTATCCACTTTTCACCCGAACGGTGTGGATAAAAAACGCTCCCGTCCCCGTGGTGGGACGAGAGCAGGAAACGCATCAAATCGCCGCAGGTGGAGATTCCACAGTGCTGTCCCAGATGTGGATGGATTCCTTACAGGGCAAAGGGAACCCGGTTGGGGTTCATCACCTCGCGTCAGTCCAGGTCGCCCCGGGCCAGACCGTGGATCAGCAGCTCGGCGGTGGCCACGTTGGTGGCCATGGGGACGGAGTGCTGGTCGCACAGGCGGGAGATGTAGAGCACGCTGTCATCCATATCGGTGTCCAGTGGGGAGTTGAAGAACAGAACCATGTCGATTTCGTTGTAAATAATCCGCTGGCCGATTTGCTCCACACCGCCATGCTCGTGGGAAAGGAAGAGGTTGACCGGCAGACCCGTTGCCTCGGCAATCATACGGCCAGTTGCGTTGGTTGCGCAGACGGTGTGCTTGGACAGAATCCCGCAGTAGGCGGTGCAGAACTGGACCATCAGTTCCTGCTTGCGGTTGTGGCACATAATGGCAATGTTCATGGTGTCGGTTATCCTCCTTCGATTTGATCGAGTCAGCGAATCCGCATAATGGGGACGCGCTGACCATCCAGACGCTTTGCGATGTTCAAAAAGGCGTTTGCGGCACCCTGACGCCCGCCCAGAATCAGGGGCTGGCCCATATTGGCGGCCAGCATGACCCGGGAATCCTCAGGGACGACGCCGATCAGGGGCAGCCCTGCGGCATCCATGGCGTCGTCAATGGTGGTTCGCAGCTTTCGCAGCAGTTTGGGCTGTACCCGGTTCATCACCAGGTGGACCTGTGGAATCCGATACAGCTCGGATACAACCCGTTGGGCGTCCCGCAGAGAGGAGGCGTCATTCGTGGCAACCACAAGGGCGCGGTCCGCCCCGCAGATAGCCAGCCGAAAGCCCTCGCCCAGGCCGGCGGGGGAGTCAATGAGGATGTAGTCGTAACGCTCCCGGGCGGTGCGGAGCATTCCGCGGACGCTGGCCCGGGTCAGCAGGGGAGGAAGGGACATGGGAGCGGTGAGCAGGGCCAGGCCGGGCAGATCCGGATGGGTGACAGCCGCCCGGGACAGGGGGCAGCGCCCCTCCGCCACGTCGGTGAAATCCATCAGGGCGCGGTCGCTCATCCCCAGGGAGATGTCCAGATTCCGCAGTCCGATGTCCATATCAATGCAAAGCACCTGCTTGCCCAGCCGGGCCAGACAAGCGGCCACTCCGCCGGTGACAGAGGTCTTTCCGGTTCCTCCCTTTCCGGAGGCAACGGCGATTACGGTTCCCATGAAATTCCTCCTATCCACCAGATTCAGTCTATCACAAATCCATGGGACGTCAATGGTTTTTTTAAAATTAGGGTGAGATATTTGGGGCAATCCCCTGTGAATTCCCCATATGATGACAAAACGCCGGGCCCCGCCTTTACAGGGGCTGTTTTTGGATTTTGGCCCAGCGGCGGGGATACCCTTTCAGAGTGGGGGCTACCTTCCGGATGCGGATGACCCGGTGGGTTACGTCGGTGCCTGGGATGGTGTAGTCATAGCTGTCCTCCAGGCGGCCGCCCAGCAGCTTGATGCAGTGGGCCGCCTCCTCCAGCTCCTGGCCGCAGTCCACCGTTTTCATGGCCAGAAACAGCCCGCCCACCTTGACGAAGGGGAGGCACAGCTCGCACAGCAGGCGCAGCTCCGCCACCGCCCGGGCGGTGGCGAAGTCAAAGCTGTCCCGAAACCCCTTTTCCAGGGCTTGCTCCTCCGCACGGGCGTGAATGGCCTGGATGCCGGACAGCCCCAGGGTTTGGGACACCTCCGCCAGCCACTGCACCCGCTTGTTCAGGGTGTCCAGCAGGGTAACTTCCAGGCTGGGGCAGAGGATTTTCAGCGGCAGGCCTGGAAAACCGGCTCCGGTGCCTACGTCGATCAGGGACTTCCCCTCAAATGTCTCACAGCCCAGCAGCGCGGCGCTGTCCAGCATGTGAAGCTGGGCCACCTTGTCCGGCTGGGTGATGGCGGTGAGGTTCATTACCTGGTTCTTTTCCAGAAGCAGCTGCCCGTACCGGGCCAGCTGTCCGGCGGCGTCAGGGGGGATGCGAGCGGTCAGCCCAAGCTCCGCCAGACCTGCGGAAATCATCTGTTCCATGCCAATTCCTCCAGATGGTTAAGTCAGAATTGTGACGCCAATGCACATGCCGAAGTTGCTTAGCAGCCCGGCAATCCCGATGGGAAGGGTGGCCAGGGCGACCAGAAAGCAGACCACAGCCAGCACCACGGCTGCGGCAGGGCCCGGCCGCCCGGTTGTGCGCCAGCTGACCAGCGTCAGGATGCCCAGCCCCATCAGGCCGGGGACGGCCAGCAGGGGGCCGAGGTTGGTGAGCATGACGCCGTTATAGTAATAGTAGGTGGTCAGCGCCAGAATAATCAGCACGTAGACCAGGGCAATCCACGCCAGCGTCCGTTTCACCGGGGAGGCGGGGGTGTAGCCCTCCCCCTCCGGCTTTTCAGGGGCGGGAGAGGTTCGGTTTTCTTTCATCCCTGGCGCTCCTTTAACAGGTCGCGGATTTCAGCCAGCAGCTGCTCCTGGGCGGTAGGGGAGGGGGGAGGGGTCTCCTCCTTCTTCTTTCGGTGGAAGCGGTTGACCACCTTGACGATGCAGAAAACCGCAAAGGCCATAATAAGGAAATTCAAAATGGCCTGGATGAAATTCCCGTAGGCGATTTGGGCCGAGCCGATGGTCAGCACCAAATCGGAAAAGGATACCCGGCCCACCAGGATTCCCAGCAGGGGCATGAGGATGTCGTTGGTCAGGGAATCGGCAATGGTCTTGAAGGCTCCGCCTACAATGACGCCCACCGCCATATCCAGGACGTTGCCCCGGGCAATGAAGGTTTTAAATTCAGAAAAAAATGCGTTCATGGTTCTCCTTTGTTTCTTTTGCGCCGTCGCTGCCCACCGGCTCATTTCCTGTGCTCTGAAACCCTTGGGCCCCAAGGGTTTCAGCGGTGTCACCGTTCTGGAGCGGTTTTTGAGAGTATAAATGACCCTGAATAGGAAACGGGCGGGGGAAAACGGCTGGAAAGCGGTAATACTTTTTGTATTAATTAAAAGTTATATTACAATTTGATAAAGGAAGCCTATCTGGGGAGAAAACCACCAGCCCCACGGGGCAATGCTCCGTGGGGCGCTGGACATGCATCTCCCTGTCGGCGGGGCAGGGGAGGGGAGGTTAAGCCTTGGGGGTAATGACCTCCATGCCGCCGACGTAGGGCCGAAGGGCGGCGGGGATTTTCACGCTGCCGTCAGCCTGGAGGTTGTTTTCCAGCAGGGCGATGAGCATCCGGGGCGGAGCCACCACGGTGTTGTTCAGGGTATGGGGCAGATAGGTGCGGCCGTCGCTGCCCTTGACGCGCATTTTCAGCCGGCGGGCCTGGGCGTCG
Source organism: uncultured bacterium (assembly GCA_949293165.1). Lineage (GTDB taxonomy): Bacteria > Bacillota > Clostridia > Oscillospirales > Oscillospiraceae > Lawsonibacter. The sequence goes on from CASFCW010000001.1 coordinate 82,006, forward strand.
CCCAGGTTGGAGCAGGAGCACACCTCGAAGTATTTCTGCTGGCGGGGGGACCAGGCCTCAATGTCGCAGGACTTCACCTTCAGGTCGGCCAGGTCGCCGGAGCAGCATTCCAGCTGGCGGACGGGGATATCCAGGGAGCGGAACAGCTCCACGGAGTAGCGCCACATCTTCTCATACCAGTCCATGGACTCCTCGGGCTTACACACCACCACCATTTCCTGCTTTTCAAACTGGTGGATGCGGTAGACGCCGCGCTCCTCAATGCCGTGGGCGCCCTTCTCCTTCCGGAAGCAGGGGGAGTAGGAGGTAAGGGTCTGGGGCAGCTTCTCCTCGGGGATCATCTGGTCGATGAATTTGCCGATCATGGAGTGCTCGGAGGTACCGATGAGGTACAGGTCCTCGCCCTCAATTTTATACATCATGGCGTCCATCTCCGTCTGGGACATGACGCCCTCCACCACGTTGCCGTGGATCATGAAGGGAGGGATGCAGAAGGTAAAGCCCTTGTTAATCATGAAGTCCCGGGCATAGGCCAGCACACCCTCGTGGATGCGGGCGATGTCGCCCATCAGATAGTAGAAGCCGTTGCCGGACACACGGCCGGCGGCGTCCATGTCAATGCCGTTGAAGGACTCCATAATCTGGGTGTGATAGGGGATTTCGTAGTCGGGCACCACGGGCTCGCCAAAGCGCTGGATTTCCACGTTGCAGCTGTCGTCCGGGCCGATGGGGACGGAGGGGTCGATGATGTTGGGGATCTGGAGCATGATTTTGCGGATCTGTTCCGCCAGCTCCGTCTCCCGGGCCTCCAGCTCGGCCAGCCGGTCGGCGTTGGCCTTCACCTGGGCCTTGGCCTCCTCAGCCTCCGCCAGCTTGGAGGGGTCTTTTTTTGCCTGGCCCATCAGGATGCCCACCTGCTTGGACAGGCTGTTGCGCTTGGTGCGCAGGTCCTGGGCCTCGGCGATGACGGCGCGGTTTTCCTGGTCCAGGCTCAGGACCTCGTCCACCAGGGGCAGCTTGGCGTCCTGAAACTTCTTTTTAATGTTCTCCCGGACCACATCGGGATTTTCACGAACAAACTTTATATCCAGCATGATTTGTTTCCTCCAATTAGGTTTCTTTTCTCTGTTTCACGTGAAACAATCTTAATATAGGTTATCGTAGATCTGCTGATACCGCTCGGCAGGGGAGAGGCGGTCGGTCTCGGTGATGCTCTCCTTGGGCAGCCACTGGACCAGATCGGTCTCCTCAAAGGCCTGGATGAGGTTCCGGGCGGTGGTGTAGGCGTAGCGGACGTACGCCTCGTCAATCTGCCAGAACCAGTCCATGGCCTTGGCGGCGTTGGTCTGCTCCTCCAGCTGCTGCTGGATCGCGTCCAACTGGGCTTGCTGCTCCTCCAGCTGGTCGTTGAGCTGGTTGAGCTCCTCCATCAGCTTTACGTTGTCGTCGTAGATGTCCTGGGTGGATTCCATGTTGGTGATGGATTCCCGCAGGCCGGATACCGACTGGGTCAGGCTGTCCACCACCGCCTCATTCTGCCGCCGCTCCATGACGTATGTCATCAGCATCAGCGCAAAGGCCGCGGCGAACAGGATGGTGACGTAGTGGATGACCGACTTGCGCCGTTTCTCCTGGGATGCGGGAGGCGTATAGGCAGGCGGTTTTTCAGGGGCGGCGGGCGTCTGCTCCGGCGCATCCTGGGGGATGGGGGTTTTTTCTTCAGCCATGGAAGGTGCCCCCCTCTCCGCGCAGTGCGTTCAACAGGGAGAGCAGCGTCTCCAAATCTTCCGCATTATAGTATTCCAGTTGAATCTTCCCCTTTTGTCCCTGCCCGGAGATGGTCACCTTCCGTCCCAGACGGCCTGACAGGGATTTTTCCAGCTCCCCCAGATAGAGGGAGATCTCCTGGGAGGCGGGCTCTTTTTTGGCCTCCTCCTGGCGCTGGAGGGCCTTGACCAGGTGCTCCGTCTGGCGGACGGACAGCCCGTGGGCCACCACCTGCTTGGCCGCCTCCCGCTGCAGCTCGTGGCTGGGAGCGCCCAGGATGGCCCGGGCGTGTCCGGCGGACAGCGTACCCTCCTCCACCATTTGCAGCACATCCTCCGGCAGAGCCAGCAGGCGGAGCATATTGGCGATGGCGGGACGGGATTTTCCCATCCGCTGGGCCACCTGTTCCTGGGTCAGGCCATATTCGTCCATAAGGACCTGGTAGCCCCTGGCCTCTTCTGCGGGATTCAGGTCCTCCCGCTGCAGGTTTTCAATCAGCCCCAGCTCCATGACCTTCCGGTCATCCGCCTCTATGACGACCGCGGGAATTTCGTCCAGGCCCGCCTGCTTGGCCGCCCTCCACCGCCGCTCACCGGCGATGATCTGATAGTAGCCGGAGGCCAGACGGCGGACTGTCAGGGGCTGGATAACGCCGTGGACCCGAATGGAGTCGGCCAGATCGGCCAGGCTTTCCGGGTCAAAGCGCTTTCTGGGTTGGTTTAGTCCAGGCTCTACCTGGGAGATGGGGAGAAGAAGGGAGCCCTCCCCCTGACCGGGCAGCTCCGGGTCGCCCAGCAGGGCGTTCAAACCACGGCCCAGTCCGTGTTCTGATGTTCGTTTTGCCATAGCACACCTCTTTAACATATCAAAAAGGTGGACGTCCGCCAGCCGAAAGGGGAGGGGACGTCCTGCCCATTACAAACTGGCGGTATGATGGATATCCGTGATTTCCTGGGCCAGGGCGCGGTAAGCCTCCGCGCCCCGGGAATAGGGGTCATAGTCCGTCACCGGCTTCCCGTGGCTGGGGGCCTCCGACAGACGCACATTCCTGGGGATGACCGTGGCGTATACCTGGCCGGGGAAATGGCGTTTGACCTCCTCCGCAACCTGGAGGGAGAGGTTGGTGCGGCTGTCAAACATGGTGAGCAGCACGCCCTCCAGGGCCAGGGCGGGGTTCAGCCCCCGCTTTACCAGGCGCACCGTGGACAGCAAGTCGCTCAGCCCCTCCAGGGCATAGTATTCACACTGCACCGGCACCAAAAGGGTGCCCGCGGCGCACAGGGCGTTGACGGTAAGCATCTCCAGGGAAGGGGGGCAGTCGATTAAAATGTAATCATAGCCGGAGGACAGCTGATCCAGCGCCTTCTTCAGCAGCCGTTCCCGGTCGGGAATGGCAATCATTTCAATCCCGGCCCCCGCCAGCGCCTTGTTGGAGGGGATGACGTCCCCGTACTTGGTGGAGACCACCGCCTTGCGGGGGTCGGCATCGTTGATGAGCACATCATATACGTTGGGGGATGCGGTGTTTTTATCCACGCCCATGCCGGAGGTAGCGTTGGCCTGGGGATCAAAGTCGCACAGAAGGACGCGCTTGCCAAGGGCGGATAAGGCTGCGGTTAAGTTGACCGTGGTTGTGGTTTTGCCCACGCCCCCTTTCTGATTTACAATGGCAATGATTCTGGCCATAGGGTACCTCCTGACGGGAAATGGGTTCCTCGCCCCTGAAAAAGTGGGGCGGGGGCGGAACGGCCGCAACGACGGCCGAACCGGTAACCCTTATTATATCAACCGGAGCAAAGTGTTGCAACTCTTTTCCCGGTTTTTCCCCCAGGAATTCCAGACAAGAGGCAGAAATGTTTCACGTGAAACAGCCGTTTAACGGGCGGGAAACTTGGGAATCTCAATGGTGAGGAGGATGGTGTCCTCCCGTTCCTCCCTGCGGCAGCGGGTGTCAAAGCCGGCAGAGCGCATCAAATCCATGCTGCGGGTAAGGCTGTTGAGGAACAGCCGCACATCCTTGACCAGGAAGGTGCGCTTGGCTTTTTTGGGCTGGACCGGCTGGGTGGGGTGGAGCAGGCTGTCCACCAGGGCTTCTGTCTGAGCCACGGTGAGACGCTGAGCCAGCAGCGCCTCCGCCGCCTGACGCTGCTGCTCCGGGCTGTCCAGGGGCAGCAGGGCGCGGGCGTGGCGCTCCGTGGCGCCGCCGTCCCGCAGGTGCTGGAGCACGTCGGGGGGGAGGCGGAGCAGACGCAGCTTGTTGGCTACAGCGGACTGGCTCTTTCCAATGCGGCGGGCCGCCTCCTCCTGGGACAGGTGGTAGGTGGCTATCAGCTTGTCCAGCGCCAGGGCCTCCTCCCAAAAGTCCAGGTCCTTCCGCTGCAGGTTTTCCACCAGCGCCAGCAGGGAGGAGTGCTGGCTGTCGATTTGAAGGGAAATACAGGGGACCTCCTGCAAACCGGCCAGGCGGGCAGCCCGCAGCCGGCGCTCCCCAGCTACCAGCTCCCAGCCGTTGGGGCTCCTGCGGACGGTAAGGGGCTGGAGCAGGCCCAGGGAACGGATGGAGTCCGCCAGGGCTTCCAGATCCTCCTGCTGGAAGATCCGCCGGGGCTGGTCGGGATTTGGGGAAATGGAATCAACGGGGAGGAATAAAACCCTGGGGCTGTCCAAAATGCCGCGTTTCCGCAATAAATTCATGGTGCCGACCTCCATAAAAGAATTTGATAAAGGTAGAATACCATTTTCTGGGAAATACGCGAGAGAAAACCGTCGAGAGGGTTGGAAAATTTTAGAAAATAAACTGTGTGATTGTGACAGCAGGGCGCCGTCAGAAGAAAAATGAATCATGAATAAAATGGACTTGCAAAATAATGAAATATTGCTATACTATATACCGTGAAGGAGGATAAAAACGAAAAGCGGTTCCACTGAAAATGCAAAATGTGGGAGGAAGGGATTAAAATATGACAAAACAGGGGAAAAAGCTGCCGCTGGCAGCGTGGATTTTTTTTGGACTGGTGGTGGGTATTGTCGGCGGGCTGGCGCTGATGGCCATGCCGGATAAGCAGGGGGTGGAGATTGCCAAAACCTATGTCCAGCCCATTGGGACCATCTTTCTGAACCTGCTGAAGTTTGTGGTGGTGCCCATCGTGCTGTTTTCCATTGCCGCCGGTGTGATTTCCATGAAGGACGTCAGCAAGGTGGGAGCCATCGGGGTCAAGACGATTGTGTACTACATGTGTACCACCGCCTTTGCCGTTGTGCTGGCCCTGCTGCTGGGGACGGCTGCTGACCGGCTGCATCTGTTCCCCGCCCTGTCTACCGCGGGGCTGGACTACACGCCTCCCGCGGGGCAGAGCCTGATGGACACCATTGTGGCCATTTTCCCGTCCAACGCGGTGCAGCCTCTGGCGGATGCTGTTATGCTCCAGGTGATTGTCATTTCCCTGCTGCTCGGCTTCGGCGTGCTGCTGGCAGGGGAGAAGGGCTTTCTGGCCGCACAGGTGATTGAGAGCTTCAATGAAGTGTTCCTCCGGATTATGGATCTGATTATCCGTCTGTCCCCGGTGGGCGTGGCCTGCCTGATCTGCCCGGTGATTGCGGAAAACGGCCCTGCCATTTTGGGGCAGCTGGCGCTGGTGCTGCTGGTAGCCTACATCGGCTATATCGTCCACGGCCTGCTGGTATATTCCACCACCGTCGGGCTGTTGGGCGGCGTATCTCCCAAGGCATTCTTCTCCGGTATGGCGCCGGCCATGATGATGGCGTTCTCCTCCGCCTCCTCGGTGGGGGCCCTCCCCATCAATATGGAGTGCGCCCAACGGCTGGGGGCCAAGCGGGAGGTGGTCTCCTTTGTGCTGCCCCTGGGCGCCACCATCAATATGGATGGAACCGCCATCTACCAGGGTGTGTGTGCCGTCTTTATTGCAAGCTGCTATGGGGTCAGCCTTTCTCCCGGGGATATGGTGACCATTGTGCTGACCGCCACCCTGGCCTCCATCGGGACGGCGGGTGTGCCCGGTGCCGGAATGGTAATGCTTGCCATGGTGCTGCAAAGCGTGGGCCTGCCGGTGGAGGGCATCGCCCTGGTGGCTGGGATCGACCGGATCTTCGACATGGGCCGCACCACAGTCAATATCACCGGCGACGCGGCCTGCGCCGTGGTGGTCTCCAGGCTGGAGGATAAGCGCATGGCCAGACGTGGAAATT
>CASFCW010000002.1 GCA_949293165.1 uncultured bacterium
GGGCCGGCCTGATCCCCCAGTACGCCCCCATCACCCCCCAGGAGCTGATCCCCCTGTTCTCCTGGGCAAAGCTGCCCAAAGAGGACCTGGTATGTCCCAGGCTGTAAAAAAGCGGTTCCCCACGGAGCTTCCGGGGGAACCGTTTTGCTGTTATGTTGTTACCGCTCCATCCTCCAGTACCGGGCGGAGTAGGGGGGCAGATGGCTGCCGCCGCCGAAGTCGTGCTTCTCCCCGGTAATCAGGTCCCAGGCCAGGCCGCAGCCCGCGTCAAAATGGGCCACGTAGGGCTGGTTGTCGGCGTTGATGGCCACCAGCACCCGCTGGCTGTCCGTCTTGCGCTCAAAAATGATCTGCCGGTTGGTGAGCACCACATTCCGGTAGGAGCCCCGGCACAGGGCGTCGCTGCCCCGGCTAGCCTTGGTCAGAGCGGCAATCCAGTCGGTCAGGCCGTTCCACTCCGGCTTTTCCAGGGCGGGGCGCAGGTCGTCGTCGCTGCAGGCCCCCTTCTCCCCGGTCATCCCCCACTCGCTGCCGTAATACAGCGCCGGGACACCGGGCATGCCCAGCAGCATGGCATAGATCAGGGGCAGATGCTCCGGGTTGTTCAGCTTGCTGGCGATGCGGGTGACATCGTGGTTGTCCACGAAGGACAGCAGATGCGCCCCCTGATACAGCGTCCAGGGCTCCGGCCCAAACTGGCGGGCCAGGCTGTGGCCGATTTCAAAGAGGTTTTTCTCGTTAAAGGCCGACCAAAGGCCCTTGTAGCACTCGTAGTTGGTGACAGAGTGGCACAGCTCCGGCCCCATCCACCGCTTGTAGTCCCCGTGAAGCGTCTCCCCCATGAGGACAAAATCCGGCTTCAGGGTCTGGGTAAAGCCACGCAGCTGCCGAAGGTAGTCCTGGGGCAGGCAGTAGGCCACATCCAGGCGCAGGCCGTCGATATCAAAGGCTTCCACCCAGTGGCGGATGGCCTGGAACTGGTGCTCCACCACCGCGGGATTTTGCAGGTTCAGCTTGACCAGCTCATTGTGGCCCTCCCAGGCCTCATACCAAAAGCCATCGTTCCGGTCAGTATTGCCGCCGAAGTCGACGTGGAACCAGTCCTTATAAGGGCTGTCCCACTTCTTCTCCTGCACGTCCCGGAAAGCCCAAAAGCCCCGGCCCACGTGGTTGAACACGCCGTCCAGCATCACCCGCAGCCCCGCCTCGTGAAAGGCGCGGCAAACCCGGGCCAGATCCGCCTCCGTCCCCAGGCGGGGGTCCACCTGGAAGTAGTCCCGGGTATCGTAGCCGTGGCGGTCGCTGGCAAACACCGGGTTGAGCAGCACCGTGTCCGCACCCAGCTTTTGGATGTGCTCCACCCAGCCCAGCAGCCGGAGAATCCGGGGCTGAGGGGCCTGCCCCTCCTCAGGGAAGGCGGGGGCGCCGCACAGGCCCAGGGGATAGATCTGGTAAATCACCGCTTCGTCAAACCACATACAGGGAACGCTCCTTTCACTTTGCCCGCCTTCGGGCGACGGGGAAAGCGGCCAAAATAAAAATCGGGTATCATAGCCGCTACGGGGCTATTATACCCGATTTTTTTATTCCCCGCAAGTAACGCGCTCCCCCATCCGGGCGGGCAGCTCCAGGGTGATGGTTGTCCCCTCCCCCTCCCGGCTGTCCAGCTGGATCTGGCCGCCGTGAAGCTGCACGCCGTGCTTGACAATGGACAGGCCCAATCCCGTGCCGCCGATGGCCCGGGAATGGCTTTTGTCCACCCGGTAAAAGCGTTCAAACACCCGGCTGCAATCCTGGGCCGGGATTCCGATGCCGGTGTCCGACACCGTCACCCGCGCCCCCTGAGGGGCGGGGCTCACCTCCACGGTGACTCTGCCCCCCGGCCGGTTATACTTGATGGCGTTCTCACAGAGGTTGTACAGGATTTCATCCAGCACCCGGCGCAGGCCCGTCACCTCAACGGCGCTCCCCCCCACAGACACCGACACCTGGTTCTGCCGGGCGGCGTCCCCCAGGCGGGCGGCCACCTCGCCGGCCAGGGACAGCAGCTCCACCGGCTCCGGCTCCAGCCCGCCGGCGCCCTCGTCCAGCTGGGACAGGCGGATGATGTCCTCCACCAGGGCGATCAGCCGCTGGGCCTCCTGGTAAATATCGGCGGCGAAGCCGGGCACGTCCTGGCCCTTTACAATGCCGTTTTTCATAATCTCCGCAATGCCGGAAATGGAGGTGAGGGGCGTTTTCAGCTCATGGGAGACGTTGGCGGTAAACTCCCGCCGCAGCTCCTCCCGCCGCTCCGCCTCCGTCACGTCCAGCAGCACGATGACGCCGCCGGCGGTTTTGCCCTCCTCCATTACAGGGTTTGCCAGCATCTGGCAGAAGCGGCCGTTGACGCTTAGCATCTGGCGGCTCTGCCGACCCTCCAGCAGCTCCTCCACCCCCCGGCGGAAGGCCTCGCTGCGGTTGAGCACCAGGGCGTTGACCTCCCCCACCGGCTCCCCGGCATTCAGCAGCCGCAGCGCCCCGGAGTTATGGGACAGCACATGGCCCTGGCCGTCCAGCAGGAGGAACCCTTCGGACATATTCTCCGTCAGGGCGGCAAACTCCTGTTGGCGCTGGCGCAGGGCGGCCATCTGGCTGCGGATGGTCTCCTGCTGCCTGCGGAGGCGGCCCAGCAGGGGGGCCAGCTCGTCATAGGCGTCGCAGGCCTCCGGATGTTCCAAATCCAGGTCGGAGATAGGCTGGATGATCCGCCGGGCCAGCCGCCGGGCCATAAGGGCCGACAGCAGCAGGGCCAGCGCCAGGATCACCAGCACCGGCTGCACCATAGCCAGCAGAAGCACCCAAACGGTGCTCTGGGCGCTGGCCATGCGGATCACGCTGCCGTCGTCCAGCCGCTGGGTGGCGTACAGGGTCTGCTGGGCCAGGGTGCTGGAATACCGCCGGGCGGTGCCCGTCACCCCGTCCATGGCCTGGCGGATCTCCTCCCGGTCCCCATGGTTTTCCATGTCCGCGGGATCGGTAACGCTGTCGTACAGCACGGTGCCGTCTGACGCCACCCAGGTGATGCGGCTTTCCGTCCGCAGCCCGTCCAGATAGTCCTCCCCCTGGAGCTCCACCCCCTGGGAGACCAGCGTAGCCTCGGTAGCCAGGCTGTCCATCATCCGGTTGGTAAAGTATTGGTACAAAACCCCCAAAAACAAAAGGATGGACAGGGCCATCACCCCTACGGCCACCGCCACAGAGGCCCGGAAAAGCCTGCCCGTCATGGTTTGTCCGCCCATATATGTCTATCCTCCGCTGATCTTGTAGCCCACGCCCCGCACGGTCTCGATGCAGCCGCCAGCCTCCCCCAGCTTCTGGCGCAGGGTGCGGATGTGCACGTCCACCGTCCGGCTGGCGCCGTCGAATTCATAGCCCCAAATGATGTTGAGCAGCTGATCCCGGGTAAACACCGTGCCCGGCCGCTCCAGCAGCAGGCACAGCACCTGGTACTCCTTCAGCGTCAGGGTTACGTCCTGCCCATTTACCCGCACAATGTGCCGGGCGGGGTCCACATACAAGCTGCCCAGGGTGTAGGTGCGCTCCTCCTGCCGCTCCTGCCCCCCGTGGCGCAGGGCGGCCCGCACCCGGGCCATCAGCTCCATCATGCCGAAGGGCTTGGCCACGTAGTCGTCCGCCCCCTCGTCCAGGCCCAGGACTTTGTCGTACTCCGTACTTTTGGCGGTGAGCAGGATCACCGGCAGGTTCCCGCCCCCGGGCATCCCCCGCAGGCGGCGGAGCACCTGAAGCCCGTCCTCCTCCGGCAGCATGATGTCCAGCAGCACCAGCTGGGGCCGCTTCCCCTGAAACGCCTGCCAGAATTCCGACGGACGCTCGAAGCCCTCCGCCTCCATCCCCTGGCTTTGCAGGGTGTAAATCACCAGTTTTCGGATGCTGGCGTCATCCTCCAACACATAGATCACTGCGCTCACCTATCCTTCCAAGAAAGGGACAGCGGCAGCCCGTCTGTCCCTTTCCATTATGCCTTTCCTCCGCTGTGGCAGCCGGTGATGGAATACTCCACCCACTCGGCCAGGTTCACCGCGTGGTCGCCGATCCGCTCAAAGTATTTGGCGATCATCAGGATATCCACACACAGCTCCCCGTTGTCGCCCCCGCCGATGCGCTGGATCAGGGTTTGCTTCACCGCCAGGAACATGCTGTCAATCTCGTCGTCCTGGGCAATGACCCGCCGGGCCAGCTCCAGATCCTTCCGCACGAAGGACTCCACGCTCTCTGTCACCATGGCGATGGCGCCCCTGGCCATCTCCCCCAGGGGGATGTCCGCCGGGATGGGGCTGTTTTGAATATCCCGGGCGATTTCAGCGATATCGGCGGCCTGATCCCCGATGCGCTCCATGTCGGAAATCATTTTCAGCGCGGCGGAGATGGTCCGCAGGTCCCGGGCCACCGGCTGCTGCTGCAGCAGCATGCGCATGCACAGCCCCTCAATGATCCGCTCGCTCTGGTCGATCTCCCGCTCGGCGGCGTAGGCCGTCTCCCGCAGGGCGGCGTCCCGCTCCATCAGGGCCTTGGCGGCGGCGGAGATAGACTCCTCGCACAGGGCCCCCATTTTAATCAGCTCCACATTCAGCTGCTCCAGCTGCTCGTTGAATCTGTCCCGCATTATCCAAACCTCCCCGTGATGTAATCCTCCGTTTTCTGGTTCCTGGGCATGGAGAAAATCTGCTCCGTGTCGCCGTATTCAATCAGCTCCCCCAGGAGGAAGAAGGCGGTTTTGTCGGAGATGCGGGCGGCCTGCTGCATATTGTGGGTGACCATGATGATACTATAATCCTTTTTCAGCTCCACCGCAAGGTCTTCAATCTTACTGGTGGAGATAGGGTCCAGGGCAGAGGTAGCCTCGTCCATGAGCAGCACGTCGGGCTTCACCGCCAGGGCCCGGGCAATGCACAGCCGCTGCTGCTGGCCGCCGGACAGGCCCAGGGCGGACTTTTTCAGCCGGTCCTTCACCTCGTCCCAGATGGCGGCCCCTCTCAGGGACTCCTCCACAATTTCGTCCAGCTTCACCTTGCTGCGGATGCCGTGGGTGCGGGGGCCGTAGGCCACGTTGTCATAGATGGACATGGGGAAGGGGTTGGGCTTTTGAAACACCATGCCGATGCGCTTTCTCAGGTCGGTCACATCCCGGCCGGCGGCGTAGACGTCCTCCCCCCGGTAAAAGAGGGACCCCTCAATGCGGACGCTGGGGATCAGGTCGTTCATGCGGTTGATGCTCCGCAGGAAGGTGGACTTTCCGCAGCCGGAAGGGCCGATGAGGGCGGTAATCTGATGCTCCGGAATCTCCATGCTGATGGATTTCAGAGCGTGGTTTTCTCCATAATACAGGTTCAGATCCTGAGCCTGAAGAATGACAGTTTCATTCATCCTTTGATTTCCTACCTTTCCTTCTTTCTCAGGCCCTTCCCCACCAGCTTGGCCGCCAGGTTGATGACCAGCGTGATCACCAGCAGCACCACAGCCACGGAAAAGGCCAGGTCAAAGTCCGCCCGCTCCTTGGCGTAGACGTACAGGGCCACGGTGAGGGTGGAGCCGGAGCTTTGCAGCAGGCTGGACAGGCCGTCCCGGAAGTAGTCCTGCATGGTCATGCTCATGCCCACCGTATACAGCAGCACCGCCGACTCGCCCACGATGCGGCCGATGGCCAGGATGCAGCCGGTGACGATGCCGTCCACCGAGGAGGGCAGCACCACGGTGCGGATCATGTGCCATTTGCCCGCGCCCAGGCCCAGGGAGCCTTCCCGGTAGCTTTGGGGCACCGTTTTCAGGGACTCCTGGGTGGTGCGGATGATGGTGGGCAGGTTCATAATCACCAGGGTCATGGAGCCGGCAATCAGGGTCTTGCCCATGCCCAGCGCCTCCCCGAAGATGAGCACGCCCACCAGGGCGTACAGGATGGAGGGGATGCCGGCCAGGGTCTCGGTGGCGTACTCGATGGCAGTCACCAGGCGGTGGTTGGTGGCGTACTCCGTCAGATAGACGGCGGCGCCCACCCCCAGGGGCAGCACCACCACCAGGGTGGCCACAATCACATACAGCGTATTTTGGATGGCGGGGAGGATGCCCTCCACATCGTTGAGCACGCTTTCCTCCGAGGTGAGGAACTCCCACGTCAGGTTGGGCAGCCCCTTGTAGAAGATGTAGCCCAGCAGGAACACCAGCAGCGCCACCACCAGCCCGGCGGCAGTGTAAACCAGGGTCCGCATCCCCACCTCATAGGCCCGGCGCCGGGGGGACAGGCCCTCCTTTTTCCCGGGCAGGACGGGGAGCTCCCCCGCGATGGAATTGGTCATGGCTTCAGTCCTCCTTGCTCCGCTTCAAAAATACATTCAGCAGCACATTGATGCACATGATAAACAGGAACAGCACAAGCCCGATGGAAAACAGGGCCTGGCGCTGCAAGCCGCTGGAATAGGACAGCTCGCTGGCGATGCCGGTGGTGAGGAACTTCACGCTGGTCAGCAGGCCGGGCATATTGGCCACGTTGCCCGCCACCATCAGGATGGCCATGGCCTCGCCGATGGCCCGCCCCACACCCAGCACCACCGCGGCGGCGATGCCGCTTTTGGCGGCGGGGGCGCTGACCCGGAAATAGGTTTCCAGCTCGGTGGCCCCAAGGGCCAGGCTGGCCTCCTCATATTCCCGGGGCACCGCCTTCAGGGCGGTTTCGGAGACGGATATGATGGAGGGCAGGATCATTACCGCCAGCACTACAATGGCGGCCAGCAGGCTCTCGCCGGCGGGGGTGTGGAAGGTCTCCCGGATCAGGGGCACCAGCACCATCATGCCCACCAGGCCGTAAACCAGGGAGGGGATGCCCGCCAGCAGATCCACCACCGGGCGGATCACCCCGGCCACCCTGGGGGAGGCCACCTTGGCCAGGTAGACGGCGGTGAGGAAGCCCACCGGCACGCCGATCAGGATAGCGCCGGCAGTGCCGTAAACGGAGGTGAGGATCATGGGCAGGATTCCAAAGGCGGGGTCAGTCTTGTGGGTGGATTCCCACCGGGTGCCGAAGAGGAAATCCACAAGGCCGATTTCCCGGATGGCCGGCAGGCCGGACAGGATCAAATAAACCGTAATCAGCAGGACAAAAACGATGGCGATAAAGCCGCAGAGGAAGAACACGCCCTGCATGACGCCCTCCATCGCCTTTTTCCCCTTCCCTCTGCGCTTGACCACGGAGGCCATTGGAGCTTCTTTCATAACAACCAACCTTTATCTCAAAATCCAGCTTCTCGGCTGAACAAGGGACACGGATCAGGCCCGTGCCCCTTGTTCAGCGGGGAAGGACCCCCTCCCGGGCGGCCCAAAGGGGAACCGCCCGGAAGGATCTGTATCATCAGCCCTTGGGGGACACGGCGCCGGCGGCGGCGATGTACTGGGCGCTGTCGGCGCTCATGGCGAAGTCCAGGAAGGCCTGGGCGGCCTCAGACAGCTCCACACCCTCCTTGGTCACCATGACGAAGGGGCGCTGGATGGCGTAGCTGCCGTCCTTCACCGTCTCCTCGGAGGGAGCCACGCCCTCCACCTTCAGGGCCACCACGGAGTCGTCCACAGCGGACAGGGAGGCGTAGCCGATGGCGTTGGGGTTGTTGGCCACGGCGCCCACCATGTCGCCGGTGGAGGAGTATTCGTTGGTGTAGACGCACACGTCCTCCACGCCCACAATCTCCTCAAAGGCGCCCCGGGTGCCGGAGCCGGACTCACGGCCGAACACGGCGATCTCTCCGTCGGCGCCGCCCACCTCAGACCAGTTGGTGATCTCGCCGGAGAAGATCTGGGCAATCTGCTCCACAGTCAGGTCGGCGGTGGTGTTCCCGGGGTTGACCACGACGGCCACGCCGTCCAGGGCCACCACGTTCTCCACGGCCCCCTGCTCCTTCTCCTCGTCCTTCAGGGCGCGGGAGGAAAGGCCGATATCCACGGTGCCGTTGAGCACGTTGGTGATGCCGGAGCCGGAGCCGGAACCGGTGTAGTTGACGGTTACGTTGGGCTGCTCAGCCTTGAAGGTCTCCTGCAGCACAGCCATTACGTCGGCCATGGAGGTGGAGCCGTCGGTATTCACCACGCCGGTGATGGAGGTGGTCTCCCCCTGCTGCTGGGACTGGGAGCCGGCGCCCCCAGAGGTGGCGGGGTCGCCGCCGCAGGCGGTGAGCAGGCCCAGGGTCATCATCATGGAAAGGCCGAGACAGGTCATCTTTTTCATAGAAATCATATCTCCTTTTTGTTCAATGGTAGGCATTTCTGCTTTGCGTAGCCCAGTATAGGAAACCCATGTAAAATGAGAAAGCACCGCCATGTTAAATCCAGGTAAAATCCCATGTAAAATAAGTAAAATGCCCTGTATCGGGCAAAAAAAGACGGACGGCGCCGCCGCCGTCCGCTTTCCCCCGCCGGGCAGGCATGCTGCCGGCCCGTCAGTCCTTTTTGTCCATTGTATCCCGAAACAGCAGGGAAATGCACCAGATCGCAGCCAGACCGATGACCGTATAGATGATCCGGCTGATCATGCTGGCCGAACCGCCCAGGGCAAAGGCCACCAGATCGAACTGGAACAGACCCACGCTGCCCCAGTTCAAGCCGCCGATGATGACCAGGGCCAGGGCAATCTTATCCAATAGCATGTTTGTGTCCCTCCTCTCCGTCCTCAGGTTTCCCCCCTAGTATGTTCGTCCCTCCGGTGAAGTATTCCTGATCCCAGGCCGCGAGGCAAAAATTTTTAATTTTTATCTTGTCCCCTTTACATCCCCCCCGTTTTAGAGTACACTAAAGGCAGCTGTTCCACGCATTGAGTCAGGAGGTGTATTAGATGGACGAGATGGATTTCACCCGCAAATTCCGTCTGGGGGATCAGCGCGATATGGAGATCAAGGCGATTCTCGCCTCGGTTTATCAGTCCCTGCAGGAGAAGGGCTATAATCCGGTCAACCAGATCGTAGGCTACATCCTCTCCGAGGACCCCACCTACATCACCAACCATAACAACGCCCGTGCCATGATCCGCAAGGTGGATCGGGACGAGCTGCTCCAGGCTCTGGTGCGCTACTATCTCAACCACTGAGTGTATCCCCCAGCGGCCCGCCCAACAGGCGGGCCGCTTTTCTTATGTAAGAACGGAGCCCGCTGTGGGGCAGGTGTCCCGCCGGGCACACCCCATTGGGAAGGCGCTGGCCTGACGGCCGTGCCTTCCCTTTTTATTTCTGCGTGGGATATGGCCTTTTCAGACGTATATAGAGGTGAAAGAGAAAAAGGAGGTGACCGCCATGGCAGAGCAGGAATCCTGGCTGGAGGAGCTGCGCTCCGGTTCGCCCCAGGCGCTGGAGGCGCTGCTGACCGACTACGGCCCCATGATGGGCTATGTGGTGCGGGGCATCCTGTCCGATCCCCACCAGGCAGAGGAATGCCTGGCCCAGGTGTACGCCAGGCTGGTGGAAAAGGCGGCGGACTATGACGGAGCACGGGCGGGCCTTGCCACATGGCTGACCGCCATCTGCCGCAACGCCGCCTACGACCGGCTGCGGGCCCTGGCCCGGCAGGGTCAGCGCAGCGGGGAGCTGGACCCCCAAATTCCCGATCCGTCTCCCGGTCCGGAGGAGACGGTGCTGCGCCGGGAGCGGGTTCAGGCCCTGGAGCTGGCCCGCTGCGCCCAGGCTGTGGCCGTCCGCCCCGGCCAGTGGCAGGACGATGACCTGACCGACGACCTGGTGCCCCAGGTGGAGGACGACGCCCTCACCCTCACAGTGGGGGAAACCCAGGCGGAGCTGTCCTCCTGGCTGATCCTGCTGCCGGAGGGCCAGGCCCGCTGGTACCACTGGTTCCGGTATGAGGCCGGCAGCGGCCTTCGGCTCCAGGAGCAGTTCTCTGTGGACGGTTCCTCCCACCACCACACCCGGGACTTTACCGGCGCCCTGTTCTGGACGGCGGCGGACCAGGTCCTGTCCGCCCATCCCCAGGTCCGCCTGGCCGGCGGAGAGACGGCGGAGGAGCTGCCGGAGTGGAGCGCCTGGATCAACCAGGAGGAGCTGGAGCGCTTCGGGCAGCTGCACTTCTCCCCTTACTTCTCCTACTCCCTCCCCGCGGACGCGGAGACGGTATGGGGCTGCCTGTCCTACACGCTGGATCTTTCCGCCTGGCAGTCTCTGGCAGGGGACGACCCCTTCTATGACTCCACCCATGTTTTTCTCCGCCGCCAGACCCAGCTGCTCCACTACCCATTTGCGGACATCCACCAGCTGGGCGGAGCCCGGCAAACAGGCCAATGGGGCCCCATCCAGACCGCTTACGGTACCTGCTGGTATAACGAATAACAAAAAAGGTCTCCGGCGTCAGCCGGAGACCTTTGCATTTCATGGATTCAGGGCGTGGGAACAACCTCCACCGTGTAGCCCAGGTCCGCCAGGCCCTGGACGATGCCGGTGGAGCCGATCATATGGCCGGCCCCCACCACCAGCAGCCCGGTGTGGCCGCCCGCCTGCTTCAAATAGGCGTCGGCGTAGGCAATCATGCCGGGGTCCCGGTCGGTGAACAGCTTGCTTTCCAGCTCGTCCCCGCCGTTGATGGCCTCATCCTTGGGGTAGGACTGGGCAAAGCCCTGGGTGTCCCGTCCCTTCCACTGGTCCATCCACAGCCCAACCAGGGCCATATCCTCCTCCAGGTCGGTCCTGCCCTGGTCGGTAAGGGCCTCCTCCCCCAGCACCCGGGCAAAGGCGGCCTTAGTGTCCTCATCCATGGCGTCCACGTCCATCAGCATCAGCAGGGAGGTGGCCAGATAGCTCTCCTGGTATTCCGGGGAGAGGCTGTCAAAGATCCCGCCCTGGAAGGCGTAGGTCTCCACAGCGTCAATGGCCCGTCCGGCGTTGACCGCCTTGGCGTTGACGTACAGGTCGATGGCCATGGCGTTGCTGCCCGTGGTCTCATCGGCGGCAGCCAGGGTCTGGAGCGTGGCGGCCAGGGCCCAGGCCTTGTACTGGGCCACCAGCTCCTCCGCCAGGCCCATCTGGCCCAGCACGTCCACCGCGGCCTGGTACAGCTCCGGGGCCACGTGGTCGGCCAGGGTGGTGCCGTCGGAATAAACCTGCATGGCGGCATACTGGGCAAGCTGCTCCTGGTCGTTGAAGTCCAGCTCAAAGGCCACCAGCTGGGCGTTTAGGATGATATCCCGCAGCTGCTTGTGGAAGGGGTAGACATTGTTCCGGTCCACATGGATGGAGCCCAGGAGGTACAGGGTGTTCCCATTCCCCTCCGCCTTCCACAAAAGGCCCAGGGACCCGGCGTTATTTTGGTCGTACAGGTTCAAAATCAGGCTGTTCGCCATGGTGGCCGCCTCCACCAGGGTGCAGGGCCGCTCCAGGTGCAGGCCGGTCCCATCCCCGCAGATGGCACCCGTCTCCACCATGAAGTCCACCGGGGCCTGTTCAATGCCGGGAAAGGCGTAGTCCGCCGCCGCCTGGTACAGGGCGTTGACCACGCCGCCCCGGGTGGTATCCACCACCAGGCCCACCGTGTCCGCCGTCCGCTGTTCCACCCCCAGCAGCGCCAGCTTGCCGGACACCACGCCGGCCATGGTCTCCACCTGCTCCAGGGTCACAATCTCCCCGTGGCTGGTATATATTTCGTCTCCGAACAGGCCCATGGCATAGCCGTCAGCCAGCATCCCATAGGCCCAGGCGGGGACGGGCATAGGCTGGGCCGTCTCCTCCGCCGAAACCGGCACCAGCAGCCCGGCCATCATCACCAGCGCCAGCAGCATCCCGTAAATCCGCTTCATCTTGTACAATTCCTTTCTATCAGGCAGCGCCTGTTTTCTTCATCCTACCACAGGGGCGTCCCATGTCAAATAAATCTTTTGTTAAGCCCCCGCCCTTTTGAAAAAGGCCCGCTCCCCAGCCGTGGGGGGCGGGCCTTCCGCTTATGCCTTGGGTACGGTTTTCGTGATGGTGGCCTTGGGGTCCTCCGTGTCAAACACCGTCTTGGCGGCGGCGGCCAGGCCGGCCAGGCCCTGGATCTCGCTGGGGACGATGATCTTGGTGGCCTTGCCGTTGGCGGCGGCGGTAAAGGCCTCCAGCGCCTTGATTTTCAGCACGCCCTCCCCGGGGTTGGACTCGTTGATGAGCTTGATGGCGTCGGCGGTGGCCTGCTGCACCTTCATGATGGCCTCGGCCTCAGCCTCGGCCTCCAGGATCTTGGCCTGCTTGGCGCCCTCAGCCTGGAGGATGGCGGCCTGCTTGGCGGCGTCCGCCCGGAGGATGGCCGACTGCTTCTCGCCCTCTGCCACCAGGATCTGGGACTGCTTCTGTCCCTCAGCCTGGAGGATAGCCTCACGGCGCTCCCGCTCAGCCCGCATCTGCTTCTCCATGGACTCCTGGATGTCCCGGGGCGGCATGATGTTTTTCAGCTCCACCCGGTTGACCTTGATGCCCCAGTTGTCGGTGGCCTCGTCCAAAATGGCCCGCATCTGCCCGTTGATGTGGTCGCGGCTGGTCAGGGACTGGTCCAGCTCCAAATCGCCGATGATGTTTCTCAGGGTGGTAGCGGTGAGATTCTCAATGGCGGACATGGGGTTTTCCACGCCGTAGGTATAGAGCTTGGGGTCGGTGATCTGGAAGTAGATCACCGTGTCAATCTGCATGGTCACGTTATCCTTGGTGATAACGGGCTGGGGCGGGAAGTCCACCACCTGCTCCTTCAGGGACACATTCTTGGCCACCCGCTCCAGGAAGGGGATCTTGAAATGGAGCCCCACCCCCCAGATGGTCTGGAACGCCCCCAGGCGCTCGATAACAAAGGCTCTGGACTGGGGCACCACCCGAATATTGGTGGCCAAAATAGCCAGCACCAGAATAATCAGCACCACAATGATAATTTTACCGATGATTCCATCCATTTGTCAGACCTCCTTGTTCACTTGGCGTCCTCCAGGGGCTCCACCAGAACCTTGACCCCCTGGATGCTGAGGACACGAACCTTGCTGCCCGCCGGGATCACCAGCTCCGGCCGGGCAGGCTTTGCGCTCCAGATCTGGCCGGATACCCGGGCTGCCCCGGTGCCTGCCAGGTCATCCACCGTCTCGGTGACCACCGCTGTCTGCCCAATGAGCCGGTCGGCGTTGGTGGCGGTGTACCCCGGCTTGAGGTACTTCCGGGCCAGAGGGCGGAGCAGCAGCATGGACACGCCGGACAGCACGATAAATACCCCGAACTGCACCCACAGGTTGAACCCCAGCTCACTGGCCGCCAGGGCCCCCAGGGCGCCCAGGGCAAACCAGATGGAGGTCAGGCCAACCGTCAGCGCCTCCACCACGCCGAATACAATGACCGCGGCAAGCCACCCAACAGATTCCATACTTTCCGCCTCCTTATCTGTCATTCTGACCATACAATACCACACATTTCACAAAAACACCAGATAGGAATTCAATTTCCTGCGGGAAACATTTGCGTATTGTCCCGCGATCCGATATACTGGGTACAAACGATCACCGCCCCGCCTGTCCGGGGCACGGAGGTACACCATGGAAACAACCTTTACCTATGCCGTTCCCACCCTGTTCGGCCTGGAAGGGCTGGCCGCCGACGAGCTGCGCCGGCTGGGCCTGCCCCGGGTGCAGGCGGAAAACGGGCGGGTGCTGTGCCAGGGCGGGGCGGCGGACCTGCCCCGGCTGAACCTGAATCTCCGCACAGGGGAGCGGGTGCTGCTGGTGCTGGGCTCCTTCCCCGCCGACACCTTCGACGCCCTGTTTGAGGGGGTCCGCGCCCTGCCCTGGGAGCAGTTCATCCCCGACAGCGGCCAGTTCCCCGTCAAGGGCCACTGCCTCAACTCCGCCCTCCACGCCGTCCCCGCCTGCCAGGCCATTGTGAAAAAGGCGGTGGCCTCCCGCCTGGGCCAGGCCTACGGCCGGACCACCATGCCGGAGACGGGGGCGCTGTACCAAATCCAGTTTTCCATTATGAAGGATGTGGCCACCCTGATGCTGGACACCTCCGGCCCCGGCCTGCACAAGCGGGGCTACCGGGCCCAGGGGGTGGCCGCTCCCCTGCGGGAGACCTTGGCCGCGGCCATGGTGCTGCTGTCCCGCTACCGGGGCCGGGACCCCCTGTGCGACCCCTTCTGCGGCAGCGGCACCATCCCCATCGAGGCCGCCCTCATCGCCAAAAACCGGGCTCCCGGCCTCAACCGCTCCTTCTCCGCCCAGAAGTGGGCCTTCCTGGACAAGAAATACTGGCTCCAGGCGGCGGACGAGGCCATGGACAAGGAGTTTGACGGGGACTATGAGATCTGGGGGGGCGACCTGGACCCCCAGGCCGTCCAGCTGGCCCGGCACAACGCCAGCCTGGCGGAGGTGGACGACGTGGTACGCTTTGACGTGGACGACGCCCGCTCCTTCCACTGGGGCGGGCAGTACGGCCGGGTGGTCACCAATCCCCCCTACGGGGAGCGGATCATGGAGCGGAAAGAGGCGGAGGAGCTGTACCGGGCCTTCGGCAGGGCCTGGGCCAAGTTCCCCCCCGGCTGGCGGCTGTACCTGCTGTCCTCCCACACGGAATTTGAGCGCACCTTCGGCAGGCCCGCCGGGAAGAAGCGGAAGCTGTATAACGGTATGCTCAAGTGCGACCTGTTCATGTATCCCTGAACAATCCATCCAGGGAGGGGCCCGGCGGGCTCCTCCCCATAAAAGGTGTGTGTATCTGTTGCGTCATCTGTTCATCATCAACCCCGCGGCGGGCAAGCCGGACAGCACCGCCCGGCTGGAGGGCCTGCTGGAGGGGGTTTCCTTCCCTCACGAGACGGTATACACTTCCGGGGAGGGGGACGCCTGCCGCCTGGCCCGGCTGGCCGCCCAGGCCGGCGACCCGGTGCGGATCTATGCCTGCGGCGGGGACGGCACCCTGAACGAGGTGGTCAACGGGGCGGCGGGCTTCCCCAACGCCGCCGTCACCTGCGTCCCCAAGGGCACAGGCAACGATTTTCTAAAGCTGTTCGGCCCGGACTACCGGGCGCTGTTTTATGACCTGGAGGCCCTGGCCGTGGGGCCCCAGGCCCAGTTCGACCTGATGGACTGCAACGGAAAGCTGGGGCTGGACGTGGTGTGCGCCGGGGTGGACGCCCGCATCGCCGCCGACGTCCACCGATACAAAAACCTCCACTTCATCTCCGGGAAAGGGGCCTATGTCCTTTCCCTGGTGGAAAACATCCTGCTGAAGGGGATCTGCCGCCCCATGGAGGTACATATGGGCCCCGTGGATTACACCGGGCAGACCGCCATCCTCTGCGTGTGCAACGGCAGACACTACGGGGGCGGCTTCATGCCCGTGGGGGACGCCATGCCCGACGACGGGGTGCTGGACATGCTGCTGGTGCCCAAAATCCGGCTGTTTACCTTCGCCCGCCTGGTGGGTCAGTACGCCAAGGGGCGCTACCGACAGTATCCCAGCCTGATCCTGGACTACCACGGGCAGCAGCTCACCTGGTCCTCCCACCAGCCCATTACCACCGTGGTGGACGGGGAGGTCATGGTGGACACCGCCTTCACCCTGAGGCTGTCGGACAAAAAAATCCCCTTCTTCTACCCCGCCGGCGCCAGCTACGCCCCCACCGGGGCTTTTTCCCCGCCCCCCGGCCAGGCATCCGCCGCCGGCGCCTCGAATTTTAGCACTCTTGGCGAAACTTTGTGAACAGCTCATGAATTTTTTCCATCAACCTCTGATTTTTTCAAATTAGGGGTTGATTTTTTTCTTTGGAACAGTTATTATGATACTCGTAGTTGGCACTCAGATATTTAGAGTGCTAACCTTCTGAAATTTGTTTATTACAACCATCATATAAGGAGGAAGCAGTTATGAATCTGAAACCTTTGGCTGACCGTGTTGTTGTCAAGCTGGTAGAGGCTGAGGAGACCACCAAGGGCGGCATCATCCTCACCGGCGCCGCCAAGGAGAAGCCGGAAGTGGCCGAGGTTGTGGCCGTTGGCCCCGGCGGCCTGGTGGATGGCAAGGAGGTCGTCATGACCGTGAAGGTGGGCGACAAGGTCATCACCAGCAAGTACGCCGGCACCCAGGTGAAGCTGGACGGCGAGGAGGTCACCATCGTCCGCCAGAACGACATTCTGGCCATTGTGGAGTAAGGCAGCTGCCCGATCTTCCGTTGAATCAATACATTCTCACTATATTGGAGGTTATGCGTTATGGCTAAGATTATTTGCTACGGCGAGGAAGCCCGCAAGGCCCTGGAGAAGGGCGTTGACCAGCTGGCTGACACCGTAAAGATCACCCTGGGCCCCAAGGGCCGCAACGTGGTGCTGGACAAGAAGTTCGGCGCTCCCCTGATTACCAACGACGGTGTCACCATCGCCAAGGAGATTGAGCTGGACGATCCCTTTGAGAACATGGGCGCTCAACTGGTGAAGGAGGTCTCCACCAAGACCAACGACGTGGCCGGCGACGGCACCACCTCCGCCACCCTGCTGGCCCAGGCCATCATCCACGAGGGTCTGAAGAACCTGGCCGCCGGCGCCAACCCCATGATTATGAAGAAGGGCATCGCCAAGGCCACCGAGGCCGCCATCGGCGCCATGAAGTCCAACAGCCAGAAGGTCAACGGCTCTGACGACATCGCCCGGGTGGGCGCTGTCTCCTCCGGTGACGAGACCATCGGCAAGCTGATTGCCGAGGCCATGGAGAAGGTGGGCCACGACGGCGTCATCACCATCGAGGAGTCCAAGACCGCCGAGACCTATTCCGAGGTGGTAGAGGGCATGCAGTTCGACCGCGGCTACATCACCCCCTACATGGTCACCGACACCGAGAAGATGGAGGCCAACCTGGACGACGCCCTCATCCTCATCACCGACAAGAAGATCTCCAACATCCAGGAGCTGCTGCCCCTGCTGGAGCAGGTTGTCCAGTCCGGCAAGAAGCTGCTGATCATTGCTGAGGACGTGGAGGGCGACGCCCTGTCCACCCTGATTGTCAACCGTCTCCGCGGCACCCTGAATGTGGTGTGCGTCAAGGCCCCCGGCTTCGGCGACCGCCGCAAGGAGATGCTGCAGGATATCGCCATCCTCACCGGCGGCCAGGTCATCTCCGCCGATGTGGGCCTGGAGCTGAAGGAAGCTCAGCTGGGCATGCTGGGCCAGGCCCGCCAGGTGAAGGTGACCAAGGAGAACACCACCATCGTCAACGGCGCCGGCTCCTCCGAGGAGATCAAGGCCCGTGTGGCTCAGATCAGAAGCCAGATCGAGGTGACCACCTCCGATTACGACAAGGAGAAGCTGCAGGAGCGCCTGGCCAAGCTGGCCGGCGGTGTGGCTGTCATCAAGGTGGGCGCCGCCACTGAGGTGGAGATGAAGGAGAAGAAGCTGCGCATCGAGGACGCCCTGAACGCCACCCGCGCCGCTGTGGAAGAGGGCATCGTGGCCGGCGGCGGCACCGCTTACCTGAATGCCATCCCCGCCGTGGAGAAGCTGTACGCTGAGACCGAGGGCGACGAAAAGACCGGCGTGCAGATCATCGCCCGGGCCCTCACCGCTCCCGTGAAGCAGATTGCCGCCAACGCCGGCATCGACGGCTCCGTGGTGCTGGAGAAGATCAAGGAGTCCGGCAAGACCGGCTATGGCTTCGACGCTTACAACGAGGTCTACTGCGACATGATCCCCGCCGGCATCGTGGACCCCACCAAGGTGACCCGCTCCGCTCTGGAGAACGCCGCCTCCATCGCCAGCACCCTGCTGACCACCGAGGCCCTGGTTGCCGACAAGAAGGAGCCCACTCCTCCCGCCCCCGCCGCTCCCGACATGGGCGGTATGTACTAAAAACAGGCACAAATCCCGTGAGAATATGATAGAATCGGTTGATTCGCTATAAAATTTCACCATTATTTAGCGAAAAAGTTTGAATTATTTTGAGCTTACACACCGTTTACACACAATGTTTTTACGGGAAGGCTACTAGTACGGTAACAGAAAGGCCGACACTCATTTGATTTGGGTGTCGGTCTTTTTTGTTTATATTCAAACTCCCCAGGGATTCCCTGAGGAGTTTTTGAAAGTGCACATTCAAATTTCTATCATTTGTTCCATGCAGTCCATGCACATGATTCTGACTGTTTTTGTGGCTCTCACGCTGCAACCACATTTTGGACATTGTAGCTTCCTTGTGCTGCTGGGTCGCTTTCCGCCGCCGGTTGTTTCCGCTCCGGTTTGGGCTGTACCGCTGGCCCCTGTGCGAATGATAGGGGGTAAACTGCCACGCCCAATTTTGATTTCATTCCAGCCTTTTGAAAGTGCATATTCAACGAGTTTATCGCTTGGGGTTGTGTTCCATCCATATTGTCCACAGGGGATACAGACAAGCCCCCGCCGCTCAGCCTCGGCCTTGAATCTCTTGTTGTGGTATTTCCCTCCCCGACTGACTTCCTTAATCCCGTTTTCCCGGCAATACAGATGGACCATTTCATGGAGCATGGTATCCAGGGTTTCTTCAATCGGATAGTTCAGGACCTCGGCGGCAATGTTCAGTTCATAGGCTCCACCGTCTTTACGCTGCCATACCTTGCTGGTGGTACAGTGTCCGTAGGTTCCCGGTTTGCTTTGTACCGTAATAATGGGGATAGGCAGCTCACTTTGAAAAAAGTCTGTATTCAATGCGTTATAGATATGCTCTAACTGGCTGACGGCCCGGCTCATTTTTGTGGTCTGTTTCATAGGCTCAACTCCTTTTTTCTATACCTAATTATACACCACCGTATATAAAAAGTAAATATACCACAGTATATATTCCTGTAGAATATATACCACCGTAATTGTGCACCTTGACATATACCGCCGTATATGATAAGCTATGAAAAACGAGGTGATTTTATGGCATATTCTGAGGCACAAAAAAACGCAACTCTCAAATATAGAAAAGAGAGTTACGCTCGAATCAGCTTAGATTTGAAGAAGGAAAAGAAAGAAAAGTACAAGGCCCAAGCCGCTGCCCATGGCATGAGCTTAAACGCCTATATCATTAGCCTGTTGGAAGCAGACGGTGAAAAAGAAGAATCTTGAAAGTGCACATTCAAAACCCTATCCCCCTCAGGGGATCACAGCGACGGAATATCCCACGGGGACCAGTTTCCCCATCTCCACCCAAACCCACGGCGGGGATATTCCATGGAGCGCAACCAACCTTATTTCCCGCCTTGCACCCAGCTTTCCGCACAGCACCCAGGCCCCACCCGTGGCGGGCTACCCAGCTAACCACACCACACACAGCCACCCTCTGAACAACAAAAAAACGGCCCTTTTCGGACCGTTTGAAATGACCTTGCAATCTTTCCCGTTATGGAGTAAAATAGTGCCATCGAGATAAATAGAGGCAGGACGTGAGAGGCGGCAACCTCCCACGCCCCTATGCAGGAGAACGGACCTCCCACACAATAGCATTTCGCTACGCCTTTTCTCATTATAGCCGCTTTGGGTTCATTTTACAAGGTGGTTGTGATGGGCTTTGTGTCGTACCTCAATGCTGTGTAGGGAAACCTGCACCGCTTTTATTTATCTCGGCGGAAACGCCCAACGGGGGACCGGGAGCAATCCCACCCCCAGCGGGCCGGACCGTTGAGAGGAAATAAAAACCGTCACCGTGACGGCACAGGAGGAAACCATAATGAAAAAGGCTTTGATATTGGGCTTGTCTCTTTCACTGGCCCTGACCCTGACCGCCTGCGGTGGTCCCAATGACAACGCCGCCGACAGCACCCAGGATACCAGCACCCCGGAGGTCAGTCAGTCCGTGGACACCAGCACCCCCAAGGTGGAGCAGAACACGCAAACCACCCAGGGAAACCCGGAGCAGACACCAGCTGTTGAGGAGACACCCACAGTTGAGGAAACCCCTGCACCAGAAGTTGAAGCACAGCCAGAGGTTCAGCTCTTTACTGATTGTAATGAAACAGTGTATGCCACAACAACGGTGAATGTCCGTGATACATATAGTACCTCTGGTAATAAAGTAGGTTCCCTAACGAAAGCCCAATCTGTTAAGCGTACAGGCACAGGACAAGGTGAAGCAGCGGGTTGGAGCCGCATAGAGTTTAATGGTCAGGTAGCCTATGTCAATTCTGATTACCTCAGCACCACCAAACCCCAAGTAAGCACCGGATCAAGTGGGAATAGTGGGAATTCAGGTGGCAGTACTCAGACAAGTAAACCAAGCACCAGCAAGCCCAGTACCAGCAAACCCGGTACCTCAACTGGGTCAAGCACTGGTAACACTGGAAAGCCATTCGATAAAACTCCAGGTATAGATTGGACAACTGGTAATGAGACTCTAGATGAGGATGACCTTGATCAATCCAACTCTAACAACGATGACAGCAATGTCGGTGGTTGGTATGACCCGTCAACTGGAGAGTTCTTTCAGTAAGTGAGGAGGGATAGTAATGACAGCCCTCCGCGCCCTTGGCGCCAC
Organism: uncultured bacterium; assembly: GCA_949293165.1. Taxonomy (GTDB): domain Bacteria; phylum Bacillota; class Clostridia; order Oscillospirales; family Oscillospiraceae; genus Lawsonibacter. The sequence goes on from CASFCW010000002.1 coordinate 20,511, forward strand.
CGGCACAAACCCCATCGCTTGACGCCGCGGCAATTTTTGAAATATCCATATTTTAACAGGCTCACAGGAGGCCCCCAAACCGGGGGCCTCTTTTTTTGACTTGTATATATGAATTTTTTGTAAACAATCAAAAAATCCTCTTGACATACCGTTTTTACACGCTCGCTCACTTTTTTAGGGACGTATATACCAAAAAGGCGGAACGTACCCGACTTTTTTGACAACGCTGTCGTAAAAATGCCATTTGCTATAATGTGGCCACAACGTTGAATTTAAAAGAACGGAGGAAAATCCGGGCCCGGTCAATAGTGACCGAAATGAAAGTCAAGTACAATTTCGCAAATGGAGACTGTGTTGAGTTAGAGGTTGAAGAAAAGTTCGGAAAATACATTGAAAATTCTCGCAAGCGGGAAAGCAATAAGGGTAGACATTATCGCCGCAAGAATATTTCTTTGGAGGGAGTCGTTTATGAAGGACGTGAGTTCTCTTGTAGCGATACATACTTTGATGATCTAGAGCAAGCAGAAGAGCAGGGTCGGATAAAGAAAATGCTTTCCGAGCTAACAGAGATTCAACGCCGCCGTTGTGTGCAGTTGGCTAAGGGAATGAGTATGCAGGAGATTGCCAGACAAGAAGGGGTTGCTGTTCAGTCCGTCCATGAATCCATAGTTGCCGCCCAAAAAAAATTAAAAAAATATCGGAAACACCCCTGATAAACACCTCCCTAAATGTCCGTATAGTGAGGGGGACAGGTCCTCCGGGGCCTCCCCCCTCTCCCTCCCGACAAAGTGCCACCTCTATGGTGAACGGAGCTAGCGCACCAAGGGAGAGCAATATTTAAATAGGAGGCAATATATTCATGGGTAAGATTATAGGAATTGTGGATGTTTCTTTCCAGGCAAAAGATGGGAGCCAAATAACTGGAAAAACCTTCCACACTGTGGAGCAAGTACCTCAAGGCCAAGGCGTTGGTGAGCGGACAGATCATTTCTTTTTATCCAGTGCCAGGCTTGCTGCGTTGACCTTTAAGCCGGCCCTTGGAGTCACCGTAGAGCCGTTATACTCCAAGTTCGGCAAGGTCACCAGCCTTGTTCTGGTTGATCCGTTGGACGCTGGACCGGGGGTAGATATTGACTGATGACTGTTCAGAAAGCTATTGAGATCTTTCTGACGGCCTGGAGGTCAACCTGGGACCCGTCTCTGGAGGTCATGACCTGGCCCCGCTACCCATACAGGGAGTTGGGGCCGAGCCAGGCCCCTGACGGCTCCGTAACCCTCCGGGTCGACAAGTATCGGGGTAACAGGCCCCGTGAACCTCCCGCCGCTGATGTGCGGAGTATTCAGGAGGTCCTGAATTTGGCTTTGCCTGCTGGGTTTCGCATCCGTGAGGTCCAGGACCAGGGCAAAAAAATATTAATTGTAATGGAGGAAATTGACCATGAGAAATTTTGAGGAGCTGGCGGGCGGTTTGCAGCGTAGCCTCGCCCGTGGTATCGGTTCTGCTGCTGCGTCTTACAGGGTCTATTTGGCCAAAGCTAATGCTTTGGCGGTAGCTCAGGCCCGCACCGCTGAGGAGATCCAGTTCGTCGCAAACTGGATGGCAACTTTTGCCTACCTTCTGTGGTGCGCCATTGATGCTACCAATGAGCTGACCCATTTGGTAGTCCCTGCGTCCTTTGAGGACCTGTACATAGAACAGCCGGTCCGCCGTGGCAATAACGGAGTTCTTGTGCTCCGTTTTTCCGGGTGGTGCCGCCCTGGGTTTGATATGGAAGCCAAAGACATTAGGTGCATACTTAATGTCGAAATGGGAAGTCTGTGCGCTCGGTATGGACTGCCTCGTATAAGGGTGCACGTTCAGCGTAGAGAGCATAATCGTGTGCTTTTTGCGCTGGTTTTTGCAGAGGACGAAGCCAGCGCCAGGGAGAAAAAAGTAAATGTTGAGAAAATCAAAATTTAACAGTGAGGATCTGGCTGTTATCGGCAAGGTTCTGGCCACCCTGGGGGAGTTAGGGATTACCCTGCTCCTCCAGGACCCGGTCCCCGTCATGTGGGATTATGGCCCCCATCGGTTGTACCAATGGGAGGTTATCACCCGTGATGACGAGCCAGTGGATTTCAAAGCCATTCAAGTTCTGTTGACCGCTGTCAATTCTGTGGGTCAGTTTAAGCCCCAAGTTTACAGCGTCGAGGACTATTCCACCGAATATGGTAATTTCACACGTTACTTTATTACGGTGTTTATATAATAGGGCGGCACATCAGTTCCCCATTGGTCCCATAATCGTGTTGGCCCCAAGCCAACACCAAGGGGGCGAGCGAGCGGCGGAGGCGAAGGCCGAAACTGCCGCCCGCCCCCTTGTCAGTTGTAAGGCCCCGTTCATGTGCCGCCCGGATGCCCTAAAGCCTAGTATTACCTTTAGGGCACTTCTGTACCGTGTACCATCATTGTTTCCTTGTCACTTTTGGCATTACAAGATATGGCCTTCTGCCTTGCACTGGACCCACATCGAACAGATAGGAGGTGAACACAAATGACTGACACACGCCACAGGCGATACCTTTTGACAATCAACAATCCCGGCAACGATTGGTCACACGAAAAAATTCGCACAGTGCTGAAAAACTTGAATTTGCGTTATTGGTGTATGGCTGACGAAATCGGCTTGCAAGAACAGACACCTCACACGCATATCTACTTTGTAGCGGCGGCTTCAGCGGTTCGGTTTTCCACTGTTAAAAAAATGTTTCCTACCGCTCATATTGACCCGGCTAATGGGAGTAGCGTAGAGTGCAGGGATTATGTTCAGAAGTCGGGTAAGTGGGCTGATGATCCCAAGGCTGACACCAGCACCCCCGGCACCTTTGAGGAGTGGGGAGAGCTGCCAGACGAACCCGGACAAGGCTACCGCTCCGATATTGCTCAACTTTACGCTATGATTTCAGACGGCATGAGCAACGCCGAAATCATGGCCCAAAATCCAGACCTTGCAATCCACATCTCCCGCATGGATAAAATACGGCAGGATATTTTAGAAGCCAAATACCGGGACGAATTTCGGCAACTGGACGTAACCTATATTTTCGGTCCCACTGCAACGGGCAAAACCAGAGGGGTTATGGAGAAGCATGGTTATTCCAATGTCTACCGGGTGACAGATTACACCCACCCTTTTGACCGCTATGCTCAGGAGCCGGTTTTATTGTTCGATGAATTTCGCTCCTCTCTTATGGTCGGTGATATGTTGGATTACCTGGACGGGTATCCGCTGGCATTACCCGCCAGATATTCTCAGCGTCAAGCCTGTTATACCACAGTCTACATCATCAGCAATATTGACCTCTCCCAGCAATACAAAAACGTGCAGGAGAATGAACCGGCCACCTGGAAAGCGTTTCTCCGTAGAATTCACCATGTGATTGAATACCACCAGGACAAGCCCCCCACGGACCACGGCCCCGCCCTGGACTACATATTTCCCCCGCCTAAACCAACCCCTGATTGGGTCCGTGAGATCGAGGCCGATGGAACACCCCCGGAGCAATTCGGCCTCCCATTTTAGGGTTGCTGAAATGGCAACAAAACTTGCCGCTATTTGCATTACAGGCCCCCTGCCCCCGTGATACCATTAGGCCATCAAGAGGGACAACCCCTCACCAATTTTAAGGAGGACTTAAACAATGGATATTATTAGAACTATGCCCCTGCACCGGAGCCGTTCCGGTTTGCCCTGTTTCTGGGAGTGTGGAGGAGGTTTTACTAACACTGGTAGAGCTCAGTTGGTAACCTCCCCTACAGGTGGGCCCAAGCGTGCAATTTATATTCGTACGCACGGCGATCTGTGTAATGGGAATCATGCTTTGATCCCCGTTAAGGTAGATGACTGCCTGGTGTCTGTAGACAGGCACTGGGACAGGGTATCCATTGCGGTGGAGCGTATCACAGATATTGACGGTGATACTGCCACCTTGGAGCGCACGGATGATCTGATTTCGTACGATGCAATCCAGGCGGCAGTAGCAAAGTCTGAGGACTACCATTGCCGTCAGCCTCACTACATCCAACAGTTATTTGAGGAGGAGCGGCCAACAGTTCAGGCAGAGGACAACATCATGGACGATGTTGGAGAGTTAGTAGTACTTGAGGAGGATGAATTCAATGACATTTGACCTGATTGTAAATGCTCCGATGGAGCCTCGTATCTTTCCGATAACCGCCGTTATCGGTGGCATCCCTTGTATTAGGGTTTTTAACATGGACGATAATCATTTGCCGTCTGAAACTATTAAGGTCTATTGCGGGGATGGGAGTGGGGATGTTACACCTCAGCATGATTCTCCTGAGGGCCGGGTCCAGGAGGTTCATCCTGGTGATTTTGTTGGGGTGCTCTCTAAGAAGTCGAGTAGTTCTCCCCTAAAAATAAATTCCTTCTACATCGTTGCAATCCGAAATAACCAAGCAATAACAAAAAACGCTATTCTTTAAGGAGGATTTAAACAATGAATAACCAGACTGTAATTAACGTCACAGGGGAGCCTGTCACTGAGCAGGCCCCCGCCGTGGACACCACCAACACCAGCACCGCTCCCACCGCTCTCCCCTCTGGCTACCTTGAAAACGGCTATTTCGCCACCGCCGCCGACCAAGGGGGGGCTAAGTACCTTCGCCCTGAGTTCGTCAAGGACTTTGCCCAGCAGATCGCTGCCGCTCTTGCTCCGCTGCGTTCTGTTGACTTCAATGGGCTTATGCGGGAAATGAAGCGCAACAAAAAGAGGGCCTTGCCTTTCGAGGCCCGCCAGACAGCCGCTCTTGAGATGTTACCCAAGAGCTTGGCTCTGGTACACCGCAAAAAAGCCCCCGAAATCTTAATTGATTTCATCAAGGCGAATTTGGACGCAATAAAAACCGACGAGGACTGGTATGCTTACTACCGCCACCTTGAGGCCATCGCCGGTTATATGATCGGGGGCGATACCTAATGGTAGAGATACCAGTTTGGCAGAAGTCTTTTCTTACACTAGAGGAAGCAGCCGCATACTTTGGGGTAGGGATCAATAAGCTCAGAGAAATATCAGATTCTGATAGCTGCGACTTCGTTTTGTGGGTGGGCAGAAAGCGCCTTATTAAGCGCCAAAAGTGCCTGGATTATCTGAGTAAAGCATACTCAATATAAACAAGAACACTGGAATCCCCTGGCACTGTATGCTATAATTGGTGTACCGTGCTAGGGGCTTTTCAGTAGAGAGGAGGACTAATGGCTGAAAAGCGCAAGGATAGTAAAGGGCGCATTTTGAGAGCGGGAGAGGGGCAACGTCCCAATTTGACTTACTATTATCGTTTCCGCCGCAATAGCAACGAAAAATGGAGTTACATATATGCGCCTACATTAAATGAGTTGAGGGAAAAGGAGGTCGAAATACAGCGTGACCTGCTAGACGGAATTGATTATGTAGCTGGTGAGACAACGGTTTTAGCTTTGGTGGAGCGGTACATCAATCTCCGACGTGGATTAACGCAAAATTCCCAAAGAGCTTACGGCGCTGCTGTTAATCGCATCCGGCAAGATCCATTCGGACAGCTTAGAATTAAAGATGTGAAACGCTCAGAGGCAAAAACGTGGTTTGTCTCGCTCCATGACCAGGGCATGAAGCAAAATACCATCGGTGTAATACATAGTGTGCTGCGTCCTGCTTTTGAAATGGCTGTTGAGGATGATATGATTCGCAAAAATCCTTTTAAGTTCAAGTTGTCTGACGTGGTTCCCAAGGACGCAAATGTGAGAAACGCCTTGACAAAAGCACAACAGGAACGCTACCTGGAATTTGTCCGTGATGATGGTGGAAACTATTACAATGATATTGTGATTCTGCTGGGAACAGGATTGCGTGTAAGTGAGCTATACGGTCTCACCCTATCTGATGTTGATTTTGAACGTCGGTGTATCCGTGTAACAAAGCAGCTATGCCGAACCGCTGAGAAACCTTATTTTGTAACGTCACCGAAAACCAAAAGCGGTATTCGAGTGATCCCTATGACAGATTCTGTATATATGGCTTTCCGTAATGTGGTAGAGCATAGAGGGAAACCCAAGATCGAGATGATTGTTGACGGTTACAGCGGATTTCTTTTTTTGGATAAGGATAAGAGACCCAAGGTAGCAATGCACCTGGAAAACTACATGAGAGGGCTTCAAAAACGCTATTTGAAATCTCACGGCAACACGTTACCTACAATTACGCCCCATGTATTACGGCATACTTTTTGCACCAATGCTCAGCAAGCTATGCTGGATGTTAAAAGCCTCCAGTATATCATGGGACACTCTACCGCCAGCGTCACCCTGGACGTTTACACACACAGCAACTATGAATCCGCTGAACGGGCATTTCGACAAATTGCGGCTTCACTTTGATCACGGAATGCTTACACACAATTTACACACTTTACTCTTTCAGTAGCATAGATTTGCGTAGATTTATGATAATTTGGAAAAGTGTGTAAAATTAAAATTGCTTCAAAAAGTTTTGAAATTGAACATAATCCATCATTTTTCAATCATTTTTTGCTATATTGTAATGATGGTGAAATAAATTTTCTCAAGGGCGGCATGTACTAAGAAGCACCGCAAGCCCCTGCGCCGCCTGGGTCCCCCCACGGGGGACCGGCGTGTTATAAGCAAAAGCAGCGAGGTTTGGAGCCCGGAAAGGGCTCCAAGCCTCGCTGTTTCATTTGTAAAAGCGGCGGTTTCCACACGGCGGCTTAAAATATGAACTCACAGTGGTCGTAGCTGTTGATGATGGTGGTCTCCCCCCAGACCGTCTTTTGGGGGATATGGATTCCGTAACTTTGGTGGATGTGGCCGTGGAGGAAATACTTGGGCCGGTACTGCTCCAGCAGGTCCACAAAGCAGTCAAAGCCCCGGTGGGACAGGGTATCAAAATCGTTGATGTGCCGGGCCGGCGCGTGGGTGACCAGGATGTCGAAGCCGCCGTATTTCCGCAGCTGGAAGCGCAGCCGGCGGATGCGCCGGCGCATTTGCTCCTCCGTATACATATACTTCCCGTCCCGGTACCGGTGGGAGCCCCCCAGGCCCAGGATGCGGACCCCCTGGTGGACGTAGATCATGTCGTCGATGCAGGTACATCCCTCCGGGGGGAAGCGGTCGTAGCAGTCGTCATGGTTGCCGTGGACGTACAGCACCGGGCGGTTGGACATGGTCACCAGAAACTCCAGATACTCCCGGTGGAGATCCCCGCAGCTCACAATGAGGTCAAACGGGTCCAGCTTCCCCGGGGTGTAGTAATCGAAGTAGTATTTGGCGGTCACATCAGACACGGCAAGAATCCTCATGGCCCACCCCGCTTTTCCTTGGACGCCGCATCCACCCCCACCATGTCCACCGTGGCCTTCCCCGTTTCGTTCAGCTCCTCATAGTCGGGGATGGAGCCCACGATATTTTCCGCCAGCCAGTCCATGCCGGTAATCTGCTCCGGAGTCAGGTCCCCGTCCAGCACCTTGCCGCCCTGGGCATAGAGCTTCCCCCGGAAGGGGTAGTAGAGGTCGGCCCGGATGCTGTTTTCCAGCAGTTCAGCCAGCTTCTGGGTGCTGGGGGGGACCTTTTCGGTGCAGTGGAGGGCCACCACGCCGGCGGACATGCCCCAGTAGTAGTTCAGGGCCTTCCCGCTTTCCTCATACTCCGTCTGAAAGGATTTGTTCTGGATGTGGCGGAGCATGGCCTCGTAATAGACGCCCCACTGCCACACAGGGGCGGCCAGGATCACCCGGTCCCCCTCCGAGACCAGGGACAGGCCGAAGCTGGTCCAGCTGCGGTCCCCCTTCCTGGTCAGGTCCCGGGAGGAGATGAGGCGGATGTTCCGGTCCGTAAGCCGGCGGATGGCGGCCTCCTCCCCCCCTACCGCGGACCACTCCAGATAGACCTTGGTGCGGGGATTGACCATCTGCACCCCCAGGGCAAAGGCATTGATCCCCGCAATCTGCCCGTAAATGGGGTAGTCGCACAGGTAGCCCACATTGTCAATCCCGGCCAGGCTGCCGGCGATGGCCCCGATGATGAATTTCGCCTCGTACATCCGGGCGTAATAGGTGCGGATATACCGGTGGGATTTATTCAGGGAGCAGTTGAGAATGGTAACCTTGGGGCATTCCACAGCGGCCCGGAGGGAGGCGGGCAGCAGCCGGGGGGAGGTGGTGAAAATCACCGTGTTCCCGTCGGCGATGGCCTGCTGGATCACGGCGTAGGGGTCGGATTCCATGGCGTTGAAATAGGGGGTGGTCTGGATGGCGTCACCGAACACATACTGGGCATACAGGCGGCCCTGCTCGTGGCTGTTGGTCCAGCCCGATTCGGTGGGGGTTTTGTCATGGATAAAGGCCACCCGCATGGTGTCCCGCTCCCCCACGGACAGCATCTTGGTCAGCAGCCCGGGCTTTTTCTCCTCCGGGGCCAGCTTCACGTCAATGGGGTGGGGCTCCTGCTGAAGGACGATTTCCTCCCACACCCTGGAGACCAGGCGGGAGACCTCCGACGGCGTCTTGCTGTGCAGGGCATGGTAGCCGTAAACCTGGATGACGGCCAGCATGGCATCCCCCACGGTGGAGGCCAGCCGGGCGCCGCCGTGCTCCTCATAGGCCTGGCGGAAGGCGTAGTAGGCGGCGGAAAAATCCCGGCGCTCGTCCTCGCTCCACGGCTCCTTCGGCCCCTTGCCCATGAGCTGCTGAAGCTGGGCGTAGCTGCCCGGCTTGGAAAATTCCAGGTAGGTGATCCGGCTCAGCCCTCGGAAGTCCAGCAGCTCATAATACAGCTGGGACTCCCGGGTATCGTTGCGCTCCGGAAGGATCTGGACCACAGAGGCGCTGACCACGTCGCCGCCGAAAAATTTCAGCACGCTGACCCGCTTGTTGCCCTCCTGGACATAGTAGCGGTTCATGAATTCATACACCTTGATGGGATCGCGGATTCCCTCCTCCACGTGGGCCTGGCACAGGGCCTGCCATTTGGAGGCAAATTCCGAGTCCTCATCCAGCATAGGCATGAAGTTCCGGGCAAAGGCGTTGGTCCGCACCCCGGTGCAGGTGCCCACCACAAATTCCAGGGGGATGGGGAGCACGCCCAGATCCACCCCACGGTTCAGCCGGTCCCTGGGCACGAAGTCGTCCAGCACCGGGAGATAGGGGTATTCCCCCCGGGAGGTGCAGGCTCGGAATTCCTTTTGGGCACGCCGGAGCGCTTCCTTATAGTACATTCTTGGCATGGGGGAGCTCCTTTCCCGCCTTTAGTGAGCGGAGGCGGCAGAGAATGGGGGCGGACGCCCCTTGGTTTTCAATGGCACGTATGCTATAATAGCCGCAGGACAACCCCTGGGGGACTGCAATCCCCGGCAGGGCCGGCGGCAGCGGCAGATATAGGTTCCGCTGTTCGGCGGCCGGACATACATGAGCGCGGCGTCAAACTCCGCCGCAGGGAGGAACCCATATGGGAGATTTCTCTTTTTCCGTTTTTCCCAACGAGAACTTTCTGGATCTGCGGATCTACCAATACGGCTATGAGCAGTGCAAGCCCCTGCACTCCTTCGGCCCCTTCGTCCGCAACCATTACCTGTTCCACTACGTCATTTCCGGGCAGGGGGCTCTGGACGCCACGGAGGAGGACGGGGTGACCACCCACCGCTATGAGCTCCGGGCGGGGCAGGGCTTTTTGATCTGCCCCGGGCTGATTAACACCTATTTCGCCGACGAGGCCGACCCCTGGAAATATGTGTGGGTGGAATTTGACGGGCTGCACGCCTCAGAATCCCTGCGGTACGCGGGGCTGGGCCCGGCCCAGCCCATCTACCAGCCCGACGGCGAGGGCAAGGGGGAGGAGGTACGGGACCGGATGCTCTACATCGCTGAGCATCCCGACGCCTCCGCCCTGCACCTCATCGGCTCGCTGTATCTGTTCGTGGACGCCCTGATCCAGACCTCCTCCACCAGGCTCAACACCCAGGGGAACCAGCTGAAGGATTTTTATATCCAGGAGGCCGTCAACTACATGGAGCAGAACTACCAGAGGAACCTGACGGTGGAGGAGGTTGCCGACGCCTGCCGCCTGAACCGCAGCTATTTCAGCAAGCTGTTCAAGGACAACATGGGCTGCCCGCCCCAGGAGTTTCTCATTGGAGTGCGGCTGGCCAAGGCGGCGGAGCTGATGTGCAGCAGCCGGGCGCCCATCAGCGATATTGCCGTGCGGTGCGGCTACTCCAACCAGTTCCATTTTTCCCGGGCCTTTAAAAAGCACTATGGGATTCCCCCCCAGAAGTGGCGGGCCCAGAACCGGAAGCACACATAAGCATCAGCCAAAGGCACAAAAGAGGGCTGGCCGCGGGATCAGTGGCCAGCCCTTTTCGTTATTCGGCCTTCAGCCAGAGGCGGAGACACTGATATTCTCCCAGCATGGGGAGGGGATAGCCGGCCTGCATCAGCATGTCGCCGGGCCACAGCTCCTCCTCCGCCGCGCGGTACCGCAGGGTGGGGTCCAGGCCGCGGAGCTTGATCCGGCGGAAGGGGGCGCCGGCGTGGGCCTGGCCGGAGACCACGCACAGCAGGGCGGTGCGGCGGTCGGCGGAGACATGGAGCCAGGCGGTGGGCTGGCCGTCTGGGGTGGGGACAGAAAGCCGGTAATAATCCCCCGTCTGAATCAGGTCATAGCTCTCCCGGTACGCCTGTATCTGGCGGATGACCTGGTTTTTTTCCTCCTGGGACAGGGCGCCCAGATCCAGCTCATACCCGAAGGTGCCGGACATAGCCACCGTGCCCCGGGTGTCAAAGGGGACGCTGCGGCCGGTCTGCTCGTTGGGCACGGCCGACACGTGGGCGCCCATGGTGGAGGGGGGGTAGGCAAAGGAGGTGCCGTACTGGATGGTCAGCCGGTCGATGGCGTCGGTATTGTCGCTGCACCAGATCTGGGGGGTATAATACAGCATACCCATGTCAAACCGGCCGCCGCCGCCGGAGCAGCCCTCAATGAGGGTGTTGGGATTGGCCTGGCGGAACCGCTCCAGCAGGTCGTACACCCCCAGCACATAGCGGTGGTACACCTCCCCCTGCCGCTGGGCGGGGATGGCGGCGGACCACACCTGGGCCAGGGAGCGGTTCATATCCCATTTGATATAGGACACATTGGCCTCGTCCAGCTGCTTTTGCAGGGTTTGGAAGATGTAGTCCCGGATCTCCGGCCTGGTGTAGTCCAGCACCAGCTGGCAGCGGCCCCGGGTGTAGGGGCGGCCGGGGGCGTTAAGGACCCAGTCCGGGTGCTCCCGGTAGAGGCGGCTGTCCTCGCTGACCATCTCCGGCTCAATCCACAGGCCGAACTCCATCCCCAGGGCGTTGATCTCCGCCGAGAGAGCGGGCAGGCCGCCGGGCAGCTTCTCCTCATTGGGGAACCAATCCCCCAGGCTGCTGGAGTCGTCGTTCCGGCGGCCGAACCAGCCGTCATCCAGCACAAACAGCTCCACCCCCAGGGCAGCGGACTCCTTGGCAAACTGGAGCAGCCGCTGCTGGTCGTAGTGGAAATAAAAGGCCTCCCAGCTGTTGACCTGCACCGGCTTGCGCCGACCCCGCCAAGGGTCCCGGAGCAGGTGGCCGCGGACAGCCCGGTGGAACTGCCGGCTCATCTGGCCGAAGCCGTTGGGGGAGCATACCAGGGCAGCCTCCGGCGCGGTGAAGGCCTGGCCGGGCTCAAGCGTCCAGCAGAAATGGAAGGGGTGAATGCCCATGGTAAGGCGGATGTCGTCGAACTGGCTGCGCTCCGCCGCCGCCTCAAAGTTGCCGCTGTAGAGCAGGGCGGCGCCGTAACAAACGCCGTGCTCCTCATCGGCCTGGGGCTCACACAGCATGACAAAGGGGTTGTGCTGGTGGCTGGAGATGCCCCGGATGCTGCCCACCGACTGCACGCCGGGGCGCAGGGGCGCCCGGTTGGGCCGCCGCTCCTTCACGTGGCCGCCGTCAAAGGTAACCCAGTCCATGGAGGCGGCGGGAAAATCCAGGCACAGGGAGGCGGCGCGGTGGAGCCTCACCGGCTGGTCCCCGTCGTTGATGATCCGCACGGCCCGGGTAATCAGGTCGCAGTCCTCAAACACGCCGTAAAGCAGCTCCACCCGGAGGGCGGCCGCCGGATCTTCCAGCGTAATCACCAAGGTGTCCGCATCCCGCTCAGAGCCGAAAAAGGCGGGCAGCCCCTCCAGGGCGTACTTCCCCCCCAGTACCTGGGCGCCTGCGTACCGCAGGTCGGCCACATAGCTGCCGTCCCGGCGCTCCACCTCCAGGGAGGGCAGGCGAAAGTCGCCGGCGCCCGACCCGGAATATTCCTGGGGCAGGGTGTCCAGGGAATAGGTGCGGTCGCTGCCGGCCTCGTCAGGATTGGGGGAAAAGCCCCGGTCGGCATACCGGATCAGCCGGGACAGGTCGCCCTGCTGAATTTTGGGGCCGTAGTAGGTGTGGAGCAAAACGCCGTTTTGATCCGCCTTCATCTGGTAGGTGGTGCTGTGGGTCTGAAGGGTAAAGATCCGCCCTTCGGTGTCATGGATGATCATAAAAAGACTCCTTGCAAAGAAAGAACTATTGCATCCTGTGAAAAAATGGTGATGCGGCACATCCATTCTAAGCGATCTTTTCACCAGATTCAATAGAGGGGCAAAGATTTTACAAAAACGCGGCAGCCCCGGCAGGCCGGCTGAAAACCAGTGCAGAGGCTGCCGCTTTGCGGCGGAACTGTTTGCTTATTTACCGCCGGTGTTGGCAATCCCCTCGATGAACTGACGCTGGAAGATCATATACAGGATCACCATGGGCAGCATGGCCAGCAGGCTGCCCGCCATCAGCACGGGGAAGTTGGTGGAGAACTGGCCGCGGAGGGTGGCCAGTCCGGAGGACAGGGTCATCATCTTCAGGTCGGAGTTGACCACCAGGGGCCACATCAGGTCGCCGTAAGCGAACACGGCGGTGAAGATGGTCAGCGCGGCCACGGAGGTGCCGGTGAGGGGGAACATGACCTTTACAAAGGTCTCAAACTGGTTGCACCCGTCCAGGCAGGCCGCCTCGCCGATCTCGGTGGGGATGCCCATGTAGGTCTGCCGCAGGAAGAAGGTGCCGAAGGCGGAGACGATGCCGGGGAAAACCAGGGCGAAAATGGTGTTGGCCATGCCCAGCTTTGCCACCATCTGGTACTGAGGCAGAATGAAAATCTGGGACGGGAGGGACATCTGGACCAGGATCAGGCCAAAGAGCAGATTCTTGCCCCGGAAGTGCAGCTTGGCAAAGGCGTAGCCCGCCATGGAGCTGAACACCACGGCGCAGATCACGCGGAACAGGATCATCAGCGCGGTGTTCACGTACATGTTTACAAAGGGCAGCGAGGCGATGGCGTCCACGAAGTTGTCCAGATTCCACTGAGAGGGGAAGATAACGGGCGGGATCTGCATACTTTCCGTCTGGGTTTTGAAGCTGGTGAGGATCATCCACACGAAGGGGAAGATCATGATGACCGCGCCCAGGATCAGGCACGCGTAGGTCAGCACGGTGGTCAGCTGCTTGGTGCGGCGCAAAGAGCCTTGTTTCATCTGAATTCCCCTCCTTTACACGTCGTAGTTGACCCATTTCTTCTGGCCGATGAACTGGATGATGGTGATGATGCCGATCAGCACCACAGTCCACACCACAATGGCGGCGCCGTAGCCGCGGCTGCCGGCCACGAAGGTCTCCCGGTAGAACAGGTACATCAGGCTCTGCACCGACGTCAGCGCCGGGTTGGTGTCCTCCACCATCATGTAGATCAGGTCGTAGACCTTGACAGAGGACATCAGGCGCATAATCATCACCACGAACAGGGTGGGGGAGACCATGGGCAGGGTAATCTGGAAGAACTGGTTGATCTTGCTGGTGCCGTCAATCTCGGCGGCCTCGTAGTAGGACTTGGAGATGTTCTGCAATCCCGCCAGCAGCAGCACCGCGTCATATCCGATATTGCTCCAGATGGCCACGATGGCGCAGGCGGTCATGACGAAGGTGGAGTCGGTAATCCAGTTGATGTGGGTGCCCAGCAGCTGGTTGAGAATGCCGTAGTCGCTGTTAAAGATCCAGCGCCAGACCATGGTGATGGCGGCAGGGGCGCAGACCATGGGCAGGAAGAAGATGGTGCGGAACAAGCCCTTGGCCCGGATTCTGGCGTTGAGCATCATGGCCACCAGCAGGGACAGGAACAGCCCCACCGGTACGGTCAGGATACAAAACAGGATGGTGTTCCAGGTGGCGCGCCATACCTCCGGGCTCTGGAACAACTCCACGTAGTTGCCGATGCCGATGAATTTATAGTGTCCAAAGCCCAGATGCTCGCAGAAGCTGGTATAAATGGTCTGGACGAATGGCCACAGGTTCAGTACCACCAAGCCGATGATGGTGGGGGCAATCATGATGTAACCCCAGTTTTGCTCCCGCCGGGCGGCGGCGGACAGCTTCATAGCCTTATGTTCCATAGCTCACCTCTCCTCTCAGGAATCGGCCAGCTTTTTGGCGGTTTCAGTGTTAATGAGATTCTGGATGTTGTCCAGGCCGGTCTCCATATCCACCGAGCCGTTGTAAATGCTGGTCATAATGTCCACCACGCCGCTTTTCCACTTGGGGCGGGCGGAGTTGTTGACGTACTGGACGCAGTAGTCAAACTGGCTCATGATGGCCTCCAGGTTCAGCTGGTAATCAAACTGGTCGAAGGCGCTGATCCAGGTCTCCTCCAGCCCCTCATAGGCGGGGATGGCGGCGCCGGACTCGCCCTGGATGCGCTGGGCCTCCTCACCGGCGAAGTATTTCAGCACGTCCAGCGCGATGTCCAGCCGCTTGCCGTGGGCGCCGGTGGCGTAGGTCAGGCCGTTGGAGATGGTGGCCCGGCCGTCGCCGCTGACCGGGTCGGGGGCGGCGGGCAGCACCGCCACGTCCCACTTGCCCACCATGTCGGGGTAGTTGCTCATCTGGGCCAGCAGGTTCCAGCTGCCCTCCAGGAACATGGCGCCCTTGCCGGAGAAGAAGGCGGTGCCCGGCGTGGTCTCGGCAAAGTAGGCCTGGTCAGGACACCAGTCATAGCTTTGCAGCCCCACGTAATATTCCACCGCCTCCCGGGTGGCAGGCTGGTCGAAGCCGCCCTGGGTCTTGTCCTCCGTCAGGATGCAGCCGCCGTTTTGGTAGACGAAGTTGTGGTAGCCCAGCTGTTCGTCGTTATACGCCATGTAGCCGTAGTTTCCGGTGGCGTCGTAGATGGCCTGGGAGGCGGCCTCCAGGTCGTCCCAGGTCCAGGTCTCGTCAGGATAGGACAGCCCGGCGGCGTCAAACATCTCCCGGTTATAGACCAGGCAGATGTTGTCCTTGTCCTTGGGGACGCCGTACATCCGGCCGTCGGAGCCCTGGGCATTGCTGATGGAGATGTCGCTGTAGTGTTCCTCGTAGGGGAACAGGTCGGTGACATCGGCCAGCATCCCGAACTCCGAATAGTACAGGATCTGGTCGGTGTGCATCCAGAACAGGTCCGGCAGGGTGTTGCTCTCGGCGGCGGCCTCCAGCTTGGTCCAGTATTCACTCCAGCTGGTGACCTGCACCTCAATGACCACGTCAGGATTGACATTGGCGGTGTATGCGTCGCACATAGCCTGCATGCCGTCCCGCTGCCCCACGTCCCAGATCTGGAAGGTCAAATGGGTCTTTCCATCCGACGATCCGCACCCGGCAAGGGGAATGGCTAATCCCGCCGCCAGCAGCAGAGCCAACATGCGTGATCCTTTTTTCATGACTTCTTTCCTCCTCGTATGCTTGTTCCGCGCCTGCGGCGGCGCCCCGGAGAGACGCCGCCCCGATACCCACATGATATAATGAATGGCGCAAAGCTGTAAATGGAGGTGTACCATAAAAATATACCCGGATGGCGCTTAACGCATCTTCTGTGCATATAAAACGACATCCAGGTATATTTGAAGAATTTTCGTGAAAAGAGCGGGTTTTACTTGACTTTAACTATGCAAATTATACAATAAATTTGAGTGTAAAACAGGGATTGAAGCAAAAATTTCCGCAAAATGGAAAAGTTGCCCAGCTGCCGCGGAAAAAGCGATATATCATAATGTGCTGTTGGCAGGGTTTACCACAGCAGGGGGCCCATCTGCCGGGGCGGCGTGCCGCCGGTATGGGGGACGGATTCCATGTACTCCGTGGGCGACATCCCCGTCTCCTTGCGGAACACCTTGGCGAAGTAATTGGCGTTGGCAAACCCCACCGCCTCCGCCACATAGGCGATGGAGGCGTCCTCGCTGCGCAGCAGCAGCTTGGCATACTCCACCCGGAGGTGGACGATATACCGACCGGGGGAGATGCCCGTTTTCCGGGTAAAGGTCCGGATCAGATGGGCCTTGGACACCTCCAGCCGCTCCGCCAGCTCGTCCAGCCCCTCCAGGAAGGGGAATTCCTCCTGGATAATGCTCACGGCGGCCTCCACCAGCGGGGAGGGGGGCTCCTGTCCCGGCTCCTCCGGCCCGGAAACGGGGCCGCTGATTAGGTTGGTCAGCATGGTATAGGCGTAGGCGGAGGCGGCGGTGCCGCTCACCGGCGGGCACTCCTCCTCCAGCACGGACAGCGCCAGCACGGCCTCCCGCACCGCGCCGCCCCCCTTGGGGAACAGGGCGGCGCACTCCCGCAGGCGGTCTGCCAGCAGCCGGCCGGGCAGCTCCCCGCTCAGCTGAACCAGCATACACACGCTGTCCCCCACCGATTGGATGGTGAACTCCCCGCACTGGCTCAGGGCCATGGCCTGGCCCGGGGCCAGGACGTCGGTCCCGGCATAGGTGCCCACCGACAGCGTGCCCTGGGCCGGCGCAATCAGGCAGCAGTCCAGGTCCCCCCCATAGCCGCTCCAGCTGCCGCCGGAGGGCAGGGAGAACGTCCGGGCGGCGGCAAGGGTGAGCAGCCCGGTTACAGAGGAATGGGGAGGCGTGGGACGGATGTCCCGGGCCTTGGGGGGATGGGCGATCATGGTATACTCCTCTCAAAAAGGGACAGGAGCGGGCGGCCCCCCTCCTGTCCCTGAAACGGCGGTTGATTGGTGTGCTTAGTGGGCGATGGCCTTCTCGGTCTCCTTGTCAAAGAGATGGATCTTCTCATTTTTGAAGGACAGCACGGCGGTATCGCCCTCCCGGCCCTTGAAGGTGGGCTCGGTGCGGATGACCATTCGATTGCCCTGGCAGTCCACATGGAGGCTGATCTCAGAGCCCATCAGCTCGGCGATTTCCACGGTGGAAACCATGCCGGTACCGGCGGCCTGGCCGGCGTCGGAGGCGATGATGTCCTCCGGACGGATGCCCAGCACCACGGTCTTGCCCTCATAGGGGGCCACCGCCTCGTTCATCCGGGCGGGAAGGGCCACAGCAGTGCCGCAGACCTGGGCGGCGAAGCCCTCCCCCTGTTTGACGATGACGGCGTCCAGGAAGTTCATCTGGGGGGAGCCGATGAAGCCGGCCACAAACAGGTTGCAGGGGTAGTCGTACAGCACCTGGGGGGCGTCGTTCTGCTGGATGATGCCGTCCTTCATCACCACGATCCGGTCGCCCATGGTCATGGCCTCGGTCTGGTCGTGGGTGACGTAGACGAAGGTGGTCTGCAAGCGCTTGTGCAGGCGGCTGATTTCGGAGCGCATGGCGGTGCGCAGCTTGGCGTCCAGGTTGGATAGGGGCTCGTCCAGCAGGAACACCGCAGGGTTGCGGACCATGGCCCGGCCCAGGGAGACGCGCTGCCGCTGGCCGCCGGAGAGGGCCTTGGGCTTGCGGTTGAGCAGGTGCTCCAGATCCAGGGCTCTGGCGGCCTCGTGGACCCGGCGGTCAATCTCATCCTTGGGCACCTTCTTCTGGATCAGGCCGAAGGCGATGTTTTTATAGACAGTCATGTGGGGATACAGGGCGTAGTTCTGGAACACCATGGCGATGTCCCGGTCCTTGGGGGCCACGTCGTTGACCAGGCGGTCGCCGATGTACAGCTCGCCGCTGCTGATATCCTCCAGACCGGCGATCATCCGCAGGGTGGTGGATTTGCCGCAGCCGGAGGGCCCGACCAAAATGACGAATTCCTTGTCCTGGATCTCCAGGTTCAGGTCGGGGACGACGGTCACGTTGCCGGGGTATGTCTTGTTGACATGCTTGAATGTGATGCTGGCCATGTGCCTTAACCTCCATTTACCAATAGATGATGGGTAACTTATTGATGTATCCGCTCGTTTCTGCCGGGATCATTTCCCGGATCAGCTTCTTTTGCCCTAGCATAGCATGGAGAACCCGCCGGTGCAATAGCAAAAAACTGATTGCGCCGGTAAAAAGATGATGCATTCGCGTGGAAAAATAGCGCAGTCATTTTTTTACCCTTACGGTCAGTTTATTGCTGTTGAATTGCCCCGCCCGGTATGGTATGTTCACTCTGATAGGGAGATGGACAGGGGGGGAGACGGTTGTTTTTCCGCAAAGATTATGCCGCGCCCGGGCCGGGCATCCGCCCGGACGAACCGGAAAAGACGGGGCTGGCCCGGCTGATCCAGATTATTCAGCTGGAGGCAGGCTCCATTTTCCTGCTGAATCTGCTGTTTCTGGCGTCGTGTATCCCGGTGGTCACCATCCCGCCGGCGCTTTTCGCCATGAATCACGTGATCCGGAAGATGATGCTGGACCAGCCGGTGCTGTGTTTTTACGACTATCGGACGGCCTTCCGCACCTACTGGAAGCAGGCGTACGCCGCCTTTTTCCTCACCGCCGTGCCCATGGCGGCAGGGGGCTTCGGCGCCTGGTTCTATCTGGCGGGGGCGGCCCGCAATCCGGTGCTGATGGCCCCCTTCCTGGTCTGTTCCACGGTGTTTTTGGCCGCGGCCCTTTCCTCCGGCTGTCTGTACGGCGCGCTCAGCGCCGGGATGGGCCTTCGCAGCGCCCTGCGTCTGGCGCTGGCGCTGGGGATTGGCCGCCCCCTCCGCCCCGCCCTGGCGGCGGTTGTGGGGTATGGCCTGGCGGCCTTTGGGATTCTTCAGCTTCCCATCAGCCTGATGTTTGTGGTGCTGCTGGGCTTTTCCGTGCCCTGCCTGCTGGCCAATTTTTTCCTGCGCACCATCCTGCGGGACTACTGCCCCGCTCAGCAGGGCCCCTCCCCCGGGGAGGGCGATCCCGATGACCAACCTTAATTGATCCAGAAAAGAGGAGAGACTATGCCGGAGATTGTAACTGTGGGCGAGGCCTTGATTGATCTGACCCAAACCATGGAGGATGCCGGCGGCATCCGGCACTACGCCGCCTTCCCCGGCGGCGCCCCCGCCAATGTGGCGGTGGCCGCCGCCCGTCTGGGGGGAAAGGCAGCCTTTATCGGCAAGGTGGGGCGGGACGCCTTCGGCGGCGCCATCCGCCGGACGTTCCTGGAAAACGGCGTTGACGTATCCGGGCTGTATGAGGCCCGGCAGGCTTTGACCACCCTGGCTGTGGTCAGCGTGGACGCCGAGGGGGAGCGGAGCTTCTCCTTCTACCGCAGCCCCGGAGCGGACACCCAGCTCACCGGGGAGGAGGCGGCGGCGGCGCTGCGGGCCTATGGCCAGCGGCCCAGGTTCCTCCACTTCGGCTCAGTCAGCCTGACGGCGGAGCCGGCCAGGACCGCCACCATGGAGGCGGCGCGCCTGGCCAGGGAGATGGGGGTGCTGCTCAGCTATGACCCCAACTACCGGGCCAGCCTTTGGCCTGATGAGGCCACCGCCCTGGAGCAGATGAAGCGCCCCCTGTCCCTGTGCCATGTGGTGAAGCTGGCGGAGGAGGAGCTGGAGCTGCTGACCGGCCTGGCGGATCTGGAGGCGGGCAGCCTGGCCCTTTTCCAGACCTACGGCATCCCCCTGATTGTGATTACCATGGGGGAGGGCGGCAGCTTTTACCGCCTGGGCGCCTGTACAGGCCGGGTAAAGGGCCGGTCCGTCCAGGTGGCCGATACCAACGGCGCCGGCGACACCTTCCTGGGGGCGCTGCTGACCCGCCTGGTCTCTGCGGCGGGGCTGGACAGCCTCACCCCGGAGGAGCTGGAAGCCGGGCTGGACTTTGCCAACCGGGCCGCCGCCCTGACCTGCACCCGGCCAGGCGCCATCCCCGCCATGCCTACCCTGGCGGAAATGAAGGCTCAGGAGGAGGGTGCCCGGTGAAAAAGACGGACTTGTTTGAAGCCCGGCTGCTCCCCTGCCGGGATGAGATGCGGGCGCTGTATACCTCCCTGTACGGGGAGGATGAGCAGGCGTTTTCCTATTTCCTCAACATGCTCAGCCGCTCCTTGGAGCAGCGCAAGCCCGCCCTGCGGCGGATGGATGAAAAGCGCATGGCCAACCCGGACTGGTGCCGCAGCAGTGGGATGCTGGGGATGATGCTCTACCCCTCCTGCTTTGCCGGGACGCTGAACGGCGTGGAGGAAAAGCTGCCCTATCTGAAGGAATGCGGCGTCAACTACCTCCACCTGATGCCCCTGCTGGATTCCCCCGAGGGGAAAAGCGACGGCGGCTACGCCGTGTCCGATTTCCGCCGGGTACGGCCGGATTTGGGCACGATGGAGGATCTGGAGGCCCTGGCCGACGCCTGCCGGAAGAAAGGGATCGCCCTGTGCCTGGACTTTGTGCTCAACCACACCAGCGAGGAGCACGCCTGGGCCAAGGCCGCCCGGGCGGGGGACCCGGTGGCCAGAAGCCGCTACTTCTTCTACGACAGCTGGGACATCCCCGGCCAGTTTGAACAGACGGTCCCCCAGGTGTTCCCCACCACCGCCCCTGGGAATTTCACCTACCTGCCCGACTGCGGGCAGTACGTCATGACCTCCTTCTACCCCTTCCAGTGGGATCTGAACTACGCAAACCCCATGGTGCTCAACGACATGACGGAGAACCTGCTGTACCTGGCCAACCGGGGCATGGACGTGATCCGCCTGGACGCGGTGCCCTACATCTGGAAGGAGCTGGGCACCAGCTGCCGCAACCTGCCCCAGGTACATACCCTGGTGCGCCTGATCCGCCTGGCCTGCCAGGTGGTTTGCCCCGGGGTGCTGCTGCTGGGTGAGGTAGTGATGGAGCCGTCCAAGGTGGCGCCCTACTTCGGCACGCCCCAGCGGCCGGAGTGCGACATGCTGTATAACGTGACCACCATGTGTACCACCTGGAGCGCCGTTGCCACCCGGGACGTGGGGCTGCTTCGCCACCAGATGGAGCAGGTCTGCGCCCTGCCCCGCACCTGCCTGTTCCAAAATTACCTCCGCTGCCACGACGACATCGGCTGGGGGCTGGATTACCCCTGGCTGTCCCGGCGGGACCAGGAGGAGGTTCCCCACAAAAAATACCTCAACGACTGGTTCACCGGCCGGTGGCCGGGGAGCTGGTCCAGGGGGGAGCTCTACAACGACGACCCCCGCCTGGGGGACGCCCGCCTGTGCGGCACCACCGCCTCCCTGTGCGGGGTGGAAAGCGCCCTGGCGGAGGGGGATGCCGCCGCCCTGGAGCGGGCCATCCAGTGCCACCTCATGCTCCACGCCTGGATGCTGTCCCAAAGCGGAATTCCCGTGTTGTACAGCGGTGACGAGCTTGGGCGGCTGAATGACTACACCTATCATGACGACCCGGCCAAGGCGGAGGACAGCCGCTACCTCCACCGGGGCAGCTTCCAGTGGGACCAGGCCGCCCTGTGCAAGGACGAAACCACCGTCCCCGGCCGGATTTTCCAGGCGCTCCGCCGTTTGGAGCGCATCCGCGGCAGGGAGCAGGTTTTCCGCGCCGACGGCGAGGTGTGGCTGCCCGACTCCGGGAATGCCTCCGTGCTGGTGCTGTGCCGCCGGTATGGGGACGAGACCCTCACCGCCCTGTTCAACTTCTCCGAGCAGCCCCAGGCCGCCTGGTGCCCGGAGGGGGCCGCGGTGGATTTGGTCACCGGACAGCGGACGGAGGGCGGCTCCATAACCCTGCCCGGGTATGGCTTCCTGTGGCTGAAAGAGCAGGAAGGAAATGGCTGACCCCGCCCCGGGGCAGGGCCGGCTAACCGGGGCGCCGGTTTTTACCTGGTGAGCGCCGGGCCTTTAAAAAAGTAAGGGAGCGATGCAGAAGCTCATTCTGCATCGCTCCCTGTGTTTTTGTGGGCATGGGGCGGGCCGGCCTGTTTCGTTCAGGCCTGCCCCTCCGCCCGGAGGCGGTACTGCCGCTCCGCCTCCTCCAAACTGGGGTAGCCGTAGGCCTTCACCATGCTGTCCATCACCACCAGGGCCACGCTGCTCCCCTGCCGGTCCAGCTCCTCCACCATCTGCTGATAAAGGCGGAGGGTCCGCTCCGAATAGGTGTGCAGCTCCCCTCTCAGGTAGGTCTCAAAGGAGGTGGCGTAGCGCTCATCCTCCACAGCGTAAAAGTTCCGGTTCCCCTGGGCCAGATAGGGATATTTCTCCCGGTAGGCCGCCATCCCCTTCATCTCCAGAGGGACGATCTCCTCCATCAGGGCCAGCGCCTCCTCCGTGGGCTGCTTCAGCAGCCGCCTGATCCCCTGAAAGGCCTCCGGGTCGGTGTGCTCCATCATCCAGGCGTACTTCTCCGCCAGGAGGTTCCTGCCGTCCCCCTCCGCCTGGGCCAGGTCGTCATACCAGCTTTCCATCAGCTCCTGGCTCCAGGGGGCAAACTGGCTGCCCCGCATGATGAGGAAGGTGTCCATGTCCCTCTGGCAGGAGGCGGTGCCCCCCTCGTTATGTACCAGCTGGAAGTTCACCCATTCCCGCATGACCAGCCGGTCCTTGATTCCTTCTATCATACCTGTCTCCCCTTATCCTTCCAGCACATGGCATCTTCTCAGCTCCGGGTCCCGGATGCAGCCCATGATATCCCCCAGATGGGCCTGGAGGAAGGGGTCGTCCCGGCCGGACAGGCCCTGGTTGCGCAGTTCCGCCGCCGCCATGGCGCAGATGCGCTCCACAATGGCCACCTTTTCATCCCGCAGGTTCACGTAGGGGTTCTCCCCCGGCTGGCCCCAGGCGGCCCGCTGGGGCCCCGTCTCCGCCAGCTGTTCCAGCCGGTGGACGGCGCCGGGCAGCACAAAGCCGCCCACGTTTTCCTCCATCATCTGTTTCAGGCCGTAAAACTGCCACTTATAGTAGGGGCAATAGGCGCGGTTGAGCAGATAAATCAGGGACAGCGCCGCCTTGATAAACTCGTGCAGCGCCAGCTCCGCCGCCACCACGTCCCCTCTGCGCATACATCTGGCGTAGTTATACTGCCCCGCCTGGGCCATCACGGCGCACCGGGCGGCGATTTTCTTGACCCGCACATCCTCCGGGTCATACCGGGCCAGCTGGCCGCGAATCCGGCTGAACTCCCCCAGGGGGTCGGCAAACACCGCCCCATTCACCGCGGAGGCCAGCTTGTCCTCCCGCAGGTACAGCCACTCCAGCATGGTCTGGGGCGGCTGGTACCGGCCCACAAACCGGGCGTAGAAGGATTGGATCTCCAGCACCCCCACCCGTTTCCCGGCCATGGCGGTTTCCTTCCGGGCGGGGACGCCCAGAAAGCTCCCGGGCAGCGCGTCATACGCCTGCTGCACCTGCTCCCCCACGGCCTCATAGTCCTCCCGGGTAAGCCAGATGCAGAAGCCCGCCCCGTAGTCGTGGTCGGCGGAGATGGCGTCGTCGTACCCAAAGCACTCCGACCCCTCCCCCGCCAGCCCCACCGCAAAGCGGGCGGTCAGCGCCCCAAACCGCTCCTCCAGCAGGGGCTTGCCCAGGGTCTCATAGTAGCGCCGGGACAGCTCCAGCCCCTTCATGGACCCACCGTGCCGCTTTCCGCCTGAATCTTGGCGATGTTGTTGCGGATGATGGTGTTGCTGTGGGTGTCCCCAAAGTAGGACTGGTTAAAGTCCAGGGCCTTCTGGAAAAAGTCCAGGGCCTTGGCATTGTCCCGCCGCCTCCAATACAGCTCTCCCGCCGCGGAGAGGGCGGAGGAATAGTGCCCGTCCTGCAGGCCGCTGTCCCCCTCATAATAGCGCAGGCTCTCCAGGATGTACGCCTCCGCCTCATCCAGCCGGTTCATGGACATCAGGCACAGGCCGATGGCCGTCCGGGTGGTGGCTACATCCCCCTGGGCGTTGTCAAAGCGGCTGACCAGCTCCAGGGCCTTGCGCAGGTATTCCAGGGCCTGGCCGAACTCCCCCTTCTGCTGGTAGCAGTGGCTGATGTTGTTGTAGAGGGCCGCCATCTGGTAGCTCTCCCCCTGGCCCTGAAGCAGGAAAATCTCCAGGGCGGACTGGTACATGGTCAGGGCCCGGTCGGTGTTGCCCAGCACCAGATTGGCCGTGGCGCCGTTGAGCAGGGTGGTGGCGTGGTGGACGGTGTTGTTCAGCCCCATAACCCCGATCAGCTCCAGGGCCAGGCCGGACATCTCCACCGCCTGGTCCGCCCGCTTGGTGGTGCGGTACAGCCCCTCCAGCTCGTTATACAGGGCCAGCAGGGCCCCCATGTTGCCCGCTTCCTCGGCTTCCTCCACCCAGGCCATCAGGCTGTCCTCCGCCCCCTTCAAATCTCCCTTGGCGTAATATCCGTCCAGCTGTCTGAATTTTTCCTGCATATCCATATGGGATCACCTCATCTTCATGCGCTGTGCGGCCACACCCTGCCGGGCCGCCGTTTCGTTTTATTATAGCACATATCCGCCGGGGATGGAACTACCGGCCGCCCCTTTCCCACCGGCGGTTGACTTTCCCATGTCCCGGTTTTATACTGAAAAAAACGTGGTTTTGCCCCCGAAGCCGCCGCTCTGGGCGCAAAACAGGACAGGAGGCAACCCTATGCCAAATCAATACGCCCATAAATTTGTCACCCCCGATACGGCCGTGGAGCTGGCCGTCCGCTCCGGCGACTGGGTGGACTACGGATACGCCAGCGGCTTCCCCCAGCTGCTGGACCGGGCCCTGGCCAAGCGGAAGGGACTGTTAAAAGACGTGAAGATCCGGGGCGGCCTGGTCATCAGCCCCCCTATCCAGGCGGTGGAGCAGGACCCGGAGCAGGAAACCTTCCGCTACTACAGCTGGCAGCTGGGGGACTATGAGCGCAAGCTCCAGTCCCGGGGGCTGGTGGAGTTTCTGCCGGTGGCCCTGCGCCTGCTGCCCGACCTGTACCGCCGGCACATCCGCACCGATGTGGCCTTTGTCCCCGTCTCCGCCCCCGATCCCGACGGGTATTGCGGCCTGGGCATCGCCAGCTACGCCTGGCAGGTCATCATCCAGAACGCCCGCACCGTGGTTTTTGAGATCAACGAACGGTACCCCACCCTCCAGGGGGTGGACGGCTCCCACCGGGTGCATCTGTCCCAGGCCGACTACATCGTGGAGGGGGAGCACGACCCCCTGCCCAACCGCAGCTACCGGGAGCCCAGCGAGACCGATCTGGCCATCGCCAGGCTGGTGGTGGAGGAGATCCCCAACCGGGCAGTGCTGGCCCTGGGGGTTGGGGCTGTTCCAAATACGGTAGCCACCCTGCTGGCCCAGTCCGACCGGGAGGATCTGGGCTGCCATACCGGCACCATCAGCGACGCCTATCTGGCCCTGTACCAGGCGGGCAAGCTGACCAACCGCTGCAAGGAGGTGGACACCGGCCGGTGCACCTGGAACCTGGCTATGGGCTCCCAAGCCCTGTACGACTGGATTGAGGCCAGTCCGGAGCTTTTCTATCCCGCCGGTGTGGATCACGTCCACGACCCCCAGCGCATGGGCTCCATCAGCAATTTCATCAGCATCAACGGCGGCGTGCAGCTGGACCTCATGGGCCAGGAGAACGCCGAAAGCGCCGGCACCCGCCAGCTGTCCGGCATCGGCGGGCAGATGGACTTCCTGGAGGGGGCCTACCGCTCCCCCGGCGGCAAGGGCTTTATCTGCCTCAACTCCTCCCGGGTGGGAAAGGACGGCGTGCGCAAGTCCAATATCCTGCCCTGCATCCCCGGAGGGGCCACCGTCTCCGCCCCCCGCACTCTCATCCAGTACGCGGCCACAGAGTACGGCGTGGTCAAGCTGTCCGGCCTGTCCCTCCGCCAGCGGGCCCAGGCCATGATCTCCATCGCCCACCCGGATTTCCGGGAGGAGCTGAGCCGCTACGCCAGGGAGACCTGGGGCTGAACCGTTCGGAACAAACCAATGCCCGGCCCGGAGCTGTCTGCTCCAGGCCGGGCATTGCCCTGTCACCGGTGAAGGATATTCCCCAGTACCTCCGGGTTGGTGTAGTAGTCACGGATGGCCTCCACCCTGTGCCATACCGAATCGTCCAAATATACATCTCCTCTCCAGGCCGCCACGGCGTCCACATACTGGCGCAGATCGGTGTAGAAATAATCCGACACCTGGTAAATCACATATTCCCCGTCCTGGTACACCACCTTCTCCCCCAGATCGGCCAAGGGCACCAGCTGGCCCCGGATCAGGGCGCAGGCTCCGTCGGCCCTTGCCTCCTCCACCGGGTAGGCCATGTAGTAGACCAGCGGGACGGGCGCGCCCCCGTCGGTATCCCCCTTCCGCTGGGGCAGGAGAGCGCTGACCACCAGGGCCTGATCCGCCTCCCCGGCTCCCACCGGGACAAAACAGGCGTCCAGGGTATGCCAGTTCAGGCTTGTCAGCAGATACTGGCAATCCGCCGGCACCGTCTCGTCCAAAATCACACCCGGCTGGGGATCTTCCAGGACGATTTGGGGGGTCACGGGGGACACCAGCCGGATACCCAGCTCCTCCACCAGGGCGCCGCAGCTGGCGTAATATTCCGCCAACACCTGCCGCCGAATGTGGACATCGGTCAGATCCAGCTCCAGGTAGGGCCGCAGCGCCTCCTCCACCTGCTGGTCCAGGGCCTCGTCCCTGGGAACATCCCCCGCCTCCGGCTCCGGGGGTTCCACCGGCGGCGCGAACCAGACGGTGCACATCCAGTCCTGGCCAAAGACAAAATTCTCATTGGTCAGCACCAGATAATAATAGTCATCCTCCAAAGGCTGCTCCAGCCGCTGCACGTCATAGGCCTCTGACAGGTCAATGGTCATGGTCCCGCTGCCGCCCCCGGGAAAAACCGTGTTGGAAAAGGCGATATCATCGGAAACGGCGGGCACCTCCTCCGCCGTAGACCAGCGCATTAGCTTCAAAGCCGGCTGGAAGGCCAGATCCTTTCCTGAATGGTTTTCCACGTGGACGGCAATTACGCCCTCCCCCTGATACTCGGCAAACAGGGAGAAGTCGTCCCCGTCCAAAGGGGAAAAGCGGCTCACCGCCATGGCGGTGAGGGCGAATCCACAGGCCAGCGCCGCCGCCGCCAGCAGAACCCGGCCCGCCGGGACGTGCCGCCGGCCCTTCCCGGCCACGGACACCCCGGTCTCCCGCTGAAAGATCTCCTGGATGTGGGTCATGTTTTCCCTGGAAAATGGTCTCATATGCTCCCCCTATTCCTGCTCCAGCATGGAGCGCAGCTTTCGTTTGGTTCGGTACAAATAGTTGTCCACCTGCCGGACCTCCAGATGCAGGCCCTTGGCAATTTCCCGGGGCTTCTGGCCGTAGTGGTAGCGGCGGATCATGATCTCCCGCTCCGGCTCGCCCAGCTCCTCCATGGCCGCTTCCAGCGCCCGGCCGGTCTCCGCCTGCTCCAGCTGTTCCTCCATGCCCCGTTCCTGCGCCAGGGCCGCCTCCTCCAGGGGGACTGTGCCCTGGCGAGCCCGCTCCCGCCACCGGTTGATCCCGTTGGTCCTGGCAATCAGGGCCAGCCATGTTTTCAGCTTGCCCCGGCGGGGATCGTACCGCTCCGGATGCTGCCACAGCAAGATGAAGGCGTCCGCCACGCACTCCTCAATATCCTGTTCCGACCCTGCCCGGCCCAGCACCGATCCCGCCGCCGACCATAACAGCCTGGCGTACCGGTTCATCACCTGGGCCATGACGGTCTCGTCCCGGTTCCGGATGGCTTCAATCACCTGCTCATCCCGCAACCTCATCACCTTCCCTTTCCGTTTCCTTCGGGCCCTTCACCTATGGTACGGAAAAACGAGGGAAAATACTTCCCCGAAAAAAACGGCCCCGGTTGGGGCCGTTTTGTCCGTCTGTCAATCGTCCTTCTCCGGCACATCCAGCGCCTTGGACAGCACCTGGTACAGCATGGCGTCGGTATAGCGCATGCCCTCCGTATAGGCAAACAGCGCCAGCGCCATGGGATTGATGTTGCCCTTCCCATCGCTGTAGGCGGCCAGCCGGGCAGCCACCTGCTCCTGGTCGGCGGGCATGCAGTTTTTTCTGCAGCTTTCAAACAGGGTATTGAATTCTTCTCTGGTCATTGGGGTTTCTCCTTTCCATCTCGCCCGGTCAACGGGCCTTGTCCACCGGTTCCGCCATCAGGGTATCCCCCTGGCGGCCGGTGATGTTCACCAAACACAGCCGGTTGTGCAGATCCGCCTCCCCCGGCATGGCCACAGGACAGTACCGGGCGGTGTGGCCCCGCCACAGCCCTTCCCGCTGCTCCTCAAACAGCACTTCCTCCTCCCGGCCCACCCACTGGTCCAGGTAGGCCTCCTCCATCTCCCGGGCCGCCTGGGCCGCCCGGTGGGCCCGCTCCTCCTTCACCCGGTTGGGCACCTGGCCCGCCATGGCAGCGGCGGGAGTCCCCGGCCGCTTGGAGTAGGGGAATACATGCATGGCGCTGAACGCGCATTGGCGGAGGAAGGCCAGGGTCTGGTCAAACTCCTCCTCCGTCTCCCCGGGGAAGCCCACAATCAGGTCGGTGGTGACGGCGGGGGCCTGGTAGGCCTGCCGCAGCAGGGCCACGCTTTCCAGATACCGCCGGGTGTCGTACTTCCGGTTCATCCGCTGCAGCACCGCGTCGCACCCGGACTGCATGGACAGGTGGAAGTGGGGGCACAGGTTGGGCAGGGCGGCCGCCCGGCGGCAGAAGTCCGGGGTGATGGTTCTGGGCTCCAGGGAGCCCAGGCGTACCCGCACCTGGGGGGGCACCCCGCGGCACAGGGCCTCCACCAGGTCTATCAGCCCCTCCTCCCCCTCCAGATCCTGCCCCCAGGAGGAAATCTCAATCCCCGTAACCACAATTTCCCGGTACCCCGCCTCCACCAGGTCCCTGGCCTGGGCGACGCAGTCCGGAATGGGCAGGGAGCGTACCCGCCCCCTGGCGTAAGGGATAATGCAGTAGGAGCAGAAGTTGACGCATCCGTCCTCTACCTTGAGCATGGCCCGGGTCCTCCCCTCCAGGCCGCCGGCAGGCAGGCTTTCAAACACCCGGCGCTGGAAGGCGTCGTCCAGGGCGGTGATGGGCTGGCGCTGCCGCCACTCCCGCTCCAGCAGCTCCACAAAGCCGGTGCGGTCTCCCGTCCCGGCCACCAGGTCCACCCCCAGCCGCTCCACATCCTCCCGGTGGGTCTGTGGATAACAGCCGCACACGGCGATGATGCTGTCGGGGGCCTGCTTTCTGGCCCGGCGGATCACCTGGCGGGATTTTTTGTCGCTGACCGCGGTGACGGTGCAGGTGTTAATCACATAGGCGTCCGCCTCCCCCTCGAAGGGGGCCAGGGTATGTCCCCGGCGGGTGACCAGCTGCTCCAGGGCCTGGGTCTCGTACTGGTTCACCTTGCAGCCCAGGGTATAAAAGGCAATTTTCATCTCATCCGTCCTTCTGCTGCTCTGTCTCCTCCGGCAGCTCCAGATCCTCCGGCAGAATCTCCATCAGCTGCTCCCGGGTGGGCTGCTCCAGCCCCGCCACCCGGTCGGCCTGCCGGGCCACCGCCCGCTCAAACCGGTTGCGCACATCCCGGGCGTTGCCGAAGTTCTCGTCCCGGTTTTCGTACAGCTCCTCCAGCTCCCGCCGGATCTGCTGCTCCCCCTCAGGGGAAAGGGTGTAGCCGTTTTTTCCACACATGGACTGGAAAATGTGGAACAATTCCTCCCCATTGTAATCATCAAAAAAGAGGTATTTGTTGAACCGGGATTCCAGGCCGGGATTGGCGTGGATGAACCGCTCCATGGGACCGGTGTAGCCCGCCGCAATGACAATCAGCTCATCCCGGTGGTCCTCCATATTTTTCAGCAGAACCTCGATGGCCTCCTGGCCGAAGTCGCTGCCGTCCTTCACCAGGGCGTAGGCCTCGTCCACAAACAGCACGCCGCCCAGGGCCCGCTGCACCGCCTCCTGGGTCTTCAGCGCCGTCTGGCCCACGTAGCCCGCCACCAGCCCGGAGCGGTCCACCTCCACCAGCTGGCCCTTGGGCAGCACCCCGATGGCCCGGTAAATCTGGGCCAGCAGGCGGGCCACGGTGGTTTTGCCTGTGCCCGGATTGCCCAAAAACACCATGTGCAGGGACATGGGCGGCACCGGCAGCCCGGCCTTGCTGCGGAGTTCACGCACCTTCACCAGGTTAATCAGGCTTTTCACGTCCTGCTTCACCTTTTCCAGGCCGCACAGCTCGTCCAGCTGGGCCAGCAGCTCCTCCAGCGTGGGCTGTGGCTGCTGCTCCGCCTGCTTTTCACCCTGCTCCGCCTTCGCCTCCGCCTTGGCCTCCGCCTTGACATCCTCCGGTTCCTCCCGGCCCATCAGGGCGGCCGTCAGCTGGTTGACACGCCCGGCCTCCCCGTCGGTAATCACCTGGTCCGCCCCGGCAAACAGGAGCAGCACCAAAGTCAGCTGATCCACAAACCGCTGGGCCAGACCGGTGCCATGCCGCCGGTCATAGTCCTCCAGGCTCCGGAAAAAGGCAGGGACAGCGGGGCGGGCGCTTCCAGCCGCCGCCGTGGCCATCTCCCAGTACAGGGCGCTGGGCCTTGTCCCGGCGCCGGAGTATACTGCGTTATAAAAATCCACATACTTTTGGGGCAGGGCGCCCTCCCCCTCCGCCCGCCACACCCACAGCACGCAGGCGCGGACATAGGGGTCGATTTCCTGGCGGAGCTGTCGGGCCAGCTCCCGCTCCGGCAGCCAGCGGCAGAACACATCCACCAGCTGGGTGTACTCCTTCTCCGCCCCCTGGGGCGTAACGGCATACGGCTTTCCCAAGGTCCTTCCCTCCCCATTCATCAGCCTTTCAGCACCCAACATTATAAAAGAATCCGGGCCACCGGTCAAGGATTACCCCCGTCCCACCTCCCGGCGGAACTTATGAAATATCTGTGAACCCCCGATTTTAAGTTGACGAATTCTGTATTAGACTGTAAAATGAACGTGGTGTGGGTCGCCTTCGGGCGGTCCCATGCCCCCATTTCGACTACGGAGGGATGTTCGCCATGTCCAACCAAAAAGCACCTCCCCGCCGGAACACCGACGTTATTCAGTGTCCCAACTGCGGTGAAGAATATTCCGTCACCTACAAGCGCTGCCCCTTCTGCGACGAGCGGGCCGACGGCCGGCTGCACACGCCGTCCGGCGGCAGGAGGACCGGCGGCCAGCCCCTGAACCCCCTGCAGATTTTCGGTCTGGTCATCTCCCTGGCTCTGATTGTGGCCGCGCTGATTATTGTATTCAAAACCGTCTCCCCCATGCTGTTCGGCTCCACCTCTGACGGCGGCTCCGCCGCCTCTACCAGCCAGCAGCAGGGCGTCAGCAGCCAGGCGGAGGAGGTAGCTGTGGAGCAGCTGCTCATCAGCCAGGATTCCGCCGCCCTGAAGGCCGGCGAGGAGTGGCAGGCAGTGGTCACCGCCCAGCCCGTGGGCGCCACCACCCCCATCACCTGGAGCAGCAGCGACAGCACCGTGGCTACGGTGGATCAGTTCGGCAACATCCGCAACGTCTACACCGGAACCGGTGAGGCCCAGGCCGTGATTACCGCCTCCGCCGGGGATAAGAGCGTTACCTGCACCGTCACCTGCACCGGAGACGGCACCGGCTCCTCCTCCACCGGCGGCAACACCACCTCCGGCGGCAATACCACCGGCGGCGGCAACACTACTTCCGGCGGCAACACTACTTCCGGCGGCAACACTACTTCCGGCGGCATCGCACCCAACACCGACGCGGTCATCGTGGGCGCCACCGGCGGGCTGAATATCCGCTCCGGCCCGGGCACCACCTACACCGTCCAGGCCAGCACCACCAACGGGGCCACCGTCACCGTCCTGGAGGCGGCTGGGGATGGCTGGTACAAAATCAAGTACGCCATCGGCGGCGGCGAGTATGCCGAGGGCTACGTCATGGGCACTTACCTTACCCCCGCCCCCTGACCTTACATAATAAGCCGCCGGAAAGGCTCCCTGGCTTTTCCGGCGGCTTTTTTCTCCCATCCAACAGGAGGTATCTCATGATTCATCTGTACTGCGGCGACGGCAAGGGCAAAACCACCGCCGCCATGGGGCTGGCCCTCCGCTGTGCCGGTCGGGGCCGGAGGGTGGTCGTCGCCCAGTTTCTCAAGGGGGCGGACACCGGAGAACGGGTTTCCCTTGCCGCCCTGCCCGCCGTCACCCTCCTGCCTGTGCCCCGGCGGGTCAAATTCTCCTTCGCCCTGTCCCCGGAGGAGCGGGCGGAGGAGGCCGCCCGGTACCAGGCCATGCTGGAGGAGGTTGACCGCCTCTGCCGGGGCGGTGAGCCCGGCCTCCTTGTGCTGGATGAGATCTGCGCCGCCGTGCGCGCTGGCCTGGTCCCCCTGGAACCGGTGCTTGCCCTGCTGGACCGCTTGGACTGGGAGGTGGTCCTCACCGGCCGGGACCCCCCTCCCGCTTTTGTGGACCGGGCGGACTATATCACCGAAATGGCCAAGCTCCGCCACCCCTTTGACCGGGATATCCCGGCCCGGGAGGGCATTGAGCTGTAATATTCCCCCGCACCGTAAAGGGACGGCTGTCCTCCACAGGACGGCCGTCCTTTTTGTTGCAATTGCCATAAATTAACTGGCCTTTTCTCACTGTCTGTTGTATAATTTACATATAGGATGTGGGCCATGGATTGGGTATGGGAAACAGCCGGCGCGGGAAGGGAGGCGGGGCGGCATGGACAGCGGAGCATGGATCACTGAGAGCAGGCTGACCGTTGTAATAGGCCATTTCGGCAGCGGCAAGACCGAATTTGCCGTCAATCTGGCGGTGGCCCTGGGGAGGGAAGGCCATCCCTTCGCCTTGGCGGATCTGGACCTGGTGGACCCCTACTTCTGCGCCCGCACCTGCGGGGAGGCGCTGCGCTCCGCCGGCGGCCGGCTGGTGGCCCGGTCCCAGCGGTGCTTTGACGCGGACGCCCCCTCCCTCCCCCCGGAGGTCATGACCCTGCTGGACGACGGGGAGCTGTTCGGCGTCCTGGACGCGGGGGGCGACGCCTCCGGCGCCAGGGTGCTGGCCCGTTACCGGGACCCTTTGACCCGGTGCGGCGCCCGGGTACTGTGCGTGGTCAACGGCAACCGCCCCCTCACCCAGACGGCGGAGGCGGCGGCGGGCTATATCCGGGACATCCAGCAGGCCTGCGGGCTGGCGGTCACCGGGCTGGTGAACAACACCCATCTGTGCGGGGAGACCACGCTGGAGGATATCCTGGCGGGAGACCGGCTGTGCCGCGCCCTCTCCGACCTGGTGGGCATCCCCCTGACCTGCACCGCGGTACCGGAGCATCTGGCCGGCCAGGCCGCCGGCCTGCTGCCCAGGGTATTCCCCATGAAGCTGTACCTGAAAAAGCCGTGGGAGCTCCCGCTCCCTGAAAAGGAGGAGATCTGACGATGGCCATTCATCTTGTGTTCCAGCGCGACCTGTGCAAGGGCTGTCAGCTGTGCATCAGCGTATGTCCCAAGCACCTCCTGGAGCTGGACAGCACCGCCAACCGGAAGGGCTATCGCCCCGCTGTGTGCTGGGACGAAAGCGCCTGCATCGGCTGCGCCAGCTGCGGGAAGATCTGCCCTGATTCCGTCATCACCATCACAAAGGACTGAGAAAGGGGAGCGGCTGACATGAAACGTGAAATCTGGAAGGGCAGCGAAGCCATTGCGGAGGCGGCGATCCGTGCCGGCTGCCGGGGCTTTTTCGGCTACCCCATCACCCCTCAAAACGAGATACCGGAGTATATGTCCGTCCGGATGCCCGCCGCCGGCGGCGTGTTTGTCCAGGCGGAGTCTGAGCTGGCCGCCATCAACATGGTGTACGGCGCCGCCGCCTGCGGCGTCCGGGCCATGACCTCCTCCTCCTCCCCCGGCGTCAGCCTGAAGCAGGAGGGGATCAGCTACATGGCCGGGGCGGAGCTGCCCGGCGTCATTGTCAACGTGATGCGGGGCGGCCCGGGGCTGGGCTCTATCCAGCCCGCCCAGGGGGACTACTTCCAGGCCACCCGGGGAGGGGGCAACGGCGATTACCGCACGGTGGTGCTGGCCCCCGCCAGCCTGCAGGAGGCGGCGGACCTGATGTTTGAGGCCTTTGACATCGCCGACCAGTACCGCAACCCGGTGGTGGTCCTGGTGGACGGGCTGATCGCCCAGATGATGGAGCCCATTGTGTGGAAGGAGCATACCGGCCGCCCGCTGCCGGAAAAAACCTGGGCCGCCGCCGGCCGAAATGGCCGGGCCCACAACAACTTCGTCACCTCCCTGTTTATGGAGGCCCCCGACTGCGAGGCACACAACCTGTCGCTGCTGGAGAAGTACAGGGCCATAGAGGCCGCCGAGTGCCGCTGGGAGGAGCTGATGGTGGACGACGCGGAGATTGTCCTGGTGGCCTACGGGACCCCCTCCCGGGTGGCCCACACCGCCATAGAGCGTCTCCGCAGCCAGAACATCAGGGCCGGCCTGTTCCGCCCCATCACCCTGTGGCCCTTCCCCGCCGCCCGCCTGGAGGAAATTGCCGCCCAGGCCCATGTGAAGCGGTTCATGGCGGTGGAGATGAGCACCGGCCAGATGGTGGAGGATGTCAACCTGGCCGTGGCCGGGCGGAAGCCGGTGGCCTTCTGCGGCCGCTGCGGCGGCATGATCCCCCATGTGTCTGAGATCGAGGGGGCCGTCCTGGCCGCCTGGAAGGAGGGGTTGTGAGATGACTACCATTTACCGCAAACCCAAGGGGCTGCAGGATGTACCCATGCACTACTGCCCCGGATGCAGCCACGGCATTGTCCATAAGCTCATCGCCGAAGTCATGGAGGAAATGGATCTCATCCAGCAGGCCATTGCCATCTGCCCCGTGGGCTGTTCGGTGTTCGCCGGCAGCTACTTCGCCTGCGACGCCATTGAGGCCGCCCACGGCCGCGCCCCCGCTGTGGCCACCGCCGTCAAGCGCACCCACCCCAGCCAGCCCGTCTTTACCTACCAGGGGGACGGCGACCTGGCCTCCATCGGCGCGGCGGAGATTGTCCACGCCGCCATGCGGGGGGAGCGGTTTACCACCATATTTATCAATAACGCCATCTACGGCATGACCGGCGGGCAGATGGCCCCCACCACCCTGCTGGGTCAGCGGGCCACCACCGCCCCCGGCGGACGCACCAAGGAGCAGGCCGGCAGCCCCATGCGGGTGGCGGAGCTGCTGTCCACCCTGGAGGGGCTGGTCTATGCCGAGCGGGTCTGCGTGGTGGATATCCCCCACCTGAACCAGGCCAAGCGGGCCATCCGGAAGGCCTTTGAAAAGCAGATGGCCGGCCAGGGCTTCACCTTTGTGGAGGTTCTGGCCGCCTGCCCCACCAACTGGGGCATGGATCCCATCGGCGCCAACCGGTGGCTGATGGAGCACATGGCGGAGTATTATCCGCTGGGCGTAGTGAAGGAGGTCTGAACCAGATGAAACGGGCAGTCATTCTTTCCGGTTTCGGCGGCCAGGGGGTCATGTCCATCGGGAAAAACCTGGTGGAGGCCGGTGTGGAGGAGGGGCTGGAGGCCTCCTGGGTGCCCTCCTACGGCCCGGAGATGCGGGGCGGCACCGCCAACTGCACGGTCATCCTCAGCGATGAGCGTATCGGCGCCCCCCTGGTGGAGGCCCCCACGGAAATCGTCGTGATGAACCGGGCGGCCCTGGATAAATTTGAGCCCACCGTCGCCCCCGGCGGCACAATATTTGTCAACAGCAGCATCGTCCCCGACCAGGTCAGCCGCACCGATGTAAAGGCGGTCTACGTCCCCTGTGACGGGATTGCCGGGGAGCTGGGCAACCCCAAGGTAGCCAATATGGTGATGCTTGGGGCCTACATCGGGGCGACCAAGGCCCTGAAACGGGAGACCATCGAAGCCATGATCCGGGCCATGTTTGAGGAGAAGGCCCCCCAGCTGGTCCCCCTGAACCTGGAGGCTCTGGCCCGGGGCATCGCCTGCGGAGAAGGGCAATAGCCCTGTCCTCCTTTCCACCCGGCCAAAGAAAACCCCCGTACCTTCTTCACGAAGGTACGGGGGTCGAGACTGTCGAAAAAGTGGCGCAGCCACTTTTTCGAGAAGGGCTGCACGCAAGATGGGCCTCGATTCCTTGCGGAAAAGTCGGCCCATCCTGCGCGAGA
>CASFCW010000003.1 GCA_949293165.1 uncultured bacterium
AAGTATACTAACTAAGCCGTCGCAAGTGAGGCGGCAAGCTCGGGAGCATAGCTCAGCTGGTAGAGCACATGCCTTACAAGCATGGGGTCACAGGTTCGAGCCCTGTTGTTCCCACCACTCCCCCATGACTACCTGGCTCGGTAGTTCAGTTGGTTAGAACGCCGGCCTGTCACGCCGGAGGTCGAGGGTTCAAGTCCCTTCCGAGTCGCCACTTGCCTCTGTAGCTCAGTTGGTAGAGCAGAGGACTGAAAATCCTCGTGTCGTTGGTTCGATTCCGACCGGAGGCACCAAAGCCCTGGCGTTCCCGCCAGGCAATCCGCGAGTGTAGCTCATCTGGTAGAGCGCCACCTTGCCAAGGTGGAGGTAGCGAGTTCGAGCCTCGTCACTCGCTCCAATTACGGAGCAAAGTTCTCTTTGCTCCGTAATTAACAAGGTGCCATAGCCAAGTGGTAAGGCAGAGCTCTGCAAAAGCTCCACTCCCCAGTTCAAATCTGGGTGGCACCTCCAAAAAAGAAGCACCTGCTTTGCAGGTGCTTCTTTTTTGGAACCCTGGGGAATTTCAAATGCCCGGCGGAAGTGAATTCCGCCTCCGCCAAGGTTTTGCCCGGGACAAAACGCTTGTAGGCTGCAAAAGCGACGCCCCAGCCTGCGGGGCCCCGGCTTTCACTCCCATCCGCGCAACCCCACCAGGATGCAAATATGGCCGCGCTGCCGGGCGCGGCCATATTTTTTCTTCTGTAAGGAATTCCCTCTGCGTATATGCTATAATGATGCAAAGGGCTGCCGCAAAGATCAGGCAGCCGCCAGGAGGTTGCTTATGGACGCTGTGACTCAATATTTCCAACTGGCCGCCCAGCGGCCGGAGCTGTTCGCCCCTTCCCCCCTCATCCCCATCTGCATGGACGAGCAGGCCATGCGGGACTACACCGCCCGCACCGGCCGGGCGGTGGGGGTGGTATACGACAACACCCCCTACTACTACGTCGTGGCCGACCTGTGCATCCGTGACGACGGGACCCTATATCCCTACTGCCGGATCATCTACCCCCACAAGCAGAGCAACGGGGTTGTGGTCATCCCCCGCCGGGAGGGCCGGTTCGGGCTGCTGTCCATCTTCCGCCACCCGCCCCGCATGGAAAGCGGCGGGGAGTTCCCCCGGGGCTTCGGCGAAGCTCTGACCCCCGCGGAAAACGGGGGCAAGGAGCTTTGGGAGGAGCTGGGGGTGCGCCTGTCCCCCGACGAGCTGGAATTTCTGGGCGAAGTACAGGTGGATACCGGCCTGAGCGCCGGAAAGATGCACGTGTTCCTGGCCCAGGTGGACGAGGTGGACATTCCCCCGGATAACGGCGAGGGCATCCATGGCCTGCGCTGGGTCACGCCGGAGGAGCTGGCCCAGCAGGTGGCCGACGGCACCATCACCGACGGGGTCACCCTGGCTACCTACCTCCAATATCTGTGCCGGAAGGGGCTGGTCTGAGGGTCCTCCGTTCCCGCCGCCACGCCCCCAGCAGCGCCGCCCCATCCCCCAGAGCCGCGCCAAACTGGCGGAAGCTGTCCCAAATATCCATCAGATGGAGCCACCCGGACACCTGGGAACCCACCACGCCGAACACCAAAATGTTCAGCAGGGGCAGCACAGCGGGGTGGATATGGATCTGTTCCCCGAAGGACAGAAATACCCCCTCCACCGCCTCCAGCACCACGGACACCACCAGAAACAGCACGATGTATGCCCCGGCGCTGCGGATCTGGGCCAGCAGGCTGCCCACCACCCGCCTGCCCCAGGTTTTCCCCCGGGGCGGCGCGTACCGCACCACCCGCTCCGCCGCCGTCCAGTTGGGCATGGCCGTTTGAGCGGGGTGATCGGGCACGGCGGTGCTGTCCGGCTTCAAAAACTGGTGCACCCCTGTCCGCCCATCTTCCCAGTAGGGGGCCAGACGGAGGAGGAAGTCGTGCCAAAACGTCCCTTCCTCCCGGGCGGCGCCAGCCACCCCCTGGATGCTGGCAGCCACAGTGTAGTTATAGCACAGATCCACCACCGCCTCGGCCATAGAAAGGATCTCACGATCCCCCCCAGCCTTCAGGTCCGCCCTGAACGCCTGGTGCCAGTTGCTGCGGATATTGCGCTTGCTCTCCTGGATCAGAGGCCGGATCGACCGGATTTTCTCCATCCCCTGCTGCAACAACGCCAGCAGGGGATGGTTTTCCGTTTTGGCGGCCTCTCCGCACCGGTCCATCACCCAGCTTAAATACATCTCCAGAGACGGATAGTCCTCCATATTGGCAGGATTGCTGGCGAGGGGTTCCCGGCTGAGGCGGAGGATCAGCTCCACATAGGCCTTGGCAAACTCCATCCGCCACTGTTCCTCCCCCGCCCCCATCCCATCCAGGATGGACGGGTCGCTGTATTGCAGGGCATACCGGATGGCGGACAGAGGTGCTTTTTCGTTGGCCCGGAAGGGCAGTGCGGAAAACAGGAACTTCTCCCCGCCGGCGCTGAGGCACCGCTCCACAGCGTTCTGCACATAGTGGGAGGCGGTACGCACCACCCGTTGAGGGGAGTACCGGGGCAGGATATCCCGATCCTTCACCACCTCCCCTTCAAACAGCTTGGGAAAAGCCGCCCGGCACGCTTCCAGCTCCTGTGCCAGGGCCTGCTCGTCCACCGCCTGACGGTAGCTGCCCGGGACGAAGCGGGAATATCGGAGGACTCCCTGGGAAAACAGGGCGGCAATTCTCTGCCGGGTATCGGAATCCCGCACCGCCCACAGGAATGTCTCGGAGTCGGTAAGCTGGTTGAAGGACAGCACCACCCGGTTCCCCTTCAGGGCAATCTCCCGAAACAGGGCCTGCTGCCCCCGGAGAATTTCCTGGGGGGAGTTGCGCACAGAGTCCAGTTCAAACAGATACACCAGTTCATCCATGGTTTCTCTCTCCTTTATCCGCCATTGAAACAGAAACCCAGGGGGAGCCGCCGGGGCGATCTCCTGGGTTTCCTGATTATCAGCCCAGCTTCACTTTCTGGTGACGGGAGCCGCCAGCAGATCCATCTGGCTGGGAGGCTCATCCTCCTCCAGATCCAGAACCATGGAGATCCAGGAGAGCTCCGCCTCATCCGGCTCCGAATACCCATAATGCACCGACAAGGTATGGATGGGCAAAACGGGAGAAAAGGCGTCGTAGAGTTTCATACCCAGCTCCGCCATCGTCTCCCGGCAGCTCTCCCCCTCCGGTATCTCCTGTCCATAGAAATCGGACCGCAGGGAGACCACCGGGGCTTCCGGGTTCTGGGGCGTCCAGGACACATGGCAGTAGGTGGCCAGACGATCACTCTGCCACAGGTTGTTTCTCCGGATCACTCCATCCACATCCGCTTCCGCCAGCAGGGCTTCTTCCCGTTTCTCATCCCGAATCAAGTTCTCGCCCCGGTCATAGCCCAGAGTGCGCTCCCCCTCTTCCGTAGAAAAGGACAGCCAATACCTGCCATCCACCAGGTTGAACCCCGCCCAACTCCCCTGGGCCTTCCATTCCGGATAGACCTGGGACGCATACTGCTTCATAGCCCGGGCAGACAGGAGGTTGCCCATCACCGGTGGAAATCCCAGTGTCAGAATACCGTACAGCCCCGCAGGAATTAGGATGGCCAGCGCCAGGACTACCAGGGGCACAGCCCCCCTCCACCACCGTTTTCCTGTCATTTGAGTTCCTCCTTTCATGGGCACCCCCATAAAACGGACGGGCGTCCACGGAGGCAGCTGCTCCGCGGACGCCCCTTTGTTCTGACTCAGCCTTTCAGCGTCTCCGCCCAGGCAGCATATTTGGCCACCTTGGCGTCGCAGTCGGCCTTGCTCTGGCCATTGGCCAGGATGTACACCTTGACCTTGGGCTCGGTACCGGAGGGCCGGACGATCAGGCTGGTGCCGTCGGCCATCTCGTACCGCAGCACGTTGGAGCCGGTGAGCTCCATGGCGCTCTTGGCCCCGTCGGCCACGTTCACCACGCTGCCGTCCTGGTAATCCTTCTGCTGCTTCACCGCCACGCCGGCGATCTCCACCGGGGGCTGGGCCCGCAGGCCGGCCATCAGGTCGGCCATCTTTTTCAGGCCGTCCAGGCCGGGCATCACCAGGTTCATGGTGCGCTCGCCGTAGTAGCCGTACTTCTCAAACAGCTTCTGCAGCGCGTCGTACAGGGTCATGCCCTGGCTGGCGTACCAGGCGGCCATCTCCGTCAGCTCCACGCTGGCAGATACGGCGTCCTTGTCCCGGACATAGTCGCCCAGCATGTAGCCGTAGCTCTCCTCGTAGGAGAAGATGACCTTCCCCTCCCCGGCGTTTTCCAGCTTGTCCTTCTTCTCCGCCAGGAACTTGAAGCCGGTGAAGGTGTCGTAGCACTGCAGGCCGTTGACCTCGGCCACCTTCCGGGCCAT
Organism: uncultured bacterium; assembly: GCA_949293165.1. Lineage (GTDB taxonomy): Bacteria > Bacillota > Clostridia > Oscillospirales > Oscillospiraceae > Lawsonibacter. The sequence continues at coordinate 4,427 of CASFCW010000003.1, forward strand.
CTCCGTGGTGACGATGGTCTTGAGGGCCACAGGGTTCTTGGGCATCTTTCCGGTGCGGGTCTTGGCCCCGATGAGGTAGTCCAGCAGCAGCACGCCGGTCTGATTGCCGGAGATGACCACAAAGTCGTCGTCCTTGGTGCGCACCATGATGCCCACCCGGTCGGCGTCGGGGTCGGAGCCCAGGATAAAGTCGGCGCCCTCCTTCTTGGCGATGTCCACCGCCAGATAGAAGCCCTCGGGATTCTCCGGGTTGGGGGATACCACGGTGGGGAAGTTGCCGTCCACCACCATCTGCTCCGGCACGCAGATTACGTTCTTCATGCCCAGGCGGCGCAGCGCCTCGGGAATCAGGCGGTAGCCTGTGCCGTGGAAGGGGGTGTACACCATTTTGAAGGTGTCCGCCATCCGCTCCACCACAGCCTTGTCGTTGACCTGCTCCATCACGTTGGCCAGGAACTTCTCGTCGGTCTCCTCGGCCTGGTCATAATCCATGGTCTTGACGCAGTCGAACACATCCAGCTCCTGCATCTTCTTGGCCACCTCGTCGGCGTGCTTGGGGGGCAGCTGGGCGCCGTCCTCCCAGTAGACCTTGTAGCCGTTGTACTCCTTGGGGTTGTGGCTGGCGGTGACGTTGATGCCGGCGATGCAGCCGTACTCCCGCACGGCGAAGGACAGCTCCGGGGTGGGACGCAGGGACTCAAACAGGCGCACGGGAATGCCGTTGCCCGCCATGACGCAGGCCGCCTCCCGGGCGAAAATATCAGAGTTGTTCCGGCAATCGAAGCACACCGCAACCCCCCGCTGAGCCGCCTCCGGCCCCTCCTCCAGGATCACCTGGGCAAAGGCCTGGGTGGCGTGGCGGATCACATGGACGTTCATCCGGTACAGGCCCACCCCCATGGTGCCCCGAAGGCCCGCCGTGCCAAAGGCCAGCTGGTCAAAAAAGCGGGATTCGATCTCCTTCTCATCCCCCTGGATGGCCTGGAGCTCCGCTTTCTCCGCCTGGGTCAGGGCCGGGCTGGCCAGCCATCTTTCATAATTCTCCCGATAGGTCATTTCTACTACCTCCTGCGAATGGTTAAAAAATCCACTGGAATTGTGCTTTGCGGTAAGTATACCACAGTATGCACAGATTTTCCAGTGGATTTCGCCTGTTATCCTGTTAAATTTCCGAACTGTCCCTCACTTGTGGTAGCTGGACCCTTCGTTAATCTTAAAGCCCCGGTAGATCTGCTCCAGCAGCATGACCCGGGCCAGATGGTGTGGGAAGGTCATGGGGGACATGGACAGCTTCTCCCACGCCTGGGCCTTGATGGAGGGATGCAGGCCGTAGGAGCCGCCGATGAGGAACACCAGGTGCTTGTCCCCGCTGTGCTCCCACCGGGCCATCAGCTGGGCCAGCTCCGGGCTGGAGCGTTCCTTCCCCTCCACGCACAGGGCCACCAGGCTGGCGCTGGGGGGCAGCTTGGCCCGGATGGCCTCCGCCTCCCGGGCCAGGGCCTGGTCGATCTGGGCCTGGCTGGGATTCTGGGGCAGCTTCTCCTCCGCCAGCTCCGTCACCGTCAGCTTGCAGTACGCCGACAGCCGCTTGGCGTACTCCGCCGCCGCTTCCACGTAAAATTTCTCCTTCATCTTGCCCACGCAGATCAGATGTACCTTCAGCACAGCGCCGCCTCCCGTTCCCCGGCAAGGGGCCGGCGCTCCCGGCCCCGGCTGAGGCAGAACAGGGGGCCGCACTCCTTCCGGGGGGCCACCATCAGCGCCACATCTCCCTCCGGGTCGATTCCGGCGGCGGACAGGCGGCGGGCCACCACCTCCCTGGCCCTGGCCGGGGTATTGTTTTCCGAGGACAGGTGGGCCAGGATCACCGTGCGGGCCCCGGCCTGGGCGGCCAGCAGCGCCAGCTCCGCCCCCGTCTCGTTGGACAGATGCCCCCGATCCCCCAGCACCCGCTGTTTCAGGCTGTAGGGGTAGGGGCCGGCCCGCAGCCAGTCCTCGTCGTGGTTGGCCTCACATACCAGCAGGTCGCACCGGCAGGCCGCCTGCTTCACCTCCGGGGTCAGATACCCCAGGTCGGTGGCCAGCACTACCCGGCACCCGTCCCCAAAAATAGAATAGCCCACGCTGCACGCCGCGTCGTGGGAGGTGGGAAAGGCCTCCCCCCGCAGCGCCCCGATCTGAAAGCTCTTCCCCGGCTCCACCGGCCGGCAGCGATCCCCCAGCCCGGGAATACGGGCGCAGATGGCCCGAATCGTGGGCTCCGTAGCGTACACAGGGAAATCCAGCTGCTTTGCCAGCGTTGCCAGGCCGGAAATATGGTCGCTGTGCTCATGGGTGACCAGCACCCCCGCCAGCTCCCCCGGGTCGGTGCCCAGCTGCCGCAGGGCGGTGGTAATCCGCCGGGCGGAAATCCCGGCGTCCAGCAGCAGCGCGGTGCCGCCGCCCCGCACCAGGGACGCGTTGCCCCCCGAGCCGCTGGCTAATGTACAAAAATCCATGCCATCACCTTGCATCCCATGAATGTCCCATCCCCCCGGTCGTCCTCCTCCGGGCAGGAAAAAGGCCTGAGCCGCCTCTTGCGCCGCTCAGGCCCGTCAAGCCGTTTTCAGCCCACCTGAGTCTGGGTGTCGTTGTCCGGGGTGGTGATGCAGCGGATATCCGCGCCCACGCCCGCCAGCTTACCCACCAGGTCCTCATAGCCCCGCTCAATGTGGTGGATGCCGTCCACCTCGGTCACACCCCGGGCGGCCAGCCCGGCAATCACCATGGCGGCTCCGGCCCGCAGGTCGCAGGCGTGGACAGGGGCGCCGGTGAGATAGGGCACGCCCTCGATCACCGCCACCTTGCCGTCCACCTGGATGTGGGCGCCCATGCGGCGGAACTCATCCACGTAACGGTACCGGCTGTCAAAAACCCCCTCCGTCAGCACGCTGGTGCCTGTGGCCAGGCACAGGGCCGCGGCAATCTGGGGCTGCATATCCGTGGGGAAGCCGGGGTAGGGCATGGTTTTTACATTGGTGCGGCCGATGGGGCCGGTGCGGCGCACCCGCACCGCGTCGTCCTGCTCCTCTACCTCCACCCCCATCTCCAGCAGCTTGGCGGTGATGCAGTCCAGGTGCTTGGGGATCACGTTCTGAATCAGCACGTCGCCCCCGGCGGCGGCCACGGCGGCCATGTAGGTGCCCGCCTCAATCTGGTCGGGAATGATGGAGTAGGCGCCGCCCCGCAGGCGCTTGACGCCCCGGATTTTAATGACATCGGTGCCCGCGCCCATGATATTGGCCCCCATGGAGTTGAGGAAGTTGGCCAGGTCCACGATGTGGGGCTCCTTGGCGGCGTTTTCAATCACGGTCATGCCGCTGGCCAGGGCGGCAGCCAGCATAATATTCATGGTGGCGCCCACGGACACCATATCCAGATAGACCGAGCCGCCGGCCACCCGTCCCTCGGGCACCCGGGCGCAGATCAGCCCGCTGTGTACGTCTACCTGTGCCCCCATGGCTACAAAACCCTTCACATGCTGGTCAATGGGCCGTCCGCCCAGATCGCAGCCTCCAGGCAGGGGCACCTCCGCCCAGCCGAAGCGGCCCAGCAGCGCCCCCACCAGGTAATAGCTGGCCCGGATCTTTCTGGCCAGTTCATAGGGTACCTGGCGGTTGCGGATGTGGGAGCAGTCAATATCCACCGTGCTGCGGTTGACGGTGCGCACCTCAGCGCCCAGCTCCTGCAGCATTTGCAGCAGCAGGGACACGTCGCTGATCTGGGGAATGTTCTCAATCCGGCACACGCCGTCCACCAGCAGGGCGGCGGGAATGATGGCAACGGCGGCGTTTTTCGCCCCGCTGATGGTAATGGTTCCATGGAGCGGCTTGCCGCCCATAATCTCATACTTGGTCAAATAACAGCACCCTCTCGACGGTATTTTGGGGTAACATATACACATGGCCCGAAGGCCAGTTCCGATTCATCATAACAGCGCCCCGCAGAATTGAAAGGGCGCTATAAAACGTGTACCATTATACCACCAGTATGCCCATATGGCAACGGATTTTGCACAGTAGACATAAGATTGTACAAAAGAGCGGAAGCCTCCCTTTTTCGGCCCGGCCCTTCCGTCAATTCATCCCGTCTTTTCCGTTTCCTTACAAGTTTTGACCTTCCGGCTTGCGGCTGATGGCGTCCTGCCACTGGGCCGGCACCTGCCGCTCCAGCAGGTCCCCGATTAGCCGGTTGGAGATGAGAAAGCCCTTGGGGGTCAGGCGCCACCGGCCATCCTGCAATTCCGCCCAGCCGTGGGCTGCAAATTGCTCCAGGCGGGCCTGGATGGGCTCAAAGTCCATGAAATACTCCCGCCGGTACTCCCCGCCGTCAATCCCGTGGGCGGTGCGCAGGCGCAGCATCAGATATTCCCCGCTCCGCTCCCGGCGGGGGATCAGCTCCGAGCTGTCGATGATGTTGCCTCCCTGAAGCACCCCCTGGATGTACCCGTCCAGATCCCGGAGGAAGGAATACCGCCGCCCGCCGAAATCAGAGTGGGCCCCCGGCCCAAACCCGATGTACGGCCGCAGCAGCCAATACCGCAGATTGTGGCGGGAGGCATAGCCGGGCTTGGCAAAATTGGAAATTTCATACTGATGGTAGCCTGCCCGCTCCAGCCGGCCCACCGTCCACAGATACATCTCCACCTGCATGTCGTCGTCCGGCAGCACCTCGCCCCCTGCCACCCGCCGGGCCAGCGGCGTGCCCTCCTCCACCTTCAGCCCATAGCAGGACAGGTGCTGGGGGATCAGGGACAGGGCGTGCTCCACCGTGGCCTTCCAGCTGTCCATGGTCTGCCCCGGCAGGCCGTAAATCAGGTCCAGGGACAGGTTTGTGAACCTGGCCTTCCGGGCCAGATTCACCGCCTCATCCGTCTGTTTCGGCGTGTGGATGCGGTGGATGGATGCCAATTCGCAGGCGTCCGCCGACTGCATCCCCATGGACAGGCGGTTCACGCCGGCCCTCCGCAGGGCCTTTAAATCCGCCAGCGTCACGCTGTCCGGATTGCATTCCACCGTAATCTCCGCCGTTTTCTCCACGCGGAACAGCTTGTCAATGGCCGCCAGCAGCCCCTTGAGCCGCTTTGCCCCGTAGTAGCTGGGTGTGCCGCCGCCGATATAAACGGTATCCACAGGGATGTCCTTGGCCAGAGGGGCGGTCTCCTCCAGATGGGCCAGCAGGGCCTTTTGGTATTGATCCATCTGCTCCTCCCGGCCTGCCAGGGAGTAAAAGTCGCAGTAATCGCATTTGCTGCGGCAAAATGGGATATGAATGTAAATCCCCAGCTTGTCCCTGTGGGGCTCCTGAAACTGGGGTGTTTTCGTGCGTCCGAACATGGAGCTTCCTCCTTGTGCATGGGGGCATCGCCCTCTCCTTTCTATTATAGCAAGGGCAGGACACCCCATGCAATCATTTTCTGCCCAAATTAGACATAAATCGCCCCCTTCCCGTCCGGATATCCAGGCGGAAAGGGGGCGATTCGTGTCCGGGCCGTCCCCGGACACGGTGGAGGGAAGCGGGGCCTCCCTGTTGTATTTGCCGTATGCCGATCAGGCCAGGGCCTTCTTGGCGGTCTCGGTGAGCTGGGTGAAGGCAGCCTTGTCGCTGACGGCCAGCTCAGCCAGCATCTTCCGGTTGATGACCACGCCGGCCTTCTTCAGCCCGTTCATGAAGCTGGAGTAGTTCATGCCGTTCATCTTGCAGGCGGCGTTGATCCGGGTGATCCACAGCTGACGGAAGTCACGCTTCTTCAGCTTGCGGCCGGTGTAGGCATACACGCCGGACTTCATCACAGCCTGGTTGGCCATCTTAAAGTGCTTGGACTTGGAGCCCCAGTAGCCCTTGGCCAGCTTCAGGATCTTATTTCTTCTCTTACGGGACATCATTGCGCCCTTGACTCTTGCCATTGTTCGTTACCTCCCTCGTCTCTTACTTGTACAGGATCATGCGCTTGATGGCGGCCTCATTGGTCTTGTCGGCATAGGTGGTGCCGCGCAGAGCCCGCTTCAGCTTGGTGGTCTTGCCGTGGCCGTTGAGCAGATGACGCTTCTTGGTCATGGCGCGCTTCACCTTGCCGGTCTTGGTGAGGGAAAAACGCTTCTTGGCGCCGCTGTGAGTCTTAATCTTCATCTTCGGCATAACAGAATACTCCTTTACTCCTTACTTTTTGGCGTCCTTAGCAGGCTTGGGGGACAGGAAAATAGACATGTGCCGCCCCTCCAGCTTGGGACTTTTATCCATGACGGCAACTTCACCGCAGGATTCCGCAAACTTCAGCAGCAGCTCCTGGCCGATGTTGGTGTGGGCCATCTCGCGGCCGCGGAACCGGACGGTCACCTTGCAGCGGTTTCCGTCAGCCAGGAACTTAATGGCATTTCGCATCTTCACATTGAAGTCGTTGACGTCAATGCTGGGAGACATGCGGATCTCCTTGATCTCTACCACACGCTGATTCTTCCGGGCTTCCTTCTCGCGCTTGGTCTGCTCGAACCGGAACTTGCCGTAGTCCATCAGCTTGCACACGGGGGGAACAGCGTTGGGGGAGATCTTCACCAGATCCAGGTTCTGCTCCTCAGCCATACGCAGCGCCTCCTGAGAGGACATGATGCCAAGCTGCTCGCCGGAGTCGGAAATCAGGCGGACTTCCTTGTCCCGGATCTCTTCATTGGTTTGATGAGCTGTGTTAGCGATGGGAAAGCACCTCCAGACATAAATAAAACGCGGCTGCCCGAATGGCACCCACGTCAAAAGGAAACCGGGCCGTTACCGGCGCCAGCTTTCTGCGTTGTTGACCCGTTGGCTCTGGCCTGGGGTGAGGACGGGGTACCGTTCCTGCTTTGTTGTTCCATGGGATTATATCAGAACCCCATCCCTCTGTCAAGGCTTTTTTATAGATTCCTTGGACGGCAATTTTCGCCGCCCAAGGGACACTCTGCCGGTCTTGCAGCCGCCTATCCCAGCGCGATATCCCGGGTGGCGTAGGCGTTCAAATCCCAGCCGGCCACATGGCCGGCTCATGTTGTTGAAAAAGTCTTACAGCCTTTTTCAACAGGAGATTACATGACGGACAGGACTCGATTTCTGACGAAAAAGTCGCCCTGCCCGTCATGAGCGGTGTCATTTCCCAGGTACACGCCCCGGGAAATGACCGAATTCCATTTGATTCCGCCGCCTGCGGGCGGCGGAACTCCTTGCAGGAGGGCTTTAAACCGCGGGATTGTACCTCAGCGGCGCCTCTACCCCAGCGCGATATCCCGGGTGGCGTAGGCGTTCAAATCCCAGCCGGCCACGTGGCCGGCTTTCCACTCGTAATATCCCTGACAGCCGATCATGGCGGCGTTGATTCCCATGGGGCGTTTGCCGCCCCATGGGGGCCCTCTTTTTCTCATCCTCGGCGGAAGTAAATTCCGCCTGCGGAAATGCTCCGGCGACCGCCTTCGCATTTACGGCCTCTGGCCGCCCCACCTGCGGCGGGGCCCCGGCGACAACGCCGCCTATCCCAGCGCGATATCCCGGGTGGCGTAGGCGTTCAAATCCCAGCCGGCCACACAGCCGATCATGGCGGCGTTGTCGCCGCAGTACTTCAGCTCCGGGAGGTAGAGCTTGTCCCCGCTGGCGGCGCAGGCAGCCTGGAGATCCGCCCGGATGCGGCTGTTGGCGGCCACGCCCCCGGCCACGGCGATTTGTCCGTACCCCTTTTCCCTGGCCGCGGCCATCACACGGGGCACCAGGCTGTCGCTCACCGCCCGGCCGAAGCTGGCGGCAAAGTCAGGCAGATCCAGTTCCTCCCCCTTCTGCTGGGCGTTGTGGATCAGGTTCAGGCTGGCGGTTTTCAGCCCGGAGAAGGACATGTCCAGCTCCGCCCCCGCCACATGGCCCACCGGCAGCTCGTACCGCCGGTCATTCCCCTCCCGGCCCAGCCGGTCCATGGGCCCGCCGCCGGGATATCCGATGCCCAGCACCCGGGCCACCTTGTCAAAGCATTCCCCCGCCGCGTCGTCCCGGGTACCGCCCAGCACCGCCATCTGGGTGTAGGAGCGCACATCCACAATGGCGGTGGTGCCCCCGGAGACGCACAGGCACACAAAGGGCGGCTCCAGCTCCGGATAGGTCAGGTAGTTGGCGGCGATATGCCCCCGCACGTGATGGACAGGGATCAGGGGCAGGTTTAACGCCATGGCCGCCCCCTTGGCAAAATTCACCCCCACCAGCACCGCGCCGATCAGTCCCGGCGCGTAGGTGACCGCCACGGCGTCCAGCTCCCCCTTGGTCACTCCCGCCTGGATCAGCGCCTGGTCGGCCAGGCCGGTGATGGCCTCCACATGCTTCCGGGAGGCAATCTCCGGCACCACGCCGCCGTAAATAGTGTGCATCTCAATCTGGGAGGCCACGCAGTTGGACAGCACGGTCCGCCCGTCCTCCACCACGGCGGCCGCCGTCTCGTCACAGGAGGACTCAATGGCTAAGATTTTCATTTTCCTTCCCCCTGTTCCTGCTTGAAATACCGGGTCATAATCAGGGCGTCCTCCTTGGGGTCGGTATAATACCCCTTCCGGCACCCCGCCTCCTCAAACCCATGCTTGCGGTACAGGGCGATGGCGGGCAGGTTGGATTTGCGCACCTCCAGCGTCAGGAAGGCCAAATTTGCCGCCCCGAAGCGGCAAAACACGTCCAGCAGTTCATCCCCCACGCCGTGGCGGCGGGCGTTGGGCTCTACGGCGATATTGTCAATGTAGCCCTCATCCAGTACCACCTGCACCCCGGCGTACCCCAGTACGCCCCCGTCCTCCGACTCGGCCACAATAAAGCTGGCCTGGGGGTCGAACAGGGCCTGGGCCAGCATCTCCTCGCTCCAGGGCGCGGAGAAGCACTCCTGCTCCAGGGCGGCAATCTGGGGGATGTGGCTGCGATCCATGGGCACGATCTGATACTCCATTCTTTTGCTCCATTCTATCCGCCGCCGCAGCGGCGATTTTATAATTTCTTAATTTTTCCCTGCTTGTGTTTTATGTGAACATAGCTTACAATTGGGGGTAGATTTGTATGGTTCTGGAACCCGGGCCAGGTCACAAGGTGATTATAGCCTCCCCGTGCCCCCTTGGCAAGGCCCGCCGTCTTTTTCCCGGAAGAAAGGATTGTTTTCCATGAAGAAATTACTTGCGGTTTTGCTGTCCTCCTGCCTGCTTGCCGGCCTGCTTGCGGTGGGCGGAGCTGCCGCCACCCTCCAAAGCAACCAGGCGGTGTACCGCCTGAACCAGGACCCTGTGGGTACCCAGTCCTTCTCCTACTCTGAAACCCAGACTCACACTGCCACCCTGGTGCCCCTGGGCACGGTAATTGAAAGCGGTTCCGGCGCCGCCCTGATGGTGGAGGTATTCACCTACCAGGCCTCCTCCGGCTTCTGGGCGCGGACCGCGCTGCTTTCCTCCCAGTCCCGGCTGGAAGTCAGCCGTACCGATGAGATCTATCACGTCTCCACCCTGGATGCCGGGTCCACCCCTCTGGACCGTGGGATCTGGGTCCGGGGCGAGAACGGGGCCGCCACCCATCCCATCGCCATCACCGGCGAGCCTGTGGACGAGTGGGCTTTGGATCTGGTCAACCAGGCAATCTCCCTGAACCTGATCCCCGCCTGCCTCAAGGGGCAGGATCTCCGTACGGACATCACCCGCACGCAGTTTGCCGCCCTGGCTGTACGCCTGTATGAGGCCATCTCCGGCACCGTGGTCCAGGCCCCCGCCGTCTCCCCCTTCACCGACACCTCCGATCCCGAGGTGGCCAAGGCCCACGCCCTGGGCCTGGTGGCCGGCGTTTCCCCCACGGAATTCGGTGTGGACGTGCCCCTGAACCGGGAGCAGGCTGCCACCATGTTGGGCGCCCTGTGCCAGGTTCTGGGCTCGGAGCTTTCCGCCGGGGCAGCCTCCTTTACAGACAGCGCCTCCATCTCCTCCTGGGCTGTGACTCCTGTGGCCTACATGGCCCAAAACGGCGTAATCGCCGGCTATGAGGACGGCTCCTTCCGTCCCCACGCAAGCGCCCAGCGGCAGGCCTGCCTTATCATGGCCCTGCGGGTCTTCCAGATGTACCAATCCTGATCCCATGCCCGGCCCTCCCTGAGGGCCGGGTTTCTTCTGCCCGCAATCTGGACACCGGCGGCAATTTTGGATATAATAGGGGGGCTTCACCCCCGCCTGCCGTCAACGGCGGGGCCGCAGTTTGCCGGGCCCGGCCCGGAAGGAAAGGAATGCTCCTATATGAACGAAATCATTCTGCTCAAGCTGGGGGAGATGGTGCTCAAGGGCCTGAACCGCCGCAGCTTTGAGGATAAGCTCCAGGCCAACCTCCACCGCCGTCTCAACCCCTTCGGCCAGTTCAAGGTATACACCCGCCAGTCCACCACCTATGTGGAGCCCAAGGACGACACCTGCGACGTGCTGGGCGCCTTCCAGGCGCTGAAAACCGTTTTCGGCATCGCCGGTCTCTCCCTCGCCCGCCCCTGTGAAAAGGACAAAGACGCCATCCTGGCCACCGCCAAGGCCTTTCTGGGGGATCAGCTCCGCTCCGCCCGCACCTTCAAGGTGGAGAGCAAGCGGGCGGACAAATCCTTCCCCATGACCTCCATACAGCTCAGCCAGTATGTGGGTGGGGAGCTCCACGAGGCTTATGACAATCTGGAGGTGGACGTCCACCATCCGGAGCTGACCATTTACGTGGAGGTGCGGGACTACGCCGCCTACGTCCACGCCCAGGCGGAGCCCGGTGCGGGCGGTCTGCCTGTGGGTATCAACGGCCGGGCGGTGTCCCTCCTGTCCGGCGGGATTGACTCCCCCGTGGCCTCCTGGATGATTGCCAAGCGGGGTGTAGCCCTGGAGATGGTGCATTTCTTCTCCTACCCCTATACCTCCCCCGAGGCCAAGGAGAAGGTGCTGGAGCTGGCCAAGCTCCTCACCCCCTATACCGGCCGCCTTACCGTCCATGTGGTGCCCTTCACCGCCATTCAGGAGGAGCTGCGCCGCTCCTGCCCTGAGGAGCTGTTCACCGTCATCATGCGGCGGTTTATGATGCGCATTGCCCAGGAGGTGGCCAAGCGGTGCGGCGCCAAGGCCCTGGTGACCGGCGAATGCCTGGGCCAGGTGGCCAGCCAGACCATGGAGGCCATGGCGGTCACCGGCAGCGTGGTAGATCTGCCCATTCTCCGCCCCTGCATCGGCATGGACAAGGAGGACATCGTCCAGATCTCCCGGAAAATCGGCACCTTTGAAACCTCCATCCTCCCATACGAGGACTGCTGCACCGTCTTTACCCCCCGCCACCCCCGTCTCCGGCCCATGCCCGGCGAGGTGGCCCAGGCGGAGGAGGGCCTGGACATCCAGGCCATGGTTCAGGCCGCGGTGGACGGCATTGAACGCATTCAGATCAACCGATAAGGAGGCATCACCATGGCGCATCGGGTAGAAATCCTCTCCGTCGGCACGGAGCTGCTGCTGGGCTCCATCGCCAACACCGACGCTCAGATGTTGTCCCAGGGGCTCAGCGCCCTGGGGCTGAACGTGTACTGGCACACCGTGGTGGGGGACAATCCCCAGCGGGTGGAGCAGGCCGTTGCCGCCGCCCGGAGCCGGGCGGACATCCTCATCACCACCGGCGGGCTGGGCCCCACCTGCGACGACCTGACCAAGCAGGTGCTGGCCCGGGCCTTTGGCAAGGAGCTGGTCCGGGATTCCCAGTCGGAGGAACGAATTCGGGCCTACTTTGCCGCCACCGGGCGGACTATGACGGAAAACAACCTTCAGCAGGCGCTGGTGCCCCAGGGCTGCACGGTGCTGTCCAACGACTGGGGCTCCGCCCCCGGCTGCGCCTTCCAGGCCGACGGGATGCATGTTATCATGCTCCCCGGCCCTCCCAGCGAGTGCGGCCCCATGTTCCGTCACCGGGTGATCCCCTACCTCCAGTCCATCGCCGAGGGGATTATCCTCTCCCGCACCATCAAGCTGTTTGGCATCGGCGAATCCGCCGTGGAGGCCCAGCTGCGGGATGAGATGAACGCCTCCTCCAACCCCACCCTGGCGCCCTACGCCAAGGAGGGGGAGTGTGAGCTGCGGGTCACCGCCAAGGCCCCCACCCACCAGGAGGCCCTGGCCCTGCTGGAGCCCAAGGTGGAGGAGCTCACCCGCCGGTTCGCCCCCCTGGTCTACGGCGTGGACGTCCCCTCCCTGGAACAGGTGGTGGTGGACGGTCTGCGGGAAAAGGGGCTGACCCTGGGCTGCGGAGAAAGCTGCACCGGTGGGCTGCTGGCCAAACGAATCACCGATATTTCCGGCGCCTCCCAGGTGTTTTTGGGCGGAGTGGTGTCCTACACCAACCAGGTCAAGCACCAGGTTCTGGGCGTACCCGCCCAGCTGTTGGAGGAATACGGGGCGGTGTCCCAGCCGGTGGCCCTGGCCATGGCCCAGGGCGTGCGCCGGGTTTTGGGCTGCCAGATCGGTCTGGCCACCACCGGGGTGGCCGGCCCCCAGCGGGACGACCGGGATAACCCTGTGGGCACCATGTTTGTGGCCATTTCCACCCCGGATGGGGATTATGTCCGTCCCCTCCAGCTGGGTCAGCGCCCCACCCGGGCCCGCCACCGGGTGCAGACCGCCAGCCACGCTCTGGATCTGGCCCGCCGGTACCTGGCCGGGCTGCCTTACGACTTATAAACATAAAAATTGGGCCGCGCCTTTTGGCGCGGCCCAATTTTTTGCTTACAGAATGCCCATGAGCACCAGGGCCAGCAGGACGAAGGTGACCAGCAGGGCAAAGGCGAAGAGGAACACGCCGGTGTTGCTCTTTCTCTCCTGTCCGCTGGCAGAGGGATTGACCAGCCCGGCCCGGCGAAGGGACTCCACCACCGGCTTATACAGCAGCAGAGTCGCCGCCATATTCAGCCCGCCCTTGGCAATATTAAAGGGCAGGAACACCGGCACCAGCAGGCTGGCCACATACTCCCGGGTCACCCCGGCCATGTAGTAGGGGGTAATCAGGTAGTTCCACAGCAGCATGGTAACCGTCAGCGCCGCGATTCCCAGGGACAGCCCCAGGATCGCGCCCTTCATGGTGTGGAACTTTTTGTAGCAGAAGGAGGCCGTGCAGCAGAAGGCACAGGTGGCCAGCACATTCATAATGCACCCGATAGGGCCGGTTGTGCTGACCAGGAGCATCTGAAGCACCGACGCCACAGCGGCCACCACGGCGGCGGCCAGGGGGCCGTACAGGAAGCCGCCGATGCAGATGACCACATCCTTAAAGTCAAAATCCAGGAACCCGTTGACGCTGGGGATGGACTTACACAGATAGGACACCACAAAGGCAATGGCGGTCAGCATGGACAAGGTGACCACCATGCGGGTATCCGTCCCGGACCGGGTGAAGCTGGCGGCCTGCCTGGTCGTAGACTGTTCAGACATAGAAAATACTCCTCTTGATTTGATACTCCTGAAAGAGCCAGTCCTCCAGGCGCACAAACAAAGGAGCGTATCCCAAGCGTCCCCCAAAGGGGCCGCTGTTTGAAACACATCTTCTTCCATCCGGACTGTAACCGTTGGTCCCGGAGTTTCACCGGGTCAGCGGACGCACCTATGCGTCCGGTCGCGGACTGTACCGCCAGTGGGGAATCGCACCCCGCCCTGAAGACTGTCATTCAGTTGTCCACCCACCATTATATGTATCCCCGGCGAAAATGCAACCCCTTTTTCACCGGAATCCAAAACCCGCCGGGACCCATGGGGCCTCCGGCGGGATGGAAGGTTATTCCTTTTCAATGTCCATCATCATATTGACCCGGCGCTCATGCCGCCCGCCTTCAAAAGGCGTGCTGAGGAACACATCCACAATCCGCTCGGCCATATTGCTGCCCACCAGGCCGGCGCCCATGGCCAGCATATTGGCGTCGTTGTGCCGGCGGGTCATCTCCGCGGACAGCGGCTCGCTGCACAGGGCGCAGCGGATGCCCTTCACCTTGTTGGCGGAAATGGAAATGCCGATCCCCGTGGTGCAGATCACAATACCCCGCTCACAGGTCCCGTCAGCCACCGCCTTGGCGGCAGCCTGTCCAAACTTGGGATAATCACAGCTCTCCTGGCTGTCGCAGCCGCAGTCCAGCACAGACTCACCCTTGGCCGTCAGATACGCCTTGATATGCTCCTTCAACCGATACCCGCCGTGATCCGATGCAATCGAGATCATCTGATATTCCTCCTTTGTCCCGCGGCCGCCGCGCCCCGGCCGCCGTCGGTCTCTTTTGAGTCTATTGTATTTCATTTTTCCTTCTTTTGCAAGTGCCGGCCGTTCAGGCATGATTTCCTACCATCCTCCCTTCGTCCGTTTAATCGTTCGTATGTTTGATATATTACAAAAATATTTCCCAGTGGTTCTTGTTTTCAAAAAAGCCAGTTATTAGGATTTGTTCATAATATCAATTATTTCTCATAATATATCCGTTCTTTTATCCGGTTTTCACCTTACCTTTTCTGTAATTATGAACCATTTCTTAATTTTTCTTAAAAGGTCATGAAATACTCTTGTAATAATTTTATCTGGTGCTATGATGAATCAAGCTCGGGGCGGAGGCCCCAATTTTCTTAAAGAAGGTGACTTCATGCATATCATCCATCTAGTGGAAGACTTCAACCTGTTCCTCGCCGTTCTCTTCACTGTGGTGTACGGCTATCAGCTGGTCTATCTCCTGCTGGGGATGATTCGTTCCCATCTGCCCGCCCCTGTGCGGCCTGTGGCGCTGCATCGCTATGCCGCGGTGATTTCCGCCCGCAACGAGGAAGGCGTCATAGGAGAGCTGATACAGAGTTTGAAACATCAGAATTATCCTCAGGAGTATCTGGATGTTTATGTGATTGCGGACAACTGCACGGACAACACCGCCCAGGCGGCCAAAGATGCCGGCGCTATTGTGTATGAGCGGTACAACCGGCGGGAGAAGGGCAAGGGCTACGCCCTGGACTTCTTCTTCCGGGCCCTGGCCGCGGAAAAGAAGGATCGCTACGACGGCTATCTGATTTTCGACGCCGACAATCTGGTCGACCCCGACTTTACGGCGGAGATGAACAAGGTCTTTGACCAGGGCGGGTACGCCGCCATCACCTGCTACCGCAATTCCCGCAACTTTGGCGCCAACTGGATTTCCGCCGGCTACGGCATCTGGTTCCTTCGGGAGGCTCGTTTCCTCAATGCACCCCGGATGCTGCTGGGCACCAACTGCCACGTCTCCGGCACCGGATTCCTGATTTCCGCCGACGTGGTGCGGGAGAATGGCGGCTGGCCCTTCCATCTCCTGACGGAGGACATTGAATTCTCCGTTAGCTGCGCTTTGAAGGGGCGCCGCATCGGCTACTGCAGCAAGGCCGTGATTTATGATGAACAGCCCACCTCCTTCCAGCAGTCCTGGGATCAGCGGCTGCGGTGGTCCAAGGGCTTTTATCAGGTCAACGCCAATTACAGTGCCGGGCTGCTGCGGGGCTTTGCCCACAAGCCTGGACGCAAGGCCTGGTCCTGCTACGACATGCTTATGACGGTGGCGCCCGGCATGCTCCTCACCCTGGGGATTTTGAGCTTCAACCTGCTGGTCTGCCTGGCCTGTCTGGGACAGCCCACCTACATCGTCAATCGGATTCTGGCCGTGTCCGGCGGCTTCCTGCTGTCCACCGTGTGCAACTTTTATCTGGGCCTGCTGCTTTACGGCCTGCTCACCGTCCTCTTTGAGTGGAAGCAGATCCGCGTCCCCGCCCATAAAAAGCTGCTCTATGTGCTGACCTTCCCCATCTTCATGTTTACCTACATCCCCATCTCCCTGGCCGCCCTGGTCCGGAAGGTGGAGTGGAAGCCCATCTACCACACCGGCAGCGGCAGCAAAGCCCTCCCCCCGCTTTCTTGAAAGAAAGCTTGGCAAAGAACTTTGCGGGAAAGCTCCGCTTTCCCTCTCGCCGCAGGAAGTGCCGGAGAGCCTTCCGGCTTCCCCCACGAAAGATAAACCGGCTTATCCCACGCAGGTGCCCTCTCTCCTGCGTGGGTTTTCCTTTGACCCGCCCTTGAATATGGCTTGGCAAGGAACTTGGCGGGAATGCTCCGCCTTCCCTCTCGCCGCAGGAAGTGCCGGAGAGCCTTTCGGCTTCCCCCACGAAAGACAAAACGGCTTATCCCACGCAGGTGCCCTCTCTCCTGCGTGGGTTTTCCTTTGACCCGCCCTTGAATACGGCTTGGCAAGGAACTTTGCGGGAATGCTCCGCCCTCCCTCTCGCCGCAGGAGGTGCCGGAGAGCCTTCCGGCTTCCCCTACGAAAGACAAAACGGCTTATCCCACGCAGGTGCCCTCTCTCCTGCGTGGGTTTTCCTTTGACCCGCCCTTGAATATGGCTTGGCAAGATATTTTTCAGAAATACTCTGTTTTCCCACGAAAGAAGGACATAAAAGCACCCGCCCTGCGGAAATTGCTTCCGCAGGGCGGGTGCCTTCTCTTTTCAGGTCATGCTGTCAAACGTAGCCGTACATGCCCCGCACCGATACCTCGCCGGCGGACAGAGCCGCCCGGCGTCCGTCCGGGTACTCCACCACCAGGCGGAACTGGTCGTCTATCTCCAGGGCAAAGGCTTCCTCCCGGGACACGGGGGTAACCAGCTGCACCTGCTTGCCCGGGGTGATGCAGTCGGCCCGGTATTTGGCCAGATACACCCCTTTGTTTTCCGGAAAACTGCGATACATCCGATCCAGCGCCTGGACCAGGCAGACCGCCACCTGGGACCGGCGCACCGGGTGCCCCAGCTCCTGGGCCAGGGAGGTGGCAAAGGAACGGATCTCCTCTCCAAAGTCCTCCGGCCGGTGGTTGACGTTGATCCCGATGCCGGGGATCAGATATTCCAGGGCGTTGGACTCGCTCTCCAGCCCCATCTCCGTCAGGATGCCGCACAGCTTTTTCCCGTTGAGGATGATGTCGTTGGTCCATTTGATCCGGGGCCGGACGCCGCAGGCGGCCTCGATTCCGTCGCACACCGCCACAGCCACCCAAGCGGTGAAATCCACCACTTCCTCCGGCCGCAGCTTGGGCCGCAGCAGGGCGGTGAGGTACAGCCCCACCCCTTTGGGGGACTGGAAGGTCCGGCCCAGCCGTCCCCTGCCCCCTGTCTGCTCCTCGCTGATGACCACCAGCCCTTCCTCCGCCCCGGCCAGCGCCTGCCGCTTGGCCTCGGTATTGGTGGAGTCCACCGTGTCCAGACACAGGAGCCGGCGGCCCACATAGCATCCGGCCAGCGGCCCGGTCAGCTCCCCTTCCCGTACCCGGTCAGGGCTCTGCTCCAGCCGGTAGCCCCGTTTGGGCGCCGACTGAATCACATACCCCTCCTGGCGCAGGGCTTCAATCGCCTTCCACACGGCGGCCCGGCTGATGCCCAGGGTCTGGCTCATCGCCTCGCCGGACACATAGCTGTCCCCCTGCTCCAACAACAGGGAGAGTACCTTCTCTCGGCTCATGGTTCCTCCTCCGCACCCGTTTTCCAGGGTTCATTTGTTCAGGGCAGCCTCCTGCTCCTCTACCGCCCGGAACCGAGGCATAATGCCGATCTTGTCCGGGGTATGGACGGGCAGCTGATAAATGTCATGGCCTGGGAAGTGGTTGCCCTCAATGATGCAGGGGCCCTCCGGCGTGAAGCAAACATCCCAGCCCACGTACCGCAGCCCCTCCGGGATACTGGCGGCCCGCTCCACCAGCGCCTTGGCCTTGTCCCAGTCCGGGAATTGAAAGCCCTTGATGGGGGTGCCGGTAGCGGGGTGGT
Organism: uncultured bacterium; assembly: GCA_949293165.1. Lineage (GTDB taxonomy): Bacteria > Bacillota > Clostridia > Oscillospirales > Oscillospiraceae > Lawsonibacter. Next base: position 22,281 of record CASFCW010000003.1, read on the forward strand.
TTTCGTAAAGGTGCTTGCTCTTGTCCAGGGCCCGGTCGATCACCGTGCCCGTCTCCGGGTCTATAGGCGCCACCATGCCGCCGCTGTTGAAATTATCCACGTACTTCCCGTTGCCGATGCGGAACATGGCGGTAATCAGATAGACCTTGCCGCTTTTCCCCCGGATGGTGACCATGCGAACGGTGTTGATGGCGTCTGGGTAGATCTCCGCCACCTTGGGATGCTGGCGGATGATCTGCTCCAGTTCAAAATGGGGGGCAAACTGCACCAGATGGTCGTACAGGGCGTCCAGGGAGGGGTAGTCCTCCACAGACAGCTTTTCAATGCCGTGGCCGCAGGTGCCCAGGGCAGGCTTGGCCATAAATACCGGGTGGCGCTTCAGGAAGTCCATCACTTCCTCCCGGTTTTCCCCGGTCACCGCCACCCACTCCCGCCCCAGGAAGGGGCCGTACTTTTGGTTGAACTGGACCTTGTCCTCCAGCTCCCCCCAACACTCCCGGCGGTTATACATGGCCACCAGCTGGTTGTTCCTGCCCCGGGTGAGGTAGGTGTCCCGCTGCTGGTCAGTCAGGTTATACATCTCAAACAGGTCGTAATCCATGTAGCCCGCGCCGTATTTCACGGCGCAGTCCTTCATGTCCCGGAAAATGGCCAGACGGGAACAGCCCGTCTTTCCATGGATGGCGTTGATCTTGCCCCACATGGCCCGGTAGTCCATATTCAGCGCCCGCTGAATCACATATGACAGTCTTCCCACAAACAATCCCTCATATCATTGGCATGGCGGTTTGGTGATAACCGGCCCCCGTGCGGACAAGCCGCGCGGGGGCCGTAACATTCTGTTCTGCCGGTTCAGCACAGGGGCATGACCCAGCCGTGGGGGTCGGGGCGGCGGCCCCACTGGATGCCGGTCAGTTCGTCATACAGCCGCTGGGTGACAGGGCCGATCTGGTTGTTGCTGACGGTCACCTTCTTGTCCCCGCTGGCCAGCTCGCCGATGGGGGAGACCACGGCGGCGGTGCCGGTGCCCCAGGCCTCCTCCAGGGTGCCGTTCTCAGCGGCCTCAAACAGCTCCTCGGCGGAGATGCGGCGCTCCTCCACCTCGTAGCCCCAGTCCTTCAGCAGCTGGATGCAGGACCGGCGGGTAATGCCGTCCAGCACGGAGCCGTTCAGGTCGGGGGTGAGGATCTTGCCGGCCACCTTGAACATCACGTTCATAGAGCCGACCTCCTCAATGTACTTGCGGTGGACGCCGTCCAGCCACAGCACCTGGCTGTAGCCCTTCTCCTCCGCCCGGTCGCTGGCCCGGAGGGAGGCGGCGTAGTTGCCGCCGGTCTTGGCGGTGCCGGTGCCGCCCTTGACGGCGCGGACATCCTGGTCCTCCACATAGATCTTTACAGGGTTCAGCCCCTCGGGGTAATAGGCGCCCACAGGGCATACAATGACGATGTACTGGCAGTGCTTGGAGCTGTGTACGCCCAGGGCGGCGTCCAGGCCGACGATGAAGGGGCGGATATACAGGGAGGTATCCTTCTCATAGGGCACCCAGTCCTGCTCCATCTTCACCAGCTCGGTAATACCGGCCAGGGCCAGCTCCTCCGGGATCTGAGGCAGCGCCATACGCTCGGCGGACTGGTTCATCCGGCGCACGTTGTCCAGGGGACGGAACAGCTGGATCTTGTTGTCCTCGGTGCGATAAGCCTTCAGGCCCTCGAAGATCTCCTCCGCGTAGTGCAGCACCTTGGCCGCAGGGTCGATGCTCAGCGGGCCGTAGGGGACAATGCGGGCGTCGTGCCAGCCCTGGCCGGCGTCATAGTCCACGATGAACATATGGTCGGTCATATTCTTGCCAAACACCAGGGTGGAGGAGTCAGGCTTCTCCTTCAGGGTCTGGGCGCGGGTGATCTGAATGCTTTCCATGTCAAACAACCTCCTAAGGGTATGAATCTCACAGACACAGGGTCCGCTCCTGCGGCTCCGCTTCTCTATTCATCGGGGCCCCGGGCGCCGGCTCTTTTCTGCGGCCGTTCCGCAACAGCGGGCTTGTTTGTTTATTATATCAGCCTTTTTCCCTGGTTGCAACGGCTCAGGACAGGAAAACACGATTTTTCTCCCCTGCCCCCTTCCGTTTTCCCCGGGAACCGGACGGGATTTCCCTCTTGTCGAATTATGCAGAATAACCTATAATATGGTTGAATGCCGGCAAAAGATTGCCTTTTCGTCCAAGGCCGCCCCTTCCCGCCGGGCCGCGGGGAGGGCTGCCTCCCCGCCTTTATCACAGATGCCGCCTTCGGCGGTGAAATGGAGGATTGTACATGGATTGGAACACCAGATGGACTGTATCCCTGGCCGCCGTGCTGACGGCGGGACTGCTGTGTGCCTGCGGAGGGCAGCCCTCCGATGTCTCCCAGTCGGACCCCGGCGGCTCGGCCTCCCTTGAGCAGCCTGTTGACCTGCCCGATCCGGAGCCCGTCTATCCCTACACCAATCCCCTCACCGGCGAGGGCTGTATGGAGGACATCAGCCAGAACCGCCCCATCGCCATCATGCTCAACAACCTGAAGCAGGCGCTTCCGCAGCTGGGCGTTTCAGAAGCCGATATTATCTATGAGGCCCTGGCGGAGGGCGGCATCACCCGGATGCTGGCGGTGTACCAGTCTGTGGAGGATGTGGGGGAAATCGGCTCGGTGCGCTCCGCCCGGGAATACTACGTCTCTCTGGCCCTGGGCCACGACGCGCTGTTCCTCCACGCCGGCGGAAGCCCTGGGGCGTACACGGCCATCGACAATTGGGGCGTGGCGGCTTTCGACTGCGTCAACGGCCCCTACGAGGGCACCCTCTTCTGGCGGGACAAGGACCGCCGGGCTACCATGGGGCTGGAGCACAGCGTGGTCACCTCCGGCCAGGTCATTTCCCAGCTGATGCCCACCTACTCCTACCGCCTGACCCACAAGGACGGCTTTTCCCTCCCCCTGACCTTTATGGACCAGGACGAAACCGCCCAGGGCGATCCCGCCCAGACGGTGGAGGTTGTTTTCTCCACCTATAAGACGGGGGTATTTACTTACGACGAGGAAACCGGCCTGTACCAGGTGGAGGAATACGGCGCGCCCTATATCGACGGCAACACCGACCAGCAGGTCTCGGTCAAGAACGTCCTGGTGCTCCGCACCGACGTGTCCACCGTGGCGGGGGACACCGCCGGGCGGCTGGACATCCGCACCACCGGCACCGGCACCGGGCTGTTCTGCTGCGACGGGACTGTGCAGGAGATCACCTGGTCCAAGGAAAGCAACAGCGCCCCCATGAGCTACTTCACCCAGGACGGCCAGCCCCTGGAGCTGGGGGTGGGGCAGACCTACGTCAATCTGGTGGGCCGCTCCTCCTCCGTCACCGTATCATAAGGGGCTGGGCATGGAGCTGCTTCGTTTTGCCACCCCTCTGGGGCCCATGGCCCTGGGGGCGGAGAACGGCGCCCTGGTGCGGGTGTATCTCCCCGGGGCGTCACTCCCCCCGCTGCCGGACAGGGAAACGCCCCTGCTCCTCCAGGGCAGGGGACAGCTGGAGGAATATTTCGCCGGGGTACGGACAGTCTTTGACCTGCCCCTCGCCCCCGGAGGCACCCCCTTCCAGCAAGCTGTCTGGCGGGCGCTTACCGCCATCCCCTGGGGGGAAACCCGCTCTTACGGGCAGCTTGCCCGGGAAATCGGCCGGCCCGGCGCGGCCAGGGCGGTGGGCATGGCCAACCACCGCAATCCGCTCCCCATCCTCATCCCCTGCCACCGGGTAATCGGCGCCGGGGGCAGCCTGGTGGGCTATGCCGGCGGCCTGGAGCTGAAGCAGGCCCTGCTGGCTTTGGAGGGCGGCGGAAAAGTACCGCCCGGCCTGCCGCCCCGGCCTTGAATTTTATCGCGGAGGTGTGCTATACTGTAAGGTGCCGGGGTTTCCGCCCCGGCTGATAACCAGAAAACGAGAGGAAGTGGAACCCGATGGATGGCCGAAGTTGCGGCAAGGACTCTGAGGCGAGCTGTCACAAACGGAATGGGGCAGGCGCGGCGTCCGGCGGGTTCTACCGCCGCCGCTGATACCCGCGGGCCGCGGCGCGGCCCCTCCAGATCCATCCGTTTGCCACAGGGAGCGTCCGCCCCTGTGGCTTTTTCGCTCCGCCCGCTGAATTCACGAAAAACTGGGGGAGATCAGGATGCACGAGGCATACGACCTGGACCTGCTGCTGGAGCTGGTCCGTTCCAAACAATTCCGGCGGCTGCGGGAGCTGCTGGAGGACATGAACCAGGTGGACATCGCGGAGTTCCTGGATGAGCTTGGCCCGGAGGAACTGATCGTGGTGTTCCGACTGCTGCCCAAGGAGATGGCGGCGGAGGTGTTCACCGAGCTGGAGGATTCCGATGACCAGGAACGGATTATCAACGCCTTCAGCGACCAGGAGCTGCGGGAAGTGCTGGACGAGCTGTACCTGGACGATACGGTGGACGTGATCGAGGACATGCCCGCCAACGTGGTGTCCCGTATTCTCCGCAACAGCGACTCGGCCACCCGCAGCCAGATCAACCAGCTGCTCAACTACCCCAAGGATTCCGCCGGCTCTATCATGACCACGGAATATGTCTACCTCCACCCCAACGCCACGGTGGAGGAGTCCTTCGCCCGGATTCGGAAGGTAGGCATGGACAAGGAGACCATCTACACCTGCTACGTCACCCAGAACCGGGTGCTGCTGGGTGTGGTCACGGTGCGCCGCCTCCTGCTGTCCAGCTACGAAACCCACATCCGGGACATCATGGAGACCAACCTCCTGTCCGTCAACACCCACGAGGACAAGGAGGACGTGGCCCAGATCATGAACAAATACTCCCTGTCCGCCCTGCCTGTGGTGGACGGCGAGAACCGCCTGGTGGGCATCGTCACCTTCGACGACGCCATGGAGGTCATTGAGGAGGAGACCACCGAGGACTTCGAGAAGATGGCCGCCATCCTCCCCAGCGACAAGCCTTACCTGAAAACCGGCGTGGTGGAGACCTGGAAGGCCCGCATCCCCTGGCTGCTGTTGCTCATGCTGTCGGCCACCTTTACCGGCATCATTATCACCAGCTTCGAGGGGGCCCTGGCCGCCTGCGTGGTGCTCACCTCCTTCATCCCCATGCTGTCGGGCACCGGCGGCAACTCCGGCTCCCAGTCCTCCGTGGCCATCATCCGCGCCCTGTCCCTGGACGAGGTGGAGTTTTCCGACATCGCCTCGGTGGTCTGGAAGGAGATCCGGGTGGCGGTGCTGTGCGGCGTGTGCCTGGCCTGTGCCAACTTTGTAAAAATGATGGTGGTGGACCGCTGGCTGATGCATAACCCGGAAGTCACCCCTATGGTGGCCCTGGTGGTCTGCCTGACCCTGGTCTTTACCGTACTGTGCGCCAAGGTGGTGGGCTGTACCCTGCCTATGGCGGCGGAAAAAATCGGCATTGACCCGGCGGTGATGGCCTCCCCCTTCATCACTACCATTGTGGACGCCCTCTCCCTGCTGATTTATTTCTTCATCGCCACCCGGCTGCTGGGCATCTGAGTCCGTTCTTCCGCCCCCCGGGTCCACATACAATTTCATATCCATAGGCCGGAGCCGCGGGTGCTCCGGCCTTTTTTGTAAGGAGGAATGACCATGCCGGCTCCACCCCGCCTCTCCCAAAATCTGCTGCGGCCGCCGGAGGGCAGGACCCTGGCCGCCTTCCTCTCCGCCGCCCTCCTCCCGGTGGGCCAGGCCCTCTATGTCTACGGCGGCGGCTGGGACCTCCACGACCGGGGGCCAGGCCCCCAGTCCGTCATCCCCGGCCTGCCCCCTACCTGGGGCCGCTTTTTCCGGCGGCAGGACGCTTTTTACGACTACCGCCTGTGGCGGGGCAGTCCCCCCCACCGCTTCAACCCCTACTACTACGCCGGGCTGGACTGCTCCGGCTATGTGGGCTGGGCCGTATACAACGCCCTGTACGCCCTCCCCGGCGCCCCCGGCTTTGTCTGCCCCTCCACCGCCCTGGCCCGCTCCCTGGCCGGCTGCCCCGGGCTGGGCACATGGGCCGTCCCGGAGGGCGACGGCTACCTGCCCGGCGACATTGTCAGCATCCCGGGCCACGTCTGGATCTGCCTGGGCCGCTGCCGCGACGGCAGCCTGGTCATCCTCCACTCCACCCCCTCCCCCAGCCGGGCCGGCCGCCCCGGCGGCGGCGTCCAGATGACCGGCGTAGGGCTCACCCCGGACTGCCAGGCGGCCCGCCTGGCCCAATGGTATATGGAAACCCGCTGCCCCGCCTGGAGCCTGCGCTACCCCGCTGTCTGGAAGCCCCGGCACACCTACACCCACTTCACCGCCCCATGCTCCGGCCGCTTCCGATGGAATCTGGCCGCGGGCGGTCTGCTTTCCGATCCCCATAATCTGGTCAACACCCCACCCATCCGCATCCTGTCCCTGCTGGACTGCACATCCCCTTTTCTTGGTAAGAGCGCACAAAAAATGAACTGAAACTTTACAGATTATTCCTTTACATTCCAACCAGAACGTGGTATGATACTGGTATGGGATATTGTTATTTCTTTAACAATATACAAGCGGGTCATCCCGCATCATTTTAAAGGAGGCAATCGCCATGAATCGTTTTACTCTTCCCCGGGACCTGTACCACGGTGAAAACGCTCTGGACGCCCTGAAGACCCTGACCGGTAAGAAGGCCATCGTCGTAGTGGGCGGCGGCTCCATGAAACGCTTTGGTTTCCTGGACAAGGTTGTGAACAACCTGAAGGAAGCCGGCATGGAGGTCACTGTTTTTGAGGGCGTGGAGCCCGATCCCTCTGTGGAGACCGTGATGAAGGGCGCCGAGGCCATGCGTCAGTTCCAGCCCGACTGGATTGTCTCCATCGGCGGCGGCTCCCCCATCGACGCCGCCAAGGCCATGTGGGCCTTCTATGAGTACCCCGACACCACCTTCGAGGCCCTGTGCATCCCCTTCAACTTCCCCAGCGCACCAAGGCCAAGTTCTGCGCCATCCCCTCCACCTCCGGCACCGCCACCGAGGTGACCGCCTTCTCCGTCATCACCGACTACGCCAAGGGCGTGAAGTACCCCCTGGCCGACTTTAACATTACCCCCGACGTGGCCATCGTTGATCCCGCTCTGGCCCAGACCATGCCCAAGAAGCTCACCGCCCACACCGGTATGGACGCCATGACCCACGCCATCGAGGCCTACGTATCTACCATGCACTGCAACTACACCGATCCCCTGGCCCTCCACGCCATTAAGATGATTTCCGCCGATCTGGTGGACTCCTACAACGGCGACGAGGGCGCCCGGGCCCGGATGCATGACGCCCAGTGCCTGGCCGGTATGGCCTTCTCCAACGCCCTGCTGGGCATCGTCCACTCCATGGCCCACAAGACCGGCGCCGCTTACTCCGGCGGGCACATCGTCCATGGCTGCGCCAACGCCATGTACCTGCCCAAGGTCATCGCCTACAACGCCAAGGAGCCCGAGGCTGAGAAGCGCTACGGCGAGATCGCCGCGTTCCTGGGGCTGGAGCCCACCAGCAAGGCCCTCATCGCCCACATCAAGGCCATGAACGCTAAGCTGGACATCCCCACCTGCATCAAGGACTACGAGGGCGGCATCATCGACGAGAAGGAGTTTATGGACAAGCTGCCCCAGGTGGCCGAGCTGGCCGTGGGCGACGCCTGCACCGGCTCCAACCCCCGTCAGATTGACCCCGCCACCATGGCCAAGCTGCTCAAGTGCTGCTTCTACGACGAGGAAGTGGATTTCTGATCCCATTATTTCAAAAGGACAGGGCTTCTTTGGAGGCCCTGTCCTTTTTTCTTGACATACCTTGTTGTTCTAGGTATAATATACCTAGAACAACAAGGTATCTTTCACAGGAGGTGCTGACATGAAATTCGACAAAGGACTGATGGCGGGCAGCAGCATCCTGCTGGTGCTGTCCCTGGTGGAGCGGGAGGACATGTACGGCTATCAGATGATTGAGGAGCTGGCCCGCCGCTCCAACGAAACCTTCCAAATGAAGGAGGGCACCCTATACCCCATTTTACACACCCTGGAAAAAGGAAAATACCTTTCCTCCTATCAGCAGGAGGCCCCCAGCGGACGGCAGCGGAAATATTATCATATCACCGGCAGGGGCAAGGCCCTCCTGGCCGAAAAACAGGCGGAGTGGGCCGCGTTTCACCAGGGGGTAGACGCCGTCCTCTCCTTCGCCTGATCCATCCCCAGAGCTACTGTTCGTTTGACCGGAGGTGAGACCATGTATCAGGAAAAATCCCCCCAGGATCAGTGGCTGGACGAGGCCACCCGAGGGATTCGGTTTGGAGATGACCGCCGGGCGGTTCGGGCAGAGCTGCAGGCCCACCTGGAGGACAAAGCTGCCGATCTGCAGCGTATTTTCCCCGGTCTGGACCGCCGGCGCATTCTGTCCCGGGTACTGGAGGAAATGGGCGATCCCGAAGATCTGAGCCAGGCTCTCGCCGCCGTACATAAGCCATGGCTGGGATATCTGTGGACAGTCAGCCGGTGGCTGGTCGGTCTGTCCCTCTGCGCCGCCCTGCTTTGCTGGGGCGGACGGGGCCTTACCGCTTTGCGGGAATGGAACGACCTGCGCCAGGTAAGCCAGGACTTCCCCTCCTACGACGATCAGGTACACGAATACTACCTGACCGGTGATCCCGACCTTCCCTTTCCCTTGTCCCCGGCTGCCTCCGGCACGGAGCCCGGGCTGCTTCGCTCCCCGCTGCGTCGGGTGGGAGAAACCAGCCAGGTGCATGCAGGGACGTTTACCCTGACCGTGACCCGGGGCGCCCTCTGGTCCATTATGGAAGAAGGTGAATCGGAAGCCTACTATCTTCTGGAATGTGAGCTCACCGCCCGTGGCGACCTTGGGCAGCGGCTGAACCTGGAGGCGGTGTACCAAATTGGGGGAACGGACAGCCTGGGCAACCGGTATCTCAGCACCCGCTCCGGCCACAGTACAGGTCAGCCCTACATCCTGGCTATGGAGCTGTCCGGCGGGGATAACCCCCAGCGGTTCCGCCTGTCTGTGTCCGATGTGCCGCCCCAGGCGGAGTGGCTCCGTCTGGAATATGATTGGGGCGGCCTGGATTGGGAACTGACCATTCCTCTGGAGGAGGTGTAGCAGATGAGCAAGCCGTTTTTTACCCTGCCCCGTCTGGGACGAAGGGGCAAGATCCTGCGCAATCTGACGCTGAGCCTCTGTTTCCTGGCTCTGGTCTGGGCGGCGCTGGAGTTTCCCCTTCCGGCCGTACCCGCCTTTCACCGTCTGGAACGGTCCTACCTTCGCCAGCCCTCCCAGGTCATCGCCCAGCTCCGGCAGGAGGATGGCGTCTACGTGGTGGGCGTCTCCCAGGAGGATGCCGTGGTAGGCGATATGGACTACCCTACCCTTTCCGCCTGGCCTCTCTCACAGGATGGCGCAAGCCTGATGCCTATCCCAACCCGCAAGGTCGCGCCGGAAACGGTTTTCTTTCTGTCCCTGAACACGCCTCAGGATGCCGTAACCGCCCGGCTGGAGCTGGAATTGTCCGCATGGCTGATTGATATTGGGCCCGACACGGACGTGCCTGTGCTGGAGCTGCCCAACGCCGAAGACTCCGGCCGCTACCGCCAGGAGTTCCGGCAGTATCAGGCCCAGGGGCAGCGGCTGGACAGCGGAGCCTTTCTGTTCCCCGTCCGTGCAGCCGCCCCTGGGGATGCGGCGGATGGCGCCGGGGAGCGGAGAACCCTGAGCGCCCTGGTCGACTGGTACACCTACACCGCCGCCAGGCCGGGGCGGGAAAATAACCCAGACTTTCTTATCACCGCGCATTTTTACGACGCCAATGGCAGGCAGATCGGCCAGGCTGTTCTCTCCCCCCAGGAGGGCAATCCCTTCTGCCCATCCCAGCCATAAACAGAAAAGGGCCCGCCGCGGAAGGCTTCTTCCGCGGCGGGTCTATGCTTCATTCTTCCGTCTGATTGGTTCGAAGCAGGGTCAGCAGGCTGCCGGAACGGGGGGGCAGGATGAGCACGTGCCCCTCCTGGGACACCTGGAACCGGGCCGAGCCCAGCAGCAGCTGCACCCGCTCGTCGTCCTCCAGGCGGAGGGAGGCAGTGGCGTCCCCGGTGTTAAAGGCAGCCAGGACGGTCTCTCCATCCACCGACCGGGTAAAGGCCAGCAGCGGCCCCTTCCCCGCCCGGTAACGGATATCCCCCCGGCGGAGGGGCCGGCACTCCCGGCGGAGATGGCCCAAGCGGGAAAACCAGCCCAGCAGCTCCATATCCTCCCGTCCCCAGGGGTAGGTGCGGCGGTTAAAGGGATCTTCAAAGCCCTCCATCCCCGCCTCATCCCCGTAGTAGATGGTGGGGGAGCCTGGGAAGGCAAACAGCAGGGCAGCTCCCAGGCGCAGCAGCTCCTTGGCCCTTCTCCGCTGGTCCGGCTCCATGCGGTAGGCCGCCCGCCACTCCCGGCTGTGCTCCCGGCAGTCGCCGCCCACCCCCAGCAGGGTGAGAATCCGCGGGGTGTCGTGGGTGCCCAGGGAATTCATGGCGGAATAAAAGGCATAGGGGGGATAATTTTCCCGGATGGTCTCCATGGTTTTGACGAACTGTTCCCCGTCTCCCCCCTGGAGATAGGCCAGCAGGGCGGTGCGCAGGGGATAATTCATCAGCCCGTCGCAGTGCCCCCCCAGGATGTGCTTACGGCGCACGCCGTAGGCGATTTTGTTGGAGCCGTCCTCCCACACCTCGCCGATAATCACAGCGTCCGGCTTTTCCTCCCGGGCCGCCTGGTGGATGCCGTGGACAAAATCGTCGGGCAGCTCGTCGGCCACATCCAGCCGCCAGCCGTCCGCTCCCGCCCGCAGCCACCGGCGCACCACGGAGTCCGCCCCGCCGAAAATAAAGTCCCGGTAGCCGGGGTCCGACTCGTTCACCGCAGGCAGGGAGTAAATCCCCCACCAGCTTTCGTACCGGTCGGGCCAGTGGATGAACTGGAACCAGGAGCGGTAGGGGGAGTCCTGGCTCTGGCAGGCCCCCTGCTCTGGGTAAAACCCGTCCCCGTTGAAGTACCGGCTGACATAGCCGGTGTGGTTGAACACACCGTCCAGCATCACACGCATCCCCAGCTCATGGGCCTTCTGGCACAGGGCGGAGAAGTCCTCATCGCTGCCCAGCATGGGGTCCACATGGCAGTAGTCGGCGGTGCCGTAGCGGTGGTTTTCCGCCGCCTCAAAAATGGGGCAGAAGTACAGCGTCTCCACCCCCAGGCTGTGGAGATACTCCAGCTTCTCCATAACCCCCTTCAGGTCGCCGCCAAAAAAGTCCCGGTTGCGGATCTCCCCATTATAATCCGGGCGGTACTCCGGCTCCTCCTGCCAGGCGGCGTGTACCCACCGCCCTCCCACCATCCCTGTGGGGTCGGGGACGCGGGTTCGGCGGAACCGGTCGGGAAATATCTGATAGGTCACCCCCTGGCCGAACCAGTCGGGCACCTGCTCCTCTCCGTCATACACCGTCAGCTGGTAAGGGCCCAGCTCCTGACGGTACGCCCTGTCCAGCCGTTCCAGGACAAAGGAATACCACACCAGGCCCACGTAATTCCCGGTGTCCAGGGTGACGGAAAACAGATCCCGGTCCCCCTCCATCCCTTGCCAGCGCACCGGCAGCATTTTGATTTGATTTTCCATGGCCTCAAACCGGGCTGTCATGGTGACCCGGGAATAGCCCATTGCCCGGGGCGGGCGGAGAGTCAGCTCCACCTTTGTCCCCCCAGGCACCGCGCCGTAGGGCGTTTTGTACCGGGAATCCCGGGAATCGAAAATGGGTTGTTGTGACATGAGATCACCTTGGTTGATGGAATTTCAGCGCAGGCTCAGCTGTATTGATAGCTGCCGCCGCCGATAAACTCCCGCAGCAGGGAGTCCTTGGGAACCAGCTCCGGGTCGATTCCCTCAAAATACTGGAAGGCGTCCACCAGATCCAGCAGCTCGCTGCGGCGGACGTTTTCCTCCGGCACCGCCCGAAGCAGGGGCAGCGCGTAATACTTCATCACAGATACCTCATAGGGGAGGGAGGAGTCGAAGATGATATTGGCCTTGTGCTTGTAGGGGGAGATATACAGCTTCTCCCCCCGCCGGACATTGGCCCACATATCCAGGGTGTCCTCCACGTCGGTGCCCCGGAAGTTGAAGTCCCGCACCGCCCGCCGGGTCAGTCGCATCCAGGTGCCCTTGAACCGGAGGGTCGCGCCCTCGTTCACGTTGGAGCGGGCGGAGATATACAGCTTGGTGGCCTGGGGATGCCGGTCGGCAATCTCGTCGTTCAGGGCGTGGATTCCCTCAAACACAGCGATTTCATTCTTCCCCAGCTTCATCGGGGTGCCCCGGCTGTCGTTGCGCATATGCCGGGCAAACTCATATTTGGGGATCAGGATCTCCTCCCCGTGGGCAAGGGCGGTAAAATGCCGGTCCAGCAGCTCCATATCCAGGCACTTGGGGGACTCGTAATCAATCTCCCCCTCCGGGGTGCGGGGCGCCGTTTTGGGATTGACGCTCAGGAAATAGTTGTCCATCGCCACCGCCCGGGTATTGACTCCCCGGCGGTGCAGCTCCTCGGCAATTTTCAGGGCGGTGGTGGTTTTTCCCGATCCCGACGGCCCGGACAGCAGGACGATGGGGCTGTTTTCCAGGTTGGACAGGATCTTATCCGCCGCCAGGGAGACCCGCTGGGCGTAATTTTCATCACACTCGGCTAAAAACTCCTTCACATCGCTGAGAATCCGCCGGTTGATTTCCTGTAGCTGGTATGCCATAGAGACAAATCTCCTTTCCCATTCACGGTTGGACGATGGGCCTACCGGGCGCAGAAGGCGGCGATCTCCTCCTTCTGGGCCAACACCTTTTCCAGCCCCGCCAGGTAATCCTGGGGGTACTTGGGGTTGGCCAGCCGAAGGATGGCCCCCTTCTCCCGGTCAATCAATTTGGTCACGCCGCCGCCCCCCAAAGAGAGCACGGTTTGCAGCTCCTCCATCATGATGATGTTGTAGACGCTGGCGTGCCCCGGCTTGGCCCAGCCGATATTTTCCAGGCCGCCGGACATATATTTCTGCCGGTACAGGTAGTAGGGGCGGTAACCCGCCGCCTCCAGGGCATCCAGGGAGTATTCCACCATCCGGCTCACCAGCTCCCCATCCTGTCCCCCGCCCCCCTGGTTCATCAGGGTGGAGCCCTTTTTCATGGCCAGGGTATGCACGGTGATATTCTCCGGTTCCAGGTCCAGCACTCCCTCCAGGGAACGGCGGAAGCCGTCCAGGTCGTCCCTGGGCAGGCCGGCGATGAGATCCATGTTGATGGAGTCAAAGCCCACCTGCCGGGCCAGATGGTAGGCGTCCAGGATGTCCCGGGCGGTATGCCTGCGGCCGATGGCCTCCAGAACGTGGTCCTGCAGCGTCTGGGGATTGATGGAGATGCGGCCGATGCCGTGGGCACGCAGCACCTCCAGCTTTTCCCGGTCGATGGTGTCCGGGCGCCCGGCCTCCACGGTATACTCGGCGCAGGCGCCCAGGGGCAGGCGCTCCTCCGCCGCCGTCAGCAGCCGGTCCATCTGCCCCGCCGTCAGGACGGTGGGGGTCCCGCCCCCCATATACAGGGAGTGGACGGTGCCGCCCACCCGCTCCAAGACCGCCCCGGTGCGGGCAATCTCCTGCTCCAGGGCCTGGACATAGGGCTCCACCAGTTTTAGGGTGCGGCCCACATCCGCGGAGACAAAGGAGCAGTAGGAGCACCGGCTGGGGCAGAAAGGGATGCCCAGGTACACCGATACCTGCCCCGGCGCCAGCTGCCGGCTCACCGCCGCGCTGGCCTGGGCGCAGTCCACCGCCAAAGCCGCCCGTTTGGGAGAGACAAAGCACTCCTCCTCCAGCTCCCTGGCCGCCTGCTCCGGAGAAGCTCCCGCCAGGATGCTGCGGGTGGGCAGCTTTACAGGCCGCACGCCGGTGAGCATCCCCCAGGGCGGCGTGTACCCCGTTACCTCCCGGGCAGCCAGAAAGAAGCATTTGCCGATGGCACGGCGGCGCTGGCCCTCCCGCTGGTACGCGTCCCCCGCCAGGGGGACGTCCAGGCTGTAGGGCGCCGCCTTCCCACGGTAGCTCAGTTCCACCGTCACATGGCAGCGGTCGCCCTCCTCCAGGGACACAACGGCCCAGGTGTCATCCTGGTCTGTAATGGGCTCATACACCGGCTTCTCCCCGGGGAACAGGTTCAGCATCCCCTGCTCCACCACATAGCGCTCGTTATGGCCGTTGAATACCAATTTCATGTCCAGTCCTCAGTGCAGCCCCAGCGCCTCTCGCAGGAAGGGGTTCATCGTCCGCTCCCGGTTCAGATTGGAGGTGTCGTCATGGCCGGGGCAGACGTAGTAGTTGCCCTCCAGCTCCCCCAGCCGCTTGAGGGACTGCATAATCTGGGTGTAGCTGCCCCCCCGCAGGTCCGTGCGCCCACAGGAGCCGCAAAACAGGGTGTCGCCGGTGAATAGCACATCCCCCACCTTCAGCGTCACCGAGCCGGGGGAATGGCCGGGGGTATGGAGCACCTGGATGGTCAGATTGCCCAGGTCCAGGGCATCCCCCTCGTCATAGAATTTCAGGTCCTCCACCTGCCGGGCCAGGGGGAACAGGGCGCTGCCCGCCCCGTTGGCGTCCGCCTGATGGATATACACCTGGGCCTGGGGCAGGGCCTTCTTCAAGGTGGGGACAGCGGTGGTGTGGTCATAGTGCCCGTGGGTCAGCAGGATATACTTGACCTGGCCCCCCCGCTGCTTCAGGGTTTCCAGAATCCACTCCGCCTCATCCCCGGGATCAATGACAGCCAGCTGGCGGGTGGTCTCATCCTCCAGAATATAGCAGTTGGTGCCGATGGGGCCCACCTGCATCATGCTTACATTCATAAATACCTCCCTCACAGTTCAAACAAAATGGTAACCGGCCCGTCGTTGACCGAGGCCACCTTCATGTCCGCGCCGAATTGCCCGTGCTCCACCTGGAACCCCCGCTCCCGGCAGCGGGCCATAAACCGCTCATACAGGGGGACGGCCAGCTCCGGCTTGGCCGCCCCGGAAAAGCCGGGCCGGCGGGAGGAGGTGTCGGCGTACAGGGTAAACTGGCTGACCACCAGCATAGCGCCCCCCACCTGCTCCAGGCTGAGATTCATTTTCCCGTTTGCGTCCTCAAACACCCGGAGGTTGCAGATCTTTTCCGCCAGCTTATCGCACACGGCCTCCGTGTCCTCCGGGCCCACGCCCAGCAGGATCAGGTAGCCCCGTCCGATGGCGCCCTCCTCCCTGCCGTCAATGGTGACGGCGGCGGAGGATACTCTGGTAACCACAGCTCTCATGGCTTCCCCTCCCCGTTATTTCCCGCTGGCCCGGGCCACATGGTAGACCCCCTGGATATTGTTCAGCCGGTTGATGACTGAGGCCAGCTCGTTGCGGTCCTTGACCTCCAGCTCGATGGTCATGATGGCATGGCCGTCAGCCATGGCCCGCACCGCCAGAGCGGTGACCTTCACCTTGGCGGAGGACAGGGCGGTGGCGATGTCCAGGGTCAGGTTGTCCCGGTCCTTGGCGGACAGCTCCACCGTGGTCTTGTAGTTGGGCAGGCTGCTCTCCACCCAGGACACCTTCACCCAGCGGTCCGCCTCCTCCGGCTTGCGCCGCTCCGGCGCGGCGTTGGGGCAGTCCTGCCGGTGGACGGACACGCCGTACCCCCGGGTGATGAAGCCGATCACCGGGTCACCCGGCACCGGGGAACAGCACTTGGCAAACTTCACCAGGCAGTTGCCCATCCCCTCCACAATAATGCCAGAGTCGGAATGCTTGGGCATGGGCTTGGCGGGCGTCTGGGCGGAGGAGCCGGGAACGATCACGCTCTCCGCCGTGGTGCGGGCGGCGGCGGCCGCCTTTTCCGCCTGGAGCCTGCCCAGGCGCAGCAGCTCGTCCCGGATGCGGACCACCGTCTTGGCGGCGGTGGTGCCGCCGTAGCCGATGGAGGCGTACAGCTCGTCCAGGGTGCCGAAGCGCACCTTGTGCAGGATATGGGGCAGCACCTCCTCCCCGGTGATGGCCGCCAGGGGGATTCCGGCGTGCTTCAGCTCCGCCTCAAAGGCAGCCCGGCCGGTGGCGATGTTCTCCTCCCGGCGCTCCCGCTTAAACCACTGGCGGATCTTGTTCCGGGCCTCGTTGCTTTTGGCCAGCTTCAGCCAGTCCCGGCTGGGGCCCTTGGCGGTTTTGGAGGTCAGCACCTCCACAATGTCGCCGTTTTTCAGCTGGGTCTCATAGGGCACCATCCGCCCGTTGACCCGGGCGCCCACCATGCTGTTGCCCACGGCGGAGTGGATGGAATAGGCAAAGTCGATGGGGGTAGCCCCGGCGGGCAGGCTCTTCACATCCCCATTGGGGGTGAATACAAAGACCTCGTCGGCGAACATATCCACCTTCAAGGTGCGGACAAACTCCTCCGCGTCGGTGTCCTGCTGGCTTTCCAGCAGCTTGCGCACCCATTCAAACTCCTGCTCCGTGCCCAGCTTCTGGTTGGCCATCCCCTGCTTGTACTTCCAGTGGGCGGCGATGCCGTATTCCGCCGTCTGGTGCATCTCCCAGGTGCGGATCTGCACCTCAAAGGGGATGCCCTCCCGGCCGATGACGGTGGTGTGGAGGGACTGGTACATATTGGGCTTGGGGGTGCCGATATAGTCCTTGAACCGGCCCAGCACCGGCTTGAACATGTCGTGAATGCAGCCCAGCACATTGTAGCACTCGGAAATATCGTCCACGATCACCCGGAAGGCGTACAGGTCAAAAATCTCGTCCAGGGTCTTGTTCTGGGTGAACATCTTCCGGTAGATGGAGTAGGTGTGCTTCACCCGGCCGTAGACCTTGCACCGGATGCCCTCCTGTTCCAGCCGCTGCTGAATCCGCATCTGGATGGAGGCCAAAAACTCCTCATGGGCGGCGGAGCGCTTGGCCATCTCGTCCTCAATCTCCTTGTAACCCACAGGGTCCAGGTACCGCAGGGACAGGTCCTCCAGCTCCCATTTCAGCTTCTGCATGCCCAGGCGGTGCGCCAGGGGGGCATAGATTTCCATGGTTTCCAGGGACTTCTCCCGCTGCTTCTTGGGGGACTGGTACTCCATGGTGCGCATGTTGTGCAGCCGGTCGCAGATCTTAATGAGGATCACCCGGATGTCATGGGCCATGGCCATGAGCATTTTCCGCAGGTTCTCCATCTGCTCCTCTTCCTTGGTGACGTACTGCACCCGGGTCAGCTTGGTAACCCCCTCCACCAGCTCCGCCACCGGCTCGCCGAACCGGCGGGCAATTTCCTCATGGGTGGCGTCGGTGTCCTCAATGCAGTCGTGGAGCAGCGCCGCCACCACGGAATCCATATCCAGGCCCAGGTCGGCCACAATGTCGGCCACCGCCAGCGGGTGGATGATATAGGGCTCCCCGCTTTTCCGCAGCTGCCCGTGGTGCTCCGTGTCCGCATAGGTAAAGGCGTCAAAGAGCTTTTGGGTATTTAAATTTGGGGTATACTGGGCGACCTTGTTTTCCAGCGCCTGATACCGTTCCAAAATAGGGTCCATAACTTCACCTCATATCCGGTTCCCGGAACCGGCTGATCAGGACTCCAGAGCCCTGTTCAGCGCCTGCAAAATGGCAGACGCCTCCAGATCCACCTTCTGGGCGGGCCGCCGAATGGTAATCCGCAGCCGCTCCCCCACCGCCGTCAGGGACAGCAGCCCCCGCTCCTCCAGCACCTCCAGGCAGACCACGGTGCGGTTGGGCAGCTCCCGCCCGCCGCTGAGCCGGGCCACGCCCCGGGCAATGTGGGCCACCGTGTCCTCCAGCACATCCCGGCCGGCGCACTGCCGCTGGAGATAGCGCCAGTGGGCGGCAAATTCCGCCCGCTGGGGCAGCAGCATCCTGGCCTCCTCCGGGGAGAGGGGCTCCCGCCGGTGGTATTTATCCAGCAGGGTGCGTTCCATCTCCGCCCTGGGCAGGGCCCGGCGGAGATCCACCACCTGCATCTGTACCGAGCGAACCCCCCGGAATTCATTGATCTGGGGGTAAAAGGCCACGTCAATCCGGCTGCCGGGCACCAGCCCCAGCTCTCCGCCGTCGGCAGAGAAAAAGATGGCGTCCAGCGTCACGCCCCTGGCCTCCAGGCGCAGCTTCAAGTGCCGGCCCCGGCCCACCTGGGCCGCGCTGAGCACATGGGCGCCTGTCACCGCCAGCACCGGGCGGGGATTCCCCGTCCCGCAGGGCTCCAGCAGGTCCAGGGCCTGAACCTGCTCCACCGTCAGCTCCCGGGGCTGGACCACCCCATCCACCTCCAGGCAGGAGACCAGCTCCTGCCCCGCCTGGGCCTCCAGCACCAGCTGGCTGAGGCGCCGCCTTAGGGCGGGGATATTTTTCTGTTCCACCGTAAAACCCGCCGCCAGGGCGTGGCCGCCAAAGCCCTCCAGCAGGTCGGCGCACTGGCTCAGCAGCTGGAACAGGTTGATCCCGCCCCAGGACCGGCAGGACCCCTTCCCCCGCTCCCCTTCCAGGCAGACCATGAAGGTAGGGCAGGCATATTTTTCCGCCAGGCGGGAGGCCACAATGCCCACCACCCCCTGGTGCCAGTTGGGCGCGGCCAGCAGGATGGCCCCCTGCTGGGGCTCCCGCTCCAGGCGGCAGACGCACTCCTGAAAGATCTCCCCCTCAATGGACTGCCGCTCCCGGTTGAGGGCGCACAGCTCCTGGGCCAGTACCACCGCCCGGATGGGGTCCCGGGTGAGCAGCAGCTCGGCAGCCAGCTCCGCCCGGCCCATCCGCCCCGCGGCGTTGATCCGGGGGGCCAGGGTATATCCGATGGAGGTCGCGGTCATCAGCCGGTCCCCCAGGGCCGACTCCCGGATCAGCTGGGCCAGCCCCATCCGGTGGGGCTGGGTGAGGATTTCCAGCCCCGTCTGGACAATGGTGCGGTTTTCCCCGGTCATGGGCATGACATCTGCCACCGTGCCCACCGCCGCCAGGTCGGCGTATTCCCGCAGCACCTGGCCGCCCCGGTCGGCTCCCGCCACCGCCATAGCCAGCTTCAACGCCACCCCGACTCCCGCCAGCCCCTTGAAGGGGTACGGGCAGTCCGGCCGGTGGGGGTCCACCACCGCCGCCGCCTGGGGCAGCTCATCCTTGCACTCATGGTGGTCGGTGATAACCACATCCATGCCCAGTTCCGCGGCCCAGGCTGTCTCCTGGACGGCGGTGATCCCGCAGTCCACCGTGACAATCAGCTTCACACCCATCCCGGCCAGCTTGCTCACGGCGCCCTTGTTCAGCCCGTAGCCCTCCTCCATCCGGTTGGGGATATAGTGCACCACATTTCCCCCCAGCCGGGTGAGGAAATCGGTCAGCAGGCAGGTGGATGTGATGCCGTCCACGTCGTAATCCCCGTATACAGCCACCCGCTCCCGCCGGTCCAGGGCCAGCCGAATCCGCTGGGCCGCCAGCTCCATGTCCTTCATCAGCAGGGGGTCGGGCATGGGCTCCTCCCAGGGGGTCAGCAGAGCCCGGGCCTGCTCCACAGAGGAGACGCCCCGGGCCGACAGCACCGCGGCCAGCAGGGAGGGGACGCCCGCATCCTCCAGGCCGCGCCGTCCCTCCGGGCAGGGCGGCGCGATATTCCATTGCTGGTAGCGCACGGAGCTCCCTCCTTCCTCCCCCGGGCGGTCCTTTTGGGATGGTTGCCCTTTCAAAACCTGCTTCCCCCGTAGGAATCATGTATATTGCATCTTATTATAGCACAGTTTCTTCCTCCGGTACAGTGAAAATTCAGTGCCCCCGCCTTGTCCGGGGAATCAAAAGGTGGTACAATACCACGAGCAATCTATCCGGAGGGCGGCCGTACCGGCACGCCTCCACAGCAAGGAAGGGCAGCATGAAACGTTACGAGGCAGGAACCTATGATATCGCCGTCATCGGCGCGGGCCACGCGGGCATCGAGGCCGCTTTGGCCGCCGCCCGGCTGGGGCTGAATACATTGTGCTTCTCCGTCAATCTGGACGCGGTGGGCAACATGCCCTGCAACCCCGCCATCGGCGGCACAGGCAAGGGGCACCTGGTCCGGGAGCTGGACGCCCTGGGAGGCGAGATGGGCCGGGCGGCCGACGCCGCCTGCATCCAGTACCGGATTCTCAACCGGGGAAAGGGCCCCGCGGTCTGGTCCCTCCGGGCCCAGGCCGACCGGCGCACCTACCAGCAGGTGATGAAGCACACCCTGGAGCGCCAGGAACACCTGTGGCTGAAGCAGGCAGAGGTGGTGGAGATCCTCACCGAAGGCGGGCAGGTCTCCGGGGTGGTCACCCACACCGGGGCGGTCTATCGGGTGAAGGCGGCCATCGTGGCCAGCGGCACCTTCCTGGGCGGGCGGACCATCGTAGGGGAAGTGGTGCGGGATTCCGGCCCCGACGGCCTGGCGGCCGCCCTCCCTCTGACCCAGTGCCTGAAGGAGCTGGGGCTGTCCATCCGCCGCTTCAAAACGGGCACGCCCCCCCGGGTCAACGCCCGCAGCGTGGACTTCTCCAAGCTGGAGGTGCAGCCCGGCGACCAGGACGCCCAGCCCTTTTCCTTCACCACCACCCACGCTCCGGAGAACCGGGCCGTCTGCTGGCTCACCGCCACCACCCCGGAGACCCACCGGGTCATCCGGGCAAATCTGGACCGCTCCCCCCTGTTTTCCGGTGTAATTGAGGGGGTGGGCCCCCGGTACTGCCCCTCCATCGAGGACAAGGTGGTGCGGTTTGCCGACAAGGAGCGCCATCTGCTGTTTATTGAGCCCATGGGCCTGAACACGGAGGAGCTGTATATCCAGGGCTTCTCCTCCTCCCTGCCGGAGGAGGTGCAGGTGGAAATGCTCCACACCATTCCCGGCCTGGAGCACGCGGAGATGACCCGGTGCGCTTACGCCATCGAGTACGACTGCGTGGACCCCACGGAGCTGTTTCCCACCCTGGAGAGCAAAAAGGTGGCCGGCCTGTACGGCGCCGGCCAGTTCAACGGCTCCTCCGGCTACGAGGAGGCCGCCGCCCAAGGCTTTGTGGCCGGCGTCAACGCCGCGTTGAAGCTGCTGGGCCGGGAGCCCTTCATCCTCCGCCGGGACCAGGGGTATATCGGCGTGCTCATTGACGACCTGGTGACCAAGGGCACCAATGAGCCCTACCGCATGATGACCTCCCGCACAGAGTACCGCCTGCTCCACCGGCAGGACAACGCCGACCAGCGCCTGACCCCCATCGGCTACGCCCTGGGCCTGGTACCCAAGGCGCGGATGGAGGCGGTGGAGGAAAAATATGCCGCCGCCCAGCAGGAGTGCAGCCGCCTGGAACACACCGGCGTGGCCCCCAGCCCGGAGCTGGACGCGTTTCTCTCCGCCCACGGCCAGCCGGCCGCCCCCAACGGCGTGCGCCTGGCCGACCTGCTCCGCCGGCCGTCCATCCGCTATGAGGAGTTGGCCCCCTTCGATCCCCAGCGCCCCAATTTGTCCACAGCGGTGGCTGAAACGGTGGAAATCTCCATAAAATATCAGGGCTACATCCACCGCCAGCTCCGCCAGGTGGAGGAAATGAAAAAACTGGAGCGCCATCCCCTTCCCCCGGATGTGGATTACGGGTCCATCCAGGGGCTCCGTTTGGAGGCCCGGCAGAAGCTGGCCCAAATCCGTCCCCGCAGCCTGGGGCAGGCCAGCCGGGTATCTGGCGTATCCCCGGCGGACATCGCGGTGCTGATGGTCTATCTCAAGCAGGAAAAGGAGTAACCGCCATGGAATTGAGACAAATCAAGGGGAACACCTGGGCCCTGGAGGGCATTGAGCTGATTCCCCTGTATAAGCTGGATGGCAAGCGGTGCATTTTGCTGGACACCGGCCTGGCCCAGGAGGGGGAGGCCCTGCTGGCCGCTTTGGAGGCCCACGGGCTCACCCCGGCGGGGGTGCTGTGCTCCCATGCCCATGTGGATCACGCCGGCAACAACCGGGCGCTGCAGCAGAAATTCGGCCTGCCGGTGGCCATGACCGCCAGCGAGGCTGGGATGTGCGCCAGCCTGCTGACGCTGAAGTGCTATTTCCTGCTGCTCTCCCCAGACACCGTGGCCCGGGAGGCCGGGCACCTGGTGCACCGCCCCGACGTCATGATTCCCGAGCGGGACGGCGTCTTTTCCTTCCTGGGGACGGAATTTCAGATCCTGTATACGCCCGGCCATTCCGCCGGGCACATCGCCATTACAACCCCCGACCGGGTATGCTACGTGGGGGACGCCCTGCTGTCCTGGGAGCAGATGGAGGCCAAGCTGCCCTACAGCCTGTGCCACCGCATGGCCAAGGACAGCCGGGAAAAGCTGCGGCAGGTGGACTGCGACCTGCTGCTCATGGCCCACCGGGGCGTCATCTCCCGGGACGGGCTGGACGCGCTGATTGACGCCAACGACGCCCTGATCCAGCGGCGGGCAGGCGAGATTCTGGAACTGGTGACCCGGCCCATGACCGTCAGCGAAATCAGCCAGACCGTATGCGCCAAATACAAGCTGCTCACCTCCAAGCCCAGCCGTGCCCTGCGCTTTGAGCGCAACATCCGCTTTTATTTGGAGTATCTGGTCGACCACGGAGACCTGACCATGGAAACCGCGTCCGGTATTGCGGTTTACCACCGCTCCGCTCCCTAGCCGGGCGGCCCGCGGCTTCCGCCGGAACCGCAGCGCCGGTCCGTTTTCCCTCTTTACAGATTGGTCAATTTCCTATAGAATGGGAATTGTAGGTTATATCTTCCACCGGCTTTCTGCGGGTGCCGCCCCAGTGAGGGGGTGTCCGCCTTTCTGTGATGATCTCCCAGTAATCCAGAATCAGGAGGTGAGCCGATGCCTGAATTTATGAACTGCAGTCTTTCCCCCATCAACATCCCTTCCGCTCTGATCGCCAACGGCTTGGGGGTCTGCCTGATGCTGGTGATTCTTTTCAGCAGCTACCGGCAGGCCAGGTTCATTACCCGTGACGGACGGATGTTCATTTGGATGTGTTATCTTTGTCTGGCCCTTTGCCTGCTGGAAGCGGTGGGCTTTCTCCTGGACGGCAGTATGTTTCAAGGCGCACGGCCAATTATCATTCTCAGCAGCGTATCCCTGTATTTTCTCAGCTCAGCCATCGCATTTTTGTGGATCTGTTACGTTGACTACAAGCTGTTCGGCGACCACGACCGCCTGCGGTACCTCTATTCCTGGGCGTCCATCCCGGCGGTGCTGGTTTGCCTGATGGCCTTTGCAAACCTGTTTTTCCCCGTATTCTTCCAGGTGGATTCCAACAACGTCTACAGCCGCACCCCCCTGTTTTTCCTGCCCTGTCTGGTCTCGTTCTGTTACCTGACCTATGGTGCGGTGCTGGCACGTTATCATCGGTCACGGGTGGACCGGTATCTTTTCATGCCCGTCATGACCTTTGTCATTCCCATCTACATCGGCGGCGTCATCCAGGTATTTTTCTATGGCCTGGCTCTGATTTGGGCGGCCACCGCCCTGGGGCTGACCTTCCTTTACATCAACCTGCAAAACGAGGAGACCTTTCTGGACCCCCTGACCAATCTATACAACCGAAATTATCTGTTCCATTACATCAGCCGCCTGATCCGCCGGGAAAGGGGCACCATCTCCCTGATCGGGATTCTGCTGGACGTGAACGGGTTCAAGCAGATTAACGACATCCACGGGCACATCCAGGGTGACCAGGTGCTGCAGCGGCTGGGCGATTTGCTGCTGCGGACCGTGGATCGGGGCGTGGTGTTCCGGTACGGCGGAGACGAATTTCTGATTCTGATAGAGAACGCCTCCCTTGCAGACGCCCACAGCCTGATTTCTGCCATCCAGGCGGAGCTGCAGCGCAGCAACGACCGGGGGGATTTCCCCAGCTCCATCTCCTTTTCCGCCGGCACCGCGGTGCTGACCGGGTCGGACGTGTACCATTTCTTCCAGGAAATGGACCGCAATATGTACAGCGAGAAACGGCTTTTCCACCGCTCAAAGGCAGTTCCTCCACAGTAACCCTTATCCTTCCGGGATATAGATTGGAGCGCGCCATCCATATGAAAACTCGGATTCCAACCCACACCCACAGCATCACGCTGAATATCGCGATTCTGGTTGCCGTGGCCATTTTGCTTATGTCCTCCATTGTCCTGGTGCGGGACAAGCTGCTGCAAAACGCCCAGGAGCTGGGCAACGCCCTGGCCCGCAGCTATGCCGTGGAGGAGGAAACTACCATTCAAACCCTTGTCCGGGAGGTGGACCTGGTCAGCCAGTATGTGGCGGAGTTCAGCGTCAATTCCGGCGATCTGGAGCCGATTCAGGCATGGCTGAGCAGCCATTTCTCCAGGTTGATGCAGGTCATGGCCGACGACGGAACCACAGGCACCATGCTCGACTTTTATGCTGTAGTGGGCGGGCAGATTGTGGCGGTGAATCCCTGGGTGGGCGACCAATCCTATCCATATCAGAACACCGATTGGTACCGCCAGGCCATCGAAGCCGGCGGCGAGGTTGTGTGCGGCGAGATATACACCGACGCTGTTACCGGCGAGCTGGTGTTCACCATCTCCAAGGCGCTGAATGACCGGGGGGACGTTTTCGCCCTGGACGTCTATGTCCAGCGGGGCGTATTCCACCACAACAGTTCCACCCTTCCGGCGGACTGCTCCTACTACCTGTGCGACTCCACCGGCAAGCTCATCTACTCCATTACCAAGTGGGACGTGAGCCAGGAGGATCTGCAGCGGTATGCCGACTATATGCTGGGCGGAATCGCTGACGGCTCCCTGCTCTCCTATGATTCCTCCTTTGACGATCTGGACGGCATTCCCCGTGGAGTCTATTATCAGACCATGAGCAACGGCTGGATTGTCATGCTGACCATCCCCATCAACTCCATCCTCATGGGGGACCAAAACGCCATTGTAAACATTTTCGCCGGCCTGGCCATCATGATGTTTCTGATCCTGGGCATGGCCACCATTACAGACATCTTCCGCAGCCGGCAGATCAAGCGGGCGGATGACACCGCCCATATGCTGGGCGACTCCTTCTATGCCATCTACCACGTGAATTTTGTGGATGGGTACTATGAGCGTTTCAAATCCAGCGATGATCTGGAGGCTGATCTGCCGCCCAAGGGGCCCTACTCCCAGCTGCTGCTGGCCATCTCTTCCGTGGTACATCCGGACACTTTCCATATGTTTGAGGAAGGGTTCTCTCTGGACAGCATCCGTCAGCGGGTGGATCAGAACATTCCTGACTACGGAGGCGACTATCTCCGCCGGTTCGGGGAGGATTATCGTTGGGTCAATGTACGTACTCTTTACGATCCCGCTCTGATCCCCAACGAGGTCATTCTCTGCTTCCGGGATGTAGACGCGGAAAAGCGCCGGGACGTGCAGCACACCATCATACTGCAGGAAGCGCTGGACGCCGCGCAGAAGAGCACCAAGTCGAAAACAGAATTTTTCAGCCGCATGTCCCACGACATGCGCACCCCCCTGAACGCCATCATCGGCTGCTGCTCCCTGGCGGAGAAAAGCTGCTCCGCCGACGACAGGGAAAAGGTGCGCGACTACCTGAAAAAAATCGAATTTGCCGGCAACCAGCTGCTCAGCCTGATTAACGACATCCTGGAGCTGTCCAGGATGGAGGCGGGGAAAAACAACCTGGATGTGTGGGAGCTGGATTTGAAGCAGCTGCTTTGCGACACCGCCGATATTTTCCAGATCCGCGCCCAGAGCGAGGGAAAGGAACTGTCCGCAAGCATCGCCTTTCAGGACTGCATTGTGTCGGGAGACGAAAAGAAGATCAGCCAGATTATTAACAACCTGCTGTCCAACGCCATCAAATACACCGATCCCGGGGATCAGATTCGCCTGGAGGCCAGGCAGTTTAACTTCCAGGCCCACAGCAAGTACCAGATCACGGTGGAGGACACCGGCATTGGGATGTCCCCCGGCTTTTTGGAGCATCTCTTCGACCCTTACTCCCGTGAGACCGCCTTCTCCTCCCACTCCACCGTGGGCACGGGTCTGGGTATGGCCATCGTAAAAAGCCTGGTGCAGCAGATGAGCGGCGAGATCTCCGTGGAGAGCCAGCTGGGCAAGGGCAGCCGCTTTACCATCACGCTGCCCCTGCAGTCCCTGCACCGCCAGGCGCCCGCCTCCCCCCAGGCTTTGCCCAATTCCACCCCCATGGACTGGTCCGGGCGGACGGTGCTGCTGGCGGAGGACAACGAGCTCAACCGGGAGATTTTGCAGGATATTCTCCAGCAGTTCGGCATGGAGGTGCTGTGCGCCGTCAATGGCCGGGAAGCGGTGGAGCAGTTCCGCCACTCTCCCCCCTTCTCCATCGACATCATACTGATGGATATGCAGATGCCGGTGATGGACGGCTGCCAGGCGGCGGAGGCCATCCGTCAGCTGGACCGAGCGGACGCCCGGGACATCCCCATTGTGGCGGTAACCGCCAACGCCTTTGCCGAGGACATTGACCGCACCACCAAGTCCGGCATGAACGACCACATCTCCAAGCCCATCAACCGCGCCGCATTGCAGGAGGCCATGCAGCGGCTGATGGTGGAGTGGGACGCCCTCCGGACGGCCCGGACAGATAAAAATACGGACGGAGGGGAGCCATGTTGACCACCCAAACCGGAGCCACCCTCCTCATCGTGGATGACGAGGAGATCAATCAGGCGATTTTGTCCAATATTTTCTCCTCCGAGTACCAGATTCTCACCGCCTCCGACGGCCAGGCCGGTCTGGACGCCATCCTGGCCAACCGCGAGACGCTCAGCGCCGTGCTGCTGGACGTTGTCATGCCCCGCATGACAGGGCTGGATGTCCTCCGCCGCCTGGACGAGCTGGGGCTGATGCAGGTGATCCCAGTATTTCTGATTACCGCGGATATCAACAACGATACCATGCGCCAGGCCTATGCCATGGGGGTTATGGACGTCATTTTCAAGCCCGTGGTCCCCTATGTCGTCCGCCGCCGGGTCAACTCCATCGTGGAGCTGTTCCAGGCCAGAAAGCAGCTGGGCGCGGAGGTAATACGCCAGCGGGATCAGCTGCTGCTCCAAACGCAGAAGCTGGCGGAGCTGAGCATGGGGATGGTGGAGGCCCTGTCCACCGCCATCGAGTTCCGCAGCGACGAGTCCGGCGAGCACGTCCGCCGAATCCATGACATCACGTACTACCTGCTGCGCAGCACGCCCCTGGGCGCAGGGCTGACCGAGGGGGAGATCCGGCTCATCGGCATCGGCGCCATCACCCACGACGTGGGCAAAATCTCCATCCCCGACGCCGTTTTGAACAAGCCGGGCCGGCTGACCCCCGAGGAATTTGAACTGATGAAATCCCATACGGTAAAGGGGGCGGAGCTGCTGGCCAAAATCCCCCAAATGCGGGACCACCCCGCCTTTCCGTATGCGTATGACATCGCGCTGCATCACCACGAGCGATGGGACGGGAGAGGGTATCCTGAGGGGCTGGCCGGCGACCAGATCTCCATCTGGGCCCAGGTCGTCTCCCTGGCGGATGTGTATGACGCGCTGGTAAGCAGGCGGTGCTACAAAGACGCCCTGCCCCCGGACACCGCCGTGCGCATGATCCTTAACGGGGAGTGCGGCGCATTCAACCCCCGGCTGTTGGACTATTTCCGGCAGGCCGAGCCTGTGCTGAGGGCATTTTACCACCCCACTGAGGAAGGAGGATGAGCGGCGATGGATGACGCTGTGAAACGCAGGCTGGTGTCCGCGGGGATCGACGTGGACGAGGCCCTTGACCGGTTTATGGGCAGCGAGGCGCTGATGGTCAAATATCTGGCCCGCTTCCCCCAGGACCCCAACTTTTCCCTGATGGAACAGGCCATCCGGGCCGGCGACGCCGCCCAGGCCTTCACCGCCGCCCACACGCTGAAAGGAGTGACAGGCAACCTGTCCATCCACGCGCTGTACCAGCCGCTGAGCCAGGCGGTGGAAGATCTCCGGCGCGGCGATCTGGCCGGGGCAGCCGGTCGGATGGAGGAGCTGGAGGCGCTGTACCGCCAGGTATCCGACGCGCTGGAGGGGCTGGGATAAGCCCTTTCCCCCCTTCCCACAACCCAATGGGCAAACCCGCCGAAAGGCGGGGACGCAAAGCCATGAGTCTACGGCAGGCAACTGCTACGATTGTCAGGCTGCAAAGACCTTCCCGCTGAGCCGCGGAGGTTTTTGCAGCTTTTTTAATGAGGTGTACCCATGAACGAGGTGTATCGCCAGGAAAAAAAGTACCTGATGAATCTGGAGGCGCTGCAGCGGCTGTCCCTGGTGCTGGACCCGGTAATGATGCAGGACCCCCACAACGGGGCCCGGGGCTACCGGGTGCGCTCCCTGTATTTCGACACCATCAACGACCAGGACTTCGAGGACAAAATCGAGGGGGTGGAGCTGCGGCGGAAGATCCGCCTGCGGATCTACAGCCCTGGGGACGACTTCGCCATGCTGGAGATGAAGCAGAAGCAGGGAGCATACCAAAAAAAGCGTTCCCTCCGTCTCCCCCGGGCAGACGCCCTGGAGCTGGCGGCCGGGCGTTACGACTGTCTGCTCCGCAGCAGCAGTCCCTTCGCCCAGGAATGCTACGGGCTGATGCATATGCAGTGCTACCGGCCCAAAACCGTGGTGGAATACCTGCGGAAGGCCTATATCGCCAAGGAGAACAAAATCCGGATTACCTTTGACCACGAGATCCGCGCCACGGAAACCAACGTCCAGCTGTTTGACCCCCATCTGAACCTGTACCCCGTGCTGGACCCCTTCCATGCCGTGCTGGAGGTGAAGTACAACGGCTTTCTCCTCAGCTACATCAAGGACCTGGTAGGCGCGGCCAACCGGTCTGAGCTGTCCGTAAGCAAATACTGTCTGGCCAGGAGCGCCGGGCTCCACTTCGCGCTGTAATCCCCAAAACTCCGGCTTTCAGAAATCAACCAAACCGGGAGGAACAACCATGAGAAAAATGCTGCTGGAGCTGTTTGAAAGCACCGGGCAACTGGATATGCGGAGCGTCATCCTCCGAATGCTGGTGGCCACCGTCATCGCCTTTTTTATCTACCTGTCCTACATGCTGTCCCACCAGGGGAGCATCTACAGCAAGAAATTCAACGTCTCCCTGATGGCGCTGACCGTCATCACCACGGCTGTGATGATCGTCATTGGAAATAACATCGCCCTCTCCCTGGGCATGGTGGGCGCTTTGTCCATCGTGCGTTTCCGCACCGCCATCAAGGACTCCCGGGACACGGTGTATATTTTCTGGACCATTGTCACCGGTATCTGCTGCGGCGCCGGCGACTTCATGGTGGCCGGCATCGGCTGCGCCTTTATCTTCCTGGTGCTGCTGATTTTCGGCCGGATCAAAAACGACAACCGGATGCTGCTGATTGTCCGCGGCTCCCGGGCCAGTGAGGAACGGATTGAGGCCCTGATCTTCCAGTATTTCACCCGCAAAGCGGTTCTTCGGGTGAAAAACACCACGGAAAGCAGCGTGGAGCTGATTTACGAGCTGAGCAAGCGCACCATGGACCGGGCTGCCGGCGCCCCCGCCGGCGCCGCGGGGAAGCGGAAAAGCATCACCGATTCCCTGTATGAAATCGGGGGCATTGAGTATTGCAACATCGTGGCCCAAAATGACGAAATCAGCAGCTGAGCCGCTGCTGTCCGGGAGGTGGCACAAATGAAATATCGTCTCCTCATCGCGGCGGCGGTGGTCGCTGTGCTCACCGTCTCCTTCTCCGCCGCCCAGCTGGACCAGGAAAGCCCGGAGCGGCGCGTCCACCAGCACCTCACCTCCAGGCAGCCGGACGAGGGCTGCGGCTGCGACGGCAGCCAGCTTTGCACCCATCTGCCCCTGGTCATCATCGACACGGCGGGAACGGACATCCCCGGCCGGCCCATTGTGGACGCCGACGGCCACGAAATTGGGTTTACCACCACCGTCCAGGGGGAGGAGATGCTGTCAGCCAAAATCTCCGTCATCAGCGACGAGGACAGCAACCATCACCCCTCGGACCAGCCGGACCTGGAAAGCGACATGCTCATCCGCATCCGGGGCAACTCCTCCCGGTTCTTTGACAAAAAAAGCTATCTCATCCGGCTGACGGACGATTCCGGGGATTACCACAATGAAGAGATGATGGGCATGGCCCCCCATTACGAGTGGGCCCTCCACGGCCCCTATCTGGACAAATCCCTCATCCGCAACTATATGTGGTACAACATCACCGGGGAATTTATGGACTATGCCCCCAACGTGCGCTTTTGCGAGGTGATCCTCAACGGGGAGTACCAGGGCCTGTATGTGATGACGGAGACCCTCACCAACGGCGAGGACTGCCGCATCAACGTCTCTGAGCCGGTGGAGGGCAGCAGCCAGACCGGATACCTGCTCCGCCTGGACCGGGGCAGCGGCACCCCCATCAAGAACATCCAGACCTTCACCAACTACTCCTACCGCAACATGCAGAAGTACAACATCCAGTACCCCCGTTCCGGCGACCTGACGCCGGAGCTGGCTGACGCCATCGCCCAGGACTTTTCCGACTTTGAAAAAAGCCTGTACTCCTACGACTACGACACCGACGATTACGGCTACTACTACGACATTGACGTCCAGTCCTTCATAGACTACTTCCTAATTAATGAATTTACCACCAACTACGACGCCGGGTGGCTGTCCACCAACCTGTATAAGGACATCGGCGGAAAATACAAAATGGTGATCTGGGACTTCAACTCCGCCTGCGACAACTACACCCAGACCACCCTGGAACCCCACCATTTTGAGACCCAGCTCACCGTTTTGTACTACATGCTCACCAAGGACGAGTATTTTGTGGAGCGGATGATTGACCGGTACCGGGCGCTGCGGGAGGGCGTGCTCAGCGAGGCATATCTCGACCAATACATTGACGACGTGCTGGCCTACCTGGGGGACGCGGTGGAGCGCAACTTCTCCGTCTGGGGATACACCTTTACCGAGTACCTGCCCCTCTCCCCGGATACCCGAAACCCCGCCGACCACGAAGAAGCCATAGAGCAGACGCGGGATTTCATTCACCAGCGCGGGGACTGGATGGACGAACACATTGACATCCTGCTGCAATACTGCCACGAGTCCAAGGTCAAGAAATTCAACCACTAATCGGGAAAGGGGGCGGACGCCATCAAAAAATTCATCATCGCCGCCTGCGCCGTAGTGGTCCTCTTTTTCGCCTGGAATGAGGCCTATTACCGCTTCGGCATCTATGTGGACCTCCACCCCGACCAGCCGGTTACCACCTTCATGACCACCGATTCCCACACCATCTACATGGAACGGGACGGGTCCGCCGTCCCCTTTGAAATCCGGGGCGTCAACCTGGGCGTGGGCCTGCCCGGGGAATGGGCCACCGACTACGCCATCGACTACGACACCTATCTGCGGTGGTTTGCCATGATCCAGGAGCTGGGGGCCAACACCATCCGGGTGTACACCATCCTCCATGACGACTTCTACAACGCCTTTTACGACTACAACACCCAGCTGGAGGAGTCGGGCCAGGAGCCGCTGTGGCTGATCCACGGGGTATGGGTCAACGACTACGTCCAAAATTCCCACCGGGACGCCTATGACGACGATTTCCGCCAGACGCTGATTGACGACTGCCGCACGGTGGTGGACATCCTCCACGGGAAGAAAAACCTGTCCCTGGGCAAGGGGCTGGGCTCCGGCAGCTACCGGAAGGATGTCTCCCCGTGGGTAATCGGGTACATCCTGGGCGTGGAGTGGGAGGACGTGACCGTGGCGTACACGGATCACAAATACCCTGACCGGAACCAGTACCAAGGCACCTATCTGTACACCACCGCCGACGCCTCCCCCTTCGAGGCCATGCTCTGCGAGGTGGGGGACCAGATCATCGCCTACGAAGGCGAGCGCTATAAGCAGCAGCGGCTGGTAGCCTTCTCCAACTGGCCCACCACCGACCCCTTTGACTATCCGGAGGACATCGCCCGCTTCTTCATGAAATGCGCCAAGGTGGATGTGGAGCATATCAAGGCCACGCCGGCCTTCCAGTCGGGGCACTTTGCCTCCTACCACGTCTACCCCTATTACCCGGACTACCTGAACTACACCTACCTGGCCACCGACATCAACGACCCCCTGTCCCAGGACCGGAATTCCTATTCCGTGTACGACCTGACCGAGATGGAAAATCCCATCCTGGACTATCTGCCCGGCGGGGAGGCTGCCGACTATCTGGACAGCACCGGCCAGGTGAACACCTACTACACCTATTTGAAGGCGCTGACCAACTACCACACCATCCCCGTGGTCATCTCCGAATACGGCGTCTCCACTGGCCGGGGCATGGCCCAGCGGGATTTCAACACCAACCGCAACCAGGGCCATATGTCCGAGCGGGAGCAGGGCCAGGCGCTGATCCGCACCTACCAGGACATTATGGACGCCGGCTGCGCCGGCAGCTGCGTGTTCACCTGGCAGGACGAGTGGTTCAAGCGCACCTGGAACACCATGCACGCCGTGGACCTGCTCAACACCCCCTACTGGAGCGATTACCAGACCAATGAGCAGTATTTCGGCCTGCTCGCCTTCGACCCCGGCGAGGAGGAGAGCGTCTGTTACGTGGACGGCGACATCTCCGAGTGGGAGGAGGCGGATCTGGTGTCGGAGCACGACGGCATGTCCATCTCCATGAAATACGATGAAAAATTCCTGTATTTCCTCATCGAAAAGGAGGGCTACTCCCCCCAGGAGGACGTGCTGTACATCCCGGTGGACACCACCCCAAAAACAGGGAGCACCTACTGCCAGAACCACAACCTCTCCTTCCAGCGGGCCAGCGATTTTCTCATCGTCATCAACGGCGCGGACAACAGCCGTGTGCTGGTGCAGGAGCGGTACGAGGTGCTGCGGGCCATGTTCCTCCACGAGACGGAGGACAGGGACGCCTTCCTGGACGTCCCCGACCGGGACACCCCCGTGTTCAAGCCCATTGAGCTGATGCTCCAAACCGCCACCCCCCTGCTCACCGGCGACTGGCAGGCCTCCGCCGAAACCTATGAGACGGGCCGGCTGACCTACGGCAACGCCAATCCGGACAGCCCGGCCTTCAACTCCCTGGCCGATTTCATCATCTCCGGGGACTATGTGGAGCTCCGCCTGCCCTGGCAGCTGCTGAATTTCGCCAATCCCTCAGAAATGATGATCCACGACGATTATTACGAGCATTACGGCGTGGAGTACATCTCCATCGACCAGATGTATGTGGGTATTACCGACAGCCGTCACCGGGATTTCCGCGTTCCCATGGAGCCTTTTGGCCTGGAGGGGTGGGGCAAAAAGGTGGCCTATCACGAGCGGCTGAAAGAATCCTACTACATCCTGCAAGCCTACTGGGCCGGCGTATAACCGGCGCGTCACAAGGAGAGATGCCCCATGCGGATTGAACTGATGATTTATATTTACGGCGCGGTGTGCGCCAGCATGATCCTGTTCAATCTGGTTTACAACCTGCTGCTGACCAGGAGCCAGCCCCGCATGGAGCGGCGCTGCCGCCGGATCAAGGCCAGCGTGGAAGCTCAGCTTCAGGAATGCCGGGAGACGGGGCGTATCGACCCGGCCCGGCTCACCCTAATGCGCCGCCGGCTGCGCCGGGTCAATAACCTCATCGCCTTTCACCGTGTCCTGGAGGAAATCTTCGAAGCCCGGCCGGAGGAGCGCGCCGACTATC
This sequence comes from uncultured bacterium, assembly GCA_949293165.1. Lineage (GTDB taxonomy): Bacteria > Bacillota > Clostridia > Oscillospirales > Oscillospiraceae > Lawsonibacter. The sequence goes on from CASFCW010000003.1 coordinate 56,212, forward strand.
TCCACCAGATTCAGGGCGTGATGCTGTATCTGGCGCTGGTGTACCGGAAGCGGGACGACATGCAGGCGGCCTACTTCGCCTACTTCCTTTCCCGGAACATGAGCCTGCGTCAGATGCCCATTGACTCCCTCCAGGACATTATGCTGGATTACATCGGGAAGCGCAACCTCTACTGCCGGGTCAACGCCCTAACCGCCCTGTACGATTTCGGCACCGCGGAGCGGGTGGCCCAGGCCCTCCGCATTCAGGACGACGGCGCCGTCTTTCTCCATGAAAAAATCCTGACCGAGGGGCTGCTCTCCTACCGCGGGGATCATGACGCGCTGATCCGCATTCTGTGGAGCCGCCTTTACACCTACTCCGTCCACACCAGGCTGGCCATTTTGAACTACATCCGCTTCCGCTCCGGCGGCTTTTGCCGGGAGATGTTCTCCATCTTGCAGGACGGCAGGGAGGACAAGGAGCTTCGCCTTTCCGCCATCCGCTATTTCGGCAAGTATGTCTATCCCCCCGCGCTGAATCCCCTGCTGACCTTTCTGGCCGACCCCTCCCCCGAGAATTGGGAGTACGCCACCGTGGCCGCCTCCTCCCTGGCCAATTACTCCGGGGACCGCGTCATATCCGCCCTGACGGAGGCCCTGCACAGCGGCAGCTGGTATGTCCGCTCCGCCGCCTCCCAAAGTCTGGAGCGCCACCACGTGGATTACAGCGACCTGATCGACGTGGTGGCCGGGCAGGACCGCTACGCCAGGGAGATGATTACCTACCGTCTGGAATCCCGAAAGCTGCGGAAACAGGAGGTGTAACCCGCCATGATGGATGCATTCAAACTGTTTTTTGACTACGTGGGGGCATTTTTTATCCTGTATATGATCGGGTACGCCAGCTTCCTGTTCTTGTCGGTGACGGTTGGCTCCTCTGTGCTCTACCAGCTGAAGCAGCGCAACAAGATGAAAAACGAGCTGCAAAGCGAATATTATGTCCCGGTTTCCATCCTGGTGCCCGCCTACAACGAGGCGGTGACCATTGAGTCCAGCATCCGGTCCCTCCTGGCCCTGGAATACAAGCTGTATGAGATCATTGTGGTGGACGACGGTTCCCAGGACGACACCTCCCGGATCGTCTGCGAGGCCTTCCGGATGCAGCAGATCAGCCGCCCCATCCAGCGCAAAATCCCATGCCAGCCGGAGGAATTTGTCTGTGAAAGCCACGAGTGGGGCGTCCCCATCACCTTGATCCGCAAGAAAAACGGCGGCAAGGCGGACGCCCTGAATATGGGCATTAACGCGTGCAGGTATCCCTACTTTATCTGCATGGACGCCGACTCCGTGTTACAGTACGATTCCCTGGAAAAAATTGTCCGCCCCGTATTGGAGGAGGGCAACATCGTGGCTGTGGGGGGCGCCGTCCGCCCCTGCAACGGGGCGGAGATCCAAAACGGGCGTGTGATCTCCTACCACATGCCGGACCGCATAATCCCCTGTATGCAGGTGCTGGAGTACGACCGTTCCTTCCTGGCGGCCCGAATCCTGTTTGACAAGTTCAACGGCAGCGTCATTATCTCCGGCGCCTTCGGCCTGTTTAAGAAAAGCACCGTCATCGACGCGGGAGGCTATGACCCCACCACCATGGGGGAGGATATGGAGCTGGTCATCAAGCTGCATGTGTTCTGCCAGGAGCACAGCATCCCGTACCGTATGCGCTACGCCACCGACGCCATCTGCTGGACGCAGGTGCCGGAACGTCTGAAGGATCTGCGCCGCCAGAGGCGGCGGTGGCACATCGGCCTGTTCCAAAGCATGTTCCGCCACAGGAAGGTGTTCCTCAACTCCAAATACGGGCTTGTGGGCATCGTCTCCTACCTGTATTTCCTGCTCTATGAACTGCTCTCCCCCTACATTGAGCTGTTCGGACTGTTTACCGTCTTCCTGGCCTTTGCGGTGGATCTGATTAACGTCCCGTTCATGCTTCTGTTTTTCGCCATCTACGTGGTCTATTCCGCCATATTGTCCCTGACCGCCTTCTTTGCCCGCATCCACACCATCGACTTGAAGCTGACGGTGACCGACGTTCTGAAGGCGGTGGGCCTGTGCGTGGCGGAAATATCCTGCCTGCGCTTTATCCTGGCCTGGACCCGGGCCACCGCCCTGATCGGGTATCAAAAGAAAAAACACAGCTGGGGCACCATCCAGCGGCAAGCAATCAAATTTAAGTGAGATGGAGGGTTTTGTTATGACGTTGGATCATCTGAAGAAAGGGTTCTGGGGCTACCAGAAATCCAGTGTATACGAGTACGTCACCGCTCTGGAAGGAGACTTTTCCCAAAAGCTGATGGAGCAGGAGGCCAAGGCCCGGGACAGCGAGACGCAGTACCAGGAACGGGTGCGCCAGCTGGAGGAGGAGCTGACCACGCTGCGCCAGCAGTACGAGGCCCAGCAGGCCGAGCAGCGGATGATCTCCTCTACCCTCATTGAGGCGAAGAAGTACGCCGAAACCCTGAAGCAGGAGGCAGACGCCGCCGCCCAGGCGGAGCGGCAGGCCTGGGAGAGGGAGCTGGAGCAGATGCACAAGGCTCTCAACCAGTACCGTCTCCAGGTCCGCACCCTGCGGGAGCAGTTCTCCACCATGCTCCAGGCCCTGGATGACCAGGTGGAGGACTTCGACCAGCAGGCCCAGGCCACCGCGTCCGACTGCCCCGGCCGGAACATGAATCTGTTCCACCGGAAGCAGGAGGAAGCATGACAGCCGAGGGAACGCCGGTGAGCGAAACTATTTTGATCTATGTGGCTGGGAACCCGGACGCCTATCCCATCGAATACTACGACGAGCAGACGCAGTCCTACCAGGGCGTCATCCCCCAGCTCCTCAGCCGCTTTTCCAGCGCCAGCGGGTACGAAGTCGTCTATTACCAGCCCGGTGAACGGGACGCCCGCGCCCACCTGGGCAATAACAACCAGGTGGACCTGCTCTCCGGCTATTTGGAGGGGGAGTATGTCCCCAGCAGTGTGGCCTCCATCCCCCTGTTTTCCGCGCATACGGATGGGGAGACCCAAACTTACTGCATCCACCTGACCCGTGCCGCGCCGGCGCAGCTGCTCTCCGATTTGCAGGCCTTTTCCCAGGCCGTCCCCCAGGAGGAGATCAGCGGAATACTCATCGACACCGCCGCCGCCCGTACCGGCGGTCTCTCCCCCGGCATGGCCGGCACGCTGCTTGTCGCCGCCGTTCTGCTGGCCTTTGGGGTTTCACTGGTGATCCGCCGTTACCGCAAGCGCCTGTCCCAGGCCCTGGCGGCCGCCCAGTCCGACCCTGTAACCGGCGTCGGCAACCTGACCTACCTGGATGAGCAGTACAGGCGGCAGATCATCCCCCGGAACCGGATTTTATACCACCTGGTCTACTTCTTTGTGGACACGGACCATCTGCGTCGGATCAGCGACAGCCAGGAGACGGACGACTTTCTCCGGTACTGTGCCGCTATGCTTACCGAATATCTCGAGCCCGGCGATATTCTGGCCCGGGTCTCCGACCACGGCTTTGCCATGTTCCGCATGAAGGAGGATGCCGCCCAGGTTTATGCCTGGGCCGCCACGGTGGTGGGGAAGATGCAATCCTACCCCCAGCTGTACTCCAAGCCCTTTGAAATCAGCGCGTCGGCCGGCATCTACTCCCTGAAGGCCCGGGAAGGGCCTCTGCCCGACCTGATATTCACCGCCTCCCAGGGCGCCTTCTCCGCCGCCCGGGAGAATATGGACTACGTCATCTGCACCCCCGAGATGCAGCAGCAGCTGGCCCAGGAAAAATTCCTCCAGGCCAGCATCGAGCAGGCCTTCGCCCGGCGGGAATTTAAGCTGTACATCCAGTTTTACGTGGACGCCATGACCGGGGAAATTGTAGGCGGCGAAGCCCTGTCCCGCTGGAACCATCCCCAGCAGGGCGTGCTGATGCCCGGCGTATTCGTCCCGCTTATGGAGCGGGAGCGGCTGATTAGCCGCCTGGATTATTACTGCCTGGAGGAGTCCTGCGCCTTCCTCCAGCGGCTGGTAGAGTATGGGATTGACGCGTTTTTCATCTCCTGCAACTTCTCCCGGGAGACCTTCTCCGCCCCGGACTTTTCCTCCCGGGCCAAGGACATTATGGAGCGGTACCGCTTCCCCAGGGAACTGCTGATTTTTGAGATTACGGAAAGCGCGTCGGTGCAGCGGGTCGTCCAAATCCGCCAGAACATCATCGCCCTGCGGCAGTACGGCATCCGCGTGGCCCTGGATGACTTCGGCGAAGGGCTGACCTCCTTCTATGACCTGCATAAATACCCCATCGACGGCATTAAGCTGGACAAGGGGTTGATTGATTACACCCTGACCCCCAGCGGCGCCGCCATCTTGAAGGCCATGGTCCAGGTGGGCCACGAGCTGAACATGACCATTCTGGCCGAGGGCGTGGAATCCCAGCAGCAGGCGCGTGCCCTTCAGGAGATCCGGTGCGACGTGATCCAGGGCTTCTACTTCTACCATCCTCTTCCCGATTGGGAGGCCGAGCAGAAAATCCTGGCCCAGTTTGCCTCCCGCGACCATTCCGCGGAGGAGCAGACAAAAAACCACCCATGATGAGGAGGCCTGTTATGACAATCCGTACCCTCTGTGCCGCGCTCGCCCTGCTTCTGGCGTGCGCCGGGTGCAGCGCCCCCCCTGCCGGCACGCCGGCTCAGACGGACGCCCCCGCCGCCCTGGCGCCCCACCCCCTGCCCGTCAAGGATGTGGCGGTCAACCCGTATATGGCAAACAGCGATAACTCCATCCACAACGACGCCTACGCCACCGACGTTACCGACGCGGTGGCCCCCCTGGGTATCTTCTCCATCCTATCCACCTCCATAGAAACCCAGAACATCCACGCCCCTTCCGCCGCCTTTTACGACAGCAGGGGGAATGCCATTACCCCCTTCCTGGGGGGCGTCTCCATTGTGGATATGGATGGGCCCGTCATCACCCGGCTGGGCTCCTTTGTCCCCGCCCGGGATGACAGCAGCTATTCCTTCCAGATCTCCTATTCCTTTGTGGACCGGGACGACCGGATTATCGCCCCCACCTCCCACGGGCACATTGTGGTGCTCCACACCATGGACGACCAGGGGAACGTCCTGCCCGTCTTTGAGAAGATCCTGGATATCGACCTGGTGCAGGCTGCCGTGGAACAGCTGGGAGACGCTGTAGACCAGCGCCTGCTGAGCATTGTGTACGACTACCAGGGCAACCTGTGGTTCACCACAGGGGGCTTCCGCATCTACCCGGACCGCGACCCCGCCGGCTTCCTGGGCTACATTTCCCGGGAATACATGCAGCAGCTGGAAACCGGTCAGGCGGTGCCGCTGGATGGGAACGTCTTTTTCTACCCCCTGGCTCAGGGGGAAAGCGCGGAAAACGGCATCGCCGCCAACCAGGACGGAGCCGTTATTCTGACCAACCAGGCCTGCTATATGCTGGCCGCTGACAACGGCGTGTCCGTCACATGGCGCACGCCCTATGAAAGCGCAGGGGCCAACGACGCCCAGGAGGGCTCCGGCTACACCGGCGGCGGGCTGGCCTGGGGCAGCGGCACCAGCCCCACATTAACCGACGAGCTGGTGCTTTTCACCGACAACCAGGACCCCATTTGTCTGCTGGCCCTCTCCTCTAAAACCGGCGAAATCCTGGCCCAGATCCCCGTGCTGGAGACGCTGGGGGATGATGTCCCTGTCTCGGTGGAGAATTCCATCCTGGTATACGACCCGGGCGACGGCTCAGCGTCGGTTATCGTGTGCAACTGGTTCGGCGCAGGCAATTCCGGCCTGGCCCAGCCCGGCGCCAATTCCGCCATTCAGTCCTACGACAATATCTACGACGCCAACTGGATGGCCCAGGGCAACGCCTACATCGCCCCCGGCGTGGAACGGGTGGACTTTACCCCCACCGAAACCGGGTATGCGGCCGAAAAGGTGTGGAGCCGGCAGGACATCCGGGAAACGGCTATGATTAAGCTGAGCACCGCCACCGGCTACCTGTACGGCTACTGGCAGGACATGGACAGCGGCATGTGGCGGTACGAGGCTTTGGATTTCCAAACCGGCGAAACGGTGCTGACCATGGATGTATCCACCCAGCCCGGCTATAACAACCTGGCGGTGGGGGTGATTGCCGACCCCGCCGGGAACGGCCTGTACTGCCCCACAGGGGCCATGGAAATGGTGTGCTGGCGGGATGAGCTGGCCTACCTGCCGGACAGCCCGGCCAAGGCCATCCCGGCGGAGAATACCACCCGCGTCCGCCTGTCGGCGGACGCCCTGGGCGCCGGTTACCGCCCGGCGGGGTACCAAATGACGGTTACCGTGGACAATCTCTCCGGGGAACAGCCCCTGGCGCTGCGGGTCAACGGCCTGTCCGGCCTGCCAGACAGCTACACCCTCCTGTACCTGGACCAGACCGGCGCATGGCGGGAGCTGCCCCAGCCCTGGAGCCTGTGCGCCTCTGGCGGCGGTGCTCTGGCGGAGGGGCAGCCGTTGACCCCCGAACAAATCTATGAAATCCGCCTTCCCGTCTCCTGCCAAGCCCAATGGAACCGTTCCAGCCTGGAAAGTCAGGGCCAGTTCACCCTCATTCTGGCGGAGCGTACCGGCAGCTGATGGCCTGGCGGGAAATCTCACACAAACTGCGGCCCCGGCGCGCTTTTTGCGCCGGGGCCGTTTGCCGCCTTTCCCCTCCCCGCACCTGGATACAACGGCAGGAAGATTATCGGATCAAACATGTTTCTTGCGCCGCCCCCCGTAAAATATGGTAAAATAGCCTTATACACCACAATACACCGCTTGCCTGCGGCAGGCGGAAGGAAAGGGAGAAATTGCATGAGCACAAAGGCGCCCTCGCAACCCCGTTTTTACCTCAAGTGGCCCTGGAACCTGGTGGTATACATCGTCCTGGCGCTGATTCTGCGCATTTTTGCCATTCCGGTGATCCTCCTCATTATGTGGTGGAACAAAAAACAGCAGCCGAACGGCCCGGAGGAGGGCTACTGCCTCCAGCGGACCCGGGGACGGCTCACGGGGCTAATTTGGGCGGCCCTCTGCCTGGCGGGGGGCGGGCTGGCCGTCTGGTTCTTTGTGACGGCCCAGTCCATGCCCCAGGAGGCGGAGCAGTTGAAGGAACAACTGAGCTTCGGCTACTACCTCATTCCTGCGGCGGGCGCGGTCGCCATCCTGGCAGGTCTCTTTCTCGCCTACCGCAGCCTGCGGGACGCCTTTTTCCCGGAAAAAAGCGCCCTGGCCCAGTCCATCCGCAATCAGCTCCCCCACCCGGACGAGGCGCCGCCGGTGCAGGAGCTCTTTGCCATGGTGGACCGGGACCTGAAGGCCAACGGCCAGTGGTGCGGCAAGCTGGGCGTGGGCAAGGAGTGGGTGCTGGGGGATGAGGTTTCCTCCATTCCCCGTATCCGCGGAGTGTTCAGCCGGGAGGAGCATCACATCCGCCGGGCCGGCAAGCGCACCCAGGCCGTCCACGTCTATGAGATTTGGATTGTAGACGACCGGCGGGAGCGCCAGGTCACCACTCTGAAATCCAGGCAGGAGCTGGATGAGGCCATGGACTGCCTGCGCCGCCGGGCCCCCGCCGCCCTGTTCGGGGTGTACGACTCCAAGGAGTACCAGGACCTGGTCTACACCAAGGAGGAGGAGCAGCAGTACGCCCAGGAGCGGGCCTACCGCCAGCGGAAGGCCCGGTTTGAGGAGCAGGAGCAGAAGGAGCAGGAGCGGCTGGCCCAGAACCAGGTGCTCACCCTGCCCGACGGCTCCGTGACCTCCCGGATTACCTGGGACACCATCCACCATCTGCTGCGCCAGCCCGACCTGAAGGGGAAGGCCGTTCCCCTCCAGCTGGTACCCGGCGTCCCCATCCAGGGGGAGGGGCATACCTTCAGCCGTCTGGTCGGCCTGGCCGGCGGCACAGTGCAGCCCACCCGCATCCTGATGGAGGAGTATTCCGGCACCCCGGCGTGCCCGGGCAGTACGCCTGGACCCGGGACATGTCCGCCGGCGAGGCGGAGGAGGTGCTGCGGGGGTGGCTGCGGGGGGAGATCCCCTCCCTGGAGAACTGGAGGAAAATGGAGCGCTCCGGCCGCACCTGGCAGCAGGTGACGGAGCGTCCGAACAGGGGCCCTGCCCCCACGCCGCCCCAGCCCCATCGGGACTGTCCCTGGACCTTGAATATCGGCGGGGTCCGGCAATTTGCCCCCTCCTGGCAGAGTATCGAATCGGGGCTGCGGGAGCTGAATCAAGAGGCGGACAGCTTCTTGATTTTAGAGCAGAGGGACCCACAAAACCCGGAGCAATCCTGGTTTATTCAAAGCGCGATAGCCCTGGAAGGGCCGGACGCCGGGATGTACGCGGTGGAGATCGGCTGCTCCAACCCGGACGGCCCCCTCCTGTGGGAGCGGATGACGCCTGATGTGCAGGATGTCATAGCGTATTTCTCGAATGCTTACTATCATAGAGGCCTGGATGTTTCCGGATTCCGGGAAATGGATTTCTGAATGAATTACCCCTGCGCCTGCATAGGTTGAAAGCCAGATGAAATGTTGGGAATTTGAGGTGATGTTATGACAAAGGAAGAGTTTTTGATTCGTTTAAAAGAGGACGAAAATTACTCTCCCGGATGGCAGGCCATTGACGATGCGTTTGAAAAACTTTATCCTGGCCAAACCCCTGAGCACTTTGGAACGCTTCTCACAGCAAGGGCAACGCTGGGCGGCGACGAATATTTGGACGGGTTTTCCATCTATACCTCCCCCAAGGGCTATAAGCATCTGGTTACCTATGGAATGACGGTGCTTTACGGTGATGAAGATGCTTTCGGCGGCGAATGGAACGGCTGGGGCTATGAAATGACCATGAAGCTGAAGGAGAACGACTCGGAGAGCTGTATGTGGGCCATTGATATGATGTCTAATCTGGCCAGATATACCTACAAAACCCAGCGTTTTTTCCAGCCCAATCAATATGTGAAGGGGAACGGAACCTCCCTGCACGTCGGTTCAGATTCTTTGATAACCGCGCTTTTGTTGGTTAAGGATACAGAAGCGGAGCCTCAGATGTCCGTATATGGAAGGACGGAATTCATCCAGCTTGTTGGGATAACCGAGTCGGAGATGCAGGCAATTCTTGCGGATAAAAATAACATTCCCAAATTCATTGAGCTTATGAAGGCAGACGGAAATGAGGATTTGGTTACGGATATGAGAAGGACGAAGTCATATCTATAACCCGATCAACGCTCCATTGAACAGGCAATGAGAGCAGATTCAAAAACAGGACGGGAGAACCTATCTATGGGACTATTTTTCAGCGACCCGGTGGAACGGGCACTCAAGTACATCTACTACGACCTGCGCGCCCGGCGGGGGCAGGAGGGCTTTCAGCTGCTCCAGCAGGCGGTGCAGGACGGGGACGCGGACGCCTGCTGCCTGCTGGCCCGGTGCCTGTACGGGCCGGAGTATACCTGGCCGGGGCACAATTTCCCCGTGGATGAGCGGGCGGGGGATGAACTGATGCGCCGCTCCGTGCTGGAGGGCAGCGCCATCGGGACGCTGCTGTCCCTGCGCTGCGGGGTGATGAACCGGAAGCTGGCCCAGGCCATGCCCCTGAGCTTCCAGGAGGCCTTTGATACCGTGCTGGACAAGGCGGAGCACGGGGAGCCCCTGTGCCAGATGATTATCGGAAACGCCTATTACTGGGGCGATTTTCCGGAAATTCAGGGCAAGACCCGGGAGGATTTTGACAGCGACGACGCCATCCAAAGCTACCTGCGGGAAAATTACGCCAAGTGTGAGGACTGGCTGTGGCGGTCCCTGCGCGGCGGCATCTCCACCGGCGGCGTCAACCTGGCCAATTTCTACCGGGAGGGGAAGGCGGGGCTCATCTCTCCCCGGCCGGAGAAGGCCATGGAGGTGTACCGCTACGGGGCGGAGAAGGGGTATCCCAGCTACTTCTTCTATTATGGCAACGAGCTCTATGACCAGGGGAACAAGGGGGAGGCCTTTGACCTCTACCGCCGGGCGGCAGAGGCGGGGGAACCCCGGGCCTTCTTCTGGGCGGGCTACTCCTATGAGCTGGGCGATGGGGTGACCAAGGACAATGCCCGGGCCACCCAATATTACCAGCAGGCCCTCTCGGCGCCCATTCAGGGAAAAGTGAACCCTGCCAACCGGTTGGGCATGTGCTACTATGACGGACGCGGCGTGGAGCGCGACTATGCCAAGGCCTTCCAGCTTTTGAAGTGGGCGGAGGACCACGGCGGTCCGGCCATGCTTTACTACCTGGGTGCCTGCTACGCCAACGGTCAGGGGACCCAGCAGGACTACGCCAAGGCCTTGACCTATCTGGAGAAGGTCGATTGGGACTGCCCTCACGCGTTTTATCTCCTGGGAAAGATGTACTGCAACGGCCTTGGCGTACCGGAGGACATTGCAAAGGGTGTGGAATACCTTCAGAGGGCCGGCGATTATGCAGAAGTCAAAGAGGAATTGAGGCACTATAAAAAGACCCTGTTTGGCAAATGGGTACGGCGGTAGCCTCCGGCAGGCCGGGCCGCCCCCATACGCCCGGCGGGATACAGCAAAAAGCTGGACAGAGCGTTCTCTGTCCAGCTTTTTGCTTCATTTTAACCCATTGGCAGACGGGCAGCATCAGCTTGCCCCGCTCCCAGGCTGTGCCAGGCGTTTGGCGTAAATTGGTGCGCAGACTATGGGGTGGACGAATTCCGCCAGCAATGGAAGCATTCCCAAAGGCAGAGTTTCCGCCCCGGAAACTGCCCGCCATCTTGTTTTGGCTCTGCCTATGCAAAATAGCCCTTCCTATTTCTTCGGAGCAATCAGTTGGGCGAGAATGCCTCCCCAACAGGCTTCCAGCTTCCTGCCTCCAGCAAAAACAGCTTGTCCCCAGGTGAGATGGTATCCAATTTCACCACATTCAGCCCTGTTTCCAACCCACTGTGGATCGAGACCGACCCGATACGGCCATCCTGATAAGAGGCGGAGATCAGCACTGCCTCCGCTATTTCTCCCGACAGGTAAATGCCCACCTGCTCACCACGCGCGTCCCAGCCTATAATGCCAGAATCGGTGGCCGCATCCCAAGCGGGAGGATAGGTGGCCGCCTCTACAGTGGCTAGGACCACATCCGGCCTGGTTTTGGAAACGGCGGAAATCACCCCAGTCTCCTGGTCGTACATCAGGCCCACGGAATCCTGCTGGTAGGGATAGCTCCCGTCCCAGCTATCCGCCGCCTGGAAGGAGAGCTCCTCCACCAGAGTGCTGGTACCGTCCCGCAAGTCCACAACGTACAGCACCGGCCGCTGGTTGGCCATGGTGCCCGCCCCGGCGGTGTAGTACATCAGGCCATTGGCCCAGACCGTGGGGTAGGCGGGGTAGTAGGTGTATCCGCCGCCGGAGGACGGGGTGTAATTCCGGAACCAGCTGACGGAGCGCACCATGGACGAATCCCCCAGTTCCAGGCTCCCCGCCTGTTTCAGGGCGGAGGCGGTGGCGTAATAGAACGCGCCGTCATAGAAGTAAATGGAGGTCTCGCTTTCGTTGAAAATATAGCCGCTTTCGTACCTGGTGCTCTCCCCCTCCCGGAACGTCCAGTCGTCCTGACGGAAATGGTTTCCTGTCGCTATGGAATCATAGGACAGGAGAAAATAATCGTGATTGCAGCCTCCCTCCAGATTGGGGACAGGGTCATCCCAGGTTACGTCCACATGGTACCACTGCCCATCCAGCTCAACAGCATTCCACGCATGATTCAGGGAATCACTGGATACCAGGACACAGGGGATGCCCACCCGGTTCATCAGCAGCTGGTAAGCCAGGGCATAGCCCTGACAGACGGCGTCTCCATTCACCAGCGCGCCGTAGGCGTTATACACCGTATCATCATGGGTGCCGTTTCCGGTGGCTACGGCCCAGTTGTAGTCGATATGCACCGCCAGGTAATCATGGAGCAGCAGCGCCTGTTCCAGCGGGTCGGACACGCCCTCCACCACTTCCATGGCCTGATTCAGGGCCTGGTCAAAGGCCTGCTCCACCTCCGGTGTCATCATCGCATCTATATAGTAGGGCTTGAGTGCCGTCACATTCCCGCTTCCATCCGTATAGTAGGAGTACCCGTTCTCCACGTAGAAAAACTCCGGATGATCGTTTACCACCGCCCGGAAGGTCTCCCGTACCACATCCACGGGAAAGGCCCCCTCCAAATGCAGATAGTCCCGGGACTTTGCGGCGATATGGGCCTCAATCTGCCCGTACAGCGTATCCTCCTCCAGCAGCACCGAAGGCGTCATGCCTCCCGTGGAAGCCAGCGTGCCGGACTGAAAGGTTTCTACCCTCTCGTATCCCTGTTCACCCGCAGCCAGGGCAGGCGCCGCCAGGAACAGCGCCAAAGCCAGTACCGTCAGGCAGAACGTCCTTTTTTTCACACATTTTACCCCCTGTTACAACGAAGGCGGGGCCTATGCGCCGCATAAGCCCCGCCTTTCGGCTCACTGATCCACTGGTTTCCCGAAATCAGGACTTAGGCCCCGAATTTCTCCACAAACCGCATCAGGATGGTAGCCACCTGAGCGCGGGTCGCATTGCCCTGAGGATTGAGCATACCGTTTTCGCCGGAAATCATGCCGTTATCCACAGCCCAGCTCATGGCTTCAACCGCCCAGTCGCTGACCGCGGCGGCATCGGGATAGCTGCTCAGGCTGCCGGAGGCAGCGGGCCGTCCCGCGTAGCTCCACAGCATCACAGCCAGCTGCTCACGCTGCAGGTTGCCGTCCATGTTGGTGCCGTCGGACACGCCGTAGGACATCGCCCACTGCCGGCCGGCCTCGTACCAGGCCTGTCCGGGGGCAGCCACGGTGTTCTCACCGTGGTAAGCCGCCAGGACGGTGACGATCATGCCGCGGGTCATGGGTGCATTGGGGGAGAAGGTGGTCTCGCTGGTGCCGGAGAACAGGCCGTGGCTGACCACAAAGTCGATATAGGTCTTGCCCCAGAAGTTGTCGGGCACATCCACGAAGGACTTGGACAGATCCACGATCTTCACCGTATCGCCATCGGTCAAAGTAACCACCACGCCGGTGTCGGTTGCCACGCTGGACTTCACAACCGCTTCCGTACCGTCAGCCTTGACGATGACGGCCACAGTGCCGGAAGTCACGTTCTCCACGGGGATCTCCACCTTCACGGGGGTGCTGCTGTCAGGCAGCTCCACGGTAACGGCGGGAGCCTTCTCGCTGTCGTCGGAGGCAGAAACCTGCGGCATGGGCAGCTTCACGGCCTCGCCCTTGTCGCCAGCCTCACTCACCGCCTGGGAAGACAGGGAAACCTGGGCTTCGGTGCTGCCGTCTTCCGCCACGGTGGTGGTGGAGGAGGAGCCGTCCCGGTTATCCACCGTAGTCTCCACGGAACCATCCGCCTTCTCCACAACCTGGGTCTCGTTGCCGGAGGCGTCGGTGTTGGTGGTGGTCACGGTGCCGTTTGTGTTGGTCTCAACCACCGTCTGGCTGCCGTCGGGATTCTTGGTGGTCTCGGTAACGTTGCCGTTGGAGTCCGTCTTGATGGTGGTGGTAGAGCCGTCGGGATTGGTCACCGTCTCGCTCTGGCCGCCGGAGGAGCCTCCACCGCTGGAGGAGCGGCGGGTAACCTCCACCGTACACTGGGTAACGGCGCCGTTGTGGGCGGCGTCCCCGTCATAGACGGCAGTGAAGGTATACGTCTTGGTTTCATTGGGCAGATCCACTGTCCAGCCGTCGCCGCTTTCGGTAACCGTCACAGTCTCATCATCACAGGTCACCACAGCGGTTCCGCCGGCGGGCAGCCCGGAGATGGTCAGGGTAACCGTGCCGCTGCCCCGCATGGATTCTGGATCGGCGGTAAGCGTCAGCTCCGGGGTGATCTTCTCGCTGACGGTCAGGGTGCCGTTCTTGTAGGTCACCTGGTAGCAGTCCGCGTTGGTCAGAACACCGCCGCTGGGAATAATCTCAAAGGTGCCGGGAGCCGCGGTGCTGGGGGTAACGGCATAGGCCAGGGCCACATCGGTCAGCGTGTCATTTCCTGCCAGGCCCTCGATCTCGCAGTCCAGGCCGGACAGCTCGGGGATCTCGCCGCCCACATAGACGCTCATGCTGGGGGCTGTCACAGTAACGGGGGCTTTCCCGATGGTAAAGTTCAGCGTCAGGCTGCCCACCACCTGGGCGCTGTCCGGGATGGTAAAGATCACCTGATATTCTCCAGGTTTGACAGGCGCCTGATCCCCACCGGGCACATAGGTCACGATGAAATCTCCATCATAGTCCTGGGCGGCAGGCGTACCGGTGTAGCCCTGCTGGGCCTTTCCGTTGTAGATCAAGCCCTCAGCCGCCTGTACGCCGGTGATGGTCACGGGCTTCTTGTCCGTACCCACAAGGGTGATAATGATGTCGTAGTCGTAATAGTTGACAGCGCCGGTGACGGGGACGGTTACCTCGTACTCCTCCCCGGTTTCCACGTTGGAGCCGCCGGTGTAGTGGAACTGGCCGTTGGAAATGTCTCCATAGACCACCACGTCGCTGTCAATGGAGTAGATTCCATATTCCGCGCCCTCAGGCAGAGCGGGCAGCTCCACTGTGCCGTCGGCGTTGAGGTAGAGGTAGCCGCTGGCGGTGGTCATCGCCTCGCTGGCCTCAGCCTTCCGGATGGTCTGGCCAGCCAGCACATAGTCCGCCGTCTTGCCCTCGTCGAAGGTGTAGTTGCCGTTGTTCAGGGTGACGGTGACGATAACCTCCTTGTCCGTTCCCGCGTTGGCGCCGTCAAACACGGCGCTGGCGGTATAGCCGGCTCCGGCCTCCAGGGAATCATCCGCAGCCACACCCTGGAAGCTCACGCCGGTCACCTTGGCGTCGACGGTACCGTCATAGGTCTTATCCTCCACAGCGGCGCCGGTGATGGTCAGGGTGGCGGCCTCAATCACGTAGCTGGCGGCAGCCTTGCCGGAATAGTTACCTGTGCCGGTAACGGTCACAGTAACGGAACCCGCATTGACCAGATCGCCCTGATAGCTTACGGTGTAGTCCACATCCTCCGCCAGGGGGATCTCGCCCAGCATCACGGAGGTGACCGCAGGCTTGTGCTCCTGGTTGTCGAATACATAGCTGGTCTTGTCCAGGGTTACCACAGCATTTGCGATGGACACACCGGCAATCTCCCAGCTCAGGGTCAGGCCGGAGCCGCCGCTGAGGGTATAGTTGGCGTTGTCCAGCTCGGTAACCTTGGCGGAATACGTGCCCTTATTGGTGGCGCTGTTGCCCTCATAGGTCAGATTGACCACATCCCCGGCCACCAGGTTGGACACCTCAGCGGTAACCGTTTTCCGGGTGTTGTCAAACTCGAAGGGCTCGGCGTAATCCCAGGTCAGCTCCACCGGACGAGGCGCGATGGTTCCGGCAACATCGGTGGGCATGGTGCTGACCTTGTAATTGCCCTTGTCGCTGCCCTTCAGCACCACGTTGGTGATGGTAATTGCCTTGTCCTGCCCGGCATTGGCATCGGCATAGACACCGGCGGCGGACAGCACGCCCACGTCGTCCTGACCAACCAGTCCGGCAATCTGGGCGGCGCCTGCGGCGATCTGGACCTCAGTCGTGCCGTCATACTCCTTCTCCACACCGGTCAACCCGGTCACGGTGACGGGCTTGGGGGTGACGGAAACCTTCAGCTTGGCGCTGCCCGCATAGAGGTCGTCCTCCACCGTGGCCACCAGGTAATAGGTTCCGGCATCCACGGGGGCGGCGGACAGGGCCTGGCCGTCCTGGCTCTCCCAGGTGTAGACGATCTTGTCAACCTGAACCGCAGCCTCGGCCTCGCCGGTATAGGTAATAGCCTGGCCGTCATAGGTCTTATCGGAGAGCGTGATGCCGCCCATCTCTACATTGGTAGGAATCTTGTCCAGAATCTGGAACTTCACTTCCGCCGTCTTGCCGTTGATGTCGGCAGTCAGCGTATAGTTACCAGGCTGGGTGCCGGCGGGAATGGTAATCAGGACCTGATTGTCCGTCTTACCACCGGTGCTGCTTACCTTGTACAGCTGGTCGGGCAGGTCGCCGCTCCAGCTGACGGTGTAATCGTTGGTGCTGCCCTGGCCATACTTGTTCATGCCCTGGGCAGTCAGTGTCAGCTCGGTCTCGCCTTCGGCGGGGATCACCAGGGTGTAGCTGTTGTCCGCGTCAGCGGCGCCTTCCGTCAGCTTCACGCCGGTCACGGTCTGGTCAAGCAACAGGTAAACCAGGCACTTGTCCTGGGCATTACCGGCCGTGGCATAGACCGTCACGTCGGTATCCCCGGTAATCTCCAAAGCCTTTACGGTGAGGACGCCGTTTTCATCAATATACACGCCGGAAATTACGGGCTCCACAGACCACACCACCTGCTGGTCCAGCTTGCCGCCAAACTGATCGGTCACAGCGGCGGTGAAGGTTGTCGTGGCATTCTCCTCACCCAGAGCGGGGACCGTAATCTTCTCCGCTCCACCGGAGATCTCCACCTGAGCGGGTACAGAAGCCTCCCGCACCACATTGATGGTCACTTCATTGGAGGTCATGTCGGCCAGGGAGGCAGAGACGGTAATGGTACCCGCCTTAGCCATGCCGGGAACGGTGATGACAGTGCCGTCCCGTGTGGCGCCGGTTCCGCCGTCGTTAAAGCTGAACTGCACGCCGTCGGTGGGATAAGCATCGCCGTCCACATCCTTGGCAGTTACGGTCAAGGTCACCTTCACATCTTCCTTGCCGTCCGCGGTGATCTGATTGGCGTTGGCAGTCAGCTCCAGGCTGCCAATCTGCGCCACCGTGGAGTTGGGGTAGACCAGGCTGGGCGCCGCGAGGGTGTTACCGCTCTTGCCGGCAGTATACTGGTACTTATAATTGAGAGCGCTATCAGCAGTGTTAACAGTCACTGTATCACTGGCCTGCACGGAATCCAGTGCATCCGGATCAGAAGTAAGGAGAAAGCTGCCCTTCTTCAGGTTACTCTCATCATTGTCCAAGATCTTGAACATCATCACATACATCATCTGTGGGCCCGTCTCCGTTACCCGATCTGGATCAGATGCAAGGACGCCGAACTCAAATGTAGTGACAGTTCCATTCTCCGCCACCGCAATAGCCGTTGCAGAGTATCTGCTTCCCCGGACATCATACACTCCGGTAAACGCATCTCCCAATTCATCGATACTAGCCAACGGTTCATCGTATATTACGTTATACGGAAAGATTACTGTATTGTCATACGAGACAACCGTGCTCATCATGATCATCTTCCGAGCCTCTCCGTCATCCCCAATACCCGGCTCGCCGGTGAAGAACAGCCCGTAGACATCAGGATCTGTTATCTGGTAGGTATCCAGTTCCTCCGCAGTCAATTTGTGCGCCTCAATACTGACACTTGCCTCTTCCGCCGCAAAAGATGTAATACACAGGAGAGATGCCAGCATAGCCCCGACCATGGCAAGAGAGAGCACCCGTTTTACTCGTTTCTTCATCATTTCTCCCCCTTAGTTTTCATAGCTCTTCTTAAAGTTCGAAAGGATAATGCTCAAATCGGAAATATTTACGTACCCATCTTCGTTCACATTCGTGGGATTCCCAACCGCATCTTCCCTCTTGAAATCTACCAGAAGGGCTGAGATATCGCCGGTATTGATGTACCGATGGTCGTCATCCACGTCGCCGGCCAGCAGCTCCACCTGAGGGATTCCCCCGACAATCTCACCATCCTGCACAGTAACCGTCACTGTGTAGGGCAGGTGGGATGTCTTGGAAATGGTCAGCGTGTACTCGCCATCCATAATGCCGGAAGCGGTGTAGCCGTTTTCAGAATCCTCAAAGGAATAGTCCCCCGATGTTCCGCTCAGAGCAACCGTAGGCGGCGTAACACCCTCGTAGCCGATATTCCCCATAGGGATATCAATCGTTGCGCCCTTTCCTTCCACCTCGCCCAGCATCTTCGGGGACACTCCGTCAGCAAACTCGCCGCCCAGCAGCACAGCGCAGTCGGCGTAGCTTTTGGGAATGTAGGTAAAGGAAACGCCGTTCTCATCCGCGGCCTTCTGGTCGATGAACAGCACATCCTCCGCCCGGAAGCCCCAGTCCGGCATCAGATTCTTCACCACCAGGATGGCATATTGCTTCCCCTGCTGGGTGATGGAACAGCTGGCGGTGTAGCTGCCGTCGCCATTATCCACCACCGTTCCGTCGTAGTCCGCGGCCATCGCCCCGCCGGTGAGCACCAGGCACAGGCCGCCCAGGGCGAGCAGCATTCGCAGTCCTTTTTTCATCATGTCCCTCCTTACACAAAGTTACCGTACAGAGCCAGAAGCCCCATGGCCTGGTTCAGCGCCGCTTGGGCGGCGTCGCTCTCCGGATTCCAGGTGACGCTGCCGTCGCTGACGGCGGCAAGCTGCCGCTGGGAATCCCAGATGACCGGCCACCCCAGCACTTCGGTGAAGAACTGGGCGGGAGCCATGCTGCGTTCACCGGAAATCACAGCGGGTGCTTCCATGGGATGGGCAACCCCGTCGGTGGTGCAGCTGTCCGCTCCCACAGTCAGCCGGGTTGTCCTTCCATCCTGCACAATCACCACGGTACCGGTGTCCCCTTCCCAGCTCACCTGGGCGCCAAGCCGCTGGGCCACGAAGGCGACGGGTAAGTAGATCGTCCCATCCCGGAGGAAGGGAACCACCTCCCGCTCCCCGGAGTAGATGGCGGTAATCCAGTTCTTCGCCAAAGCCACATGGCTGCCTGTTCTGAGAATCAGGGAGTGATCCAGCAGCCGCTCCGCCGTCACCGGCGGCTCCGTCTCAGGCTCCTCTACCTCTGTCTCCCCGGCAGCGCCCATCCCCTGTGGGTAAGCAAATACCAGCGTCAGAGGAATACTCTCCCCGGCGTTGACCACCGCTCCCCCCTGGGGAAGGTAGCTGCGGAAGGGGTGCCCGCTGTCCTGCGCGGCCAAAGCCAGCACCACCGGCTCCTCCCCAACCTGCTTGAACCGGAAGGTAAACAGCGTCAGGCCGCTCTCTCCCACCGATGCAATCCCGTCCTCCTCCGGTGCGTCCACCGCCACGCCCTCTCCCGGAGTGATATAGCCGGTGAAGTCAATCAGGCACTCCCCGGTGTCAATTCCGGTCCCAATCACGGACATCCATCCGTCGTCCATGGGCTGGGCAAAGGCGGAGAAATCCTCCGTCTCCTCCCCGGAGCTATCCACAGGAACCACGGTGTCGCTGTCGTACCAGAGCACGAACTGAAACGCGTTGAATTTGGCGTTATAAATCCGCATCTCCATGGTAAAGCAGCCTTCATCGTCGGTCGCCCCGGCCTCCAGCACCACCCGGCCGCCGGTTTCGGCGGCCAGGGTGCCCGGAATCATCAGCCCCATCAGAACGCATACGGCGGAGAACAGGGATACGACCCTTTTTCCCATTCAATCACTCCCCTCGTATCTCATACTCTTTTATTTACATCCTGTTTCACTTGACGGTCAGGTTCTCCATCATCGGGACGCCCCATCTGTTGACAAGAAATGCCTTCACAGTCGCGGCCTGCCCGTATTTTTCCGCGAAATTCAGGGTGACCGCACAACTGCCGTCGGAAAGGTCGACAGGCACCGCAATAAAGTCCAGCATGACGCCTCTGGCATCGTAAATCGCAGCCAGAATACCCACGGTATCATACTCCATCTCGCCCACCAGGCTGAGCCGAACCGGCTCGCCCTGGCGCACATCGGACAGGATGCTCTGGCTGTCACTGCCCGAAGCGGTGTAGGCTGCAGCCACACCGGGCTGGTCGCTCGTTACGCCGTATGCCGTCACCTGCTCCACCGCAAAGCCGTAATAGGAATTGAGCGTCTCGGGGAAGGCTTCCAGCTCCACCTTGAGGGTGTCTCCCTCTACTGTAATGGTCTGCCCTGCCAGATCATATGGATTGTAGGTTTTTCCGTTCACCTTGACCTCAATATCCGTGCGATTGGAGAAGGTGACATCCATGGATGCGGCGCCGGGATAGGTGTAGGTGTACACAGCCCCTTGAGCCAGCCCCGTGAAGCCGTGATCGCTTTGCAGCAGGTAATCCTCCGCACCGTCATCCCACAGCGCGGGGGTGAAGTCCACCCGGTTGGTGCCGGAGTAGGGGACATAGTAGGTCTCCGCCTCCTCCATGGAGGACACGACCGTACCGTCGGAATTGACGTAATGCCAGCCGGTATCCACCACATCATTGACGTCGTTGGAGTAATACTGCAGCTTGTATGCGCTGCCCGAACTCAGGCTGATATTTCCCAGCGTGTAGGTAGAGTACCACCGTCCAAGCTCATCCTGCTGTCCCACGCCGGGGCCGATAATGATTTCCTGCACCGAATCGGTCACATCAAAGGTGGAGATGCCGCTGGCAGACACCGTATCTACCATCAGGATCATGGACGTGGTCAGTTCCTCCGGACAGTAGATCCGACCGGTGGCAATGGGCAGGATAGTCAGAGGAGTAAAGCTGTGGACAGAAGGCTCCGCCACGGAGAAGAACCCCCTCTGAGAAAACTCATTGACGAAAGAGCCGTCCTGCATCATATAGAAGGTGCCGGATGCCAGTCCGTTGCTGTAGGTGTTATAGGAGAAGGTATAGTTCTCAGATGCGTCCGATTCAGGGATGATCACCGTAAACGGGGCGCTGTTCTGGTTATAGCTGATGTAAACGCTGGCATAGTAGCGTCCGTAGCTTTCCACGGTATCCACGTAAATGGTCACACTGATAGACTGATCGCTGGAAATCTCATCCGGACGATACACCACGCCGGTGATAACACTTCTGCCCTTCTCCAGGGTAAAGTCCAGTCCGCTCACGTCGCCGGACACCTCAACGCCGGGAATCTCCTGATCCCCGTCCAGATAGACATTGGTCTCCAGGCCGGAGGGGAAGGAGCTTATTCCCCGCAGTTCGATGGTATAGGTTCCGCTCTCCTTAGGCACCGTAATGGAGTAGCTGCCGCCGGATTCACCCACGGTTCCTTGTCCGTAATAGGATGTGCTTTCGCCCCGAGCCCAAACGGTCATGGACACCTCACCGCCGGTAACGAAGCCCCCCGCAGGCAGCTTGATCTGTCCCGACAGTCTCCAGCCGGTCTCCACATACAGCTTCACTCCGGTACAATCCCCCGCCCCGATGGTGAGGAAATCCGCTTCACTCTCCGTGGTGGCCACGCCGGACTGTGCGTAATAGTAATTCCGGCTGCCGATGATATTGGTGTCATAATTGGAACCGATATAGACGTACATTTTAAACTGACCGGCCAGATCCGGGCTGACTGTCATGGACCAGTTCCCCTCAGCATCCACAGTAATAGGGGAACTCTCCGACTGACCGTCCTCCGATCTCAGATACATCCAAAGGGTATCATCCGAATTCCAGGTCACCGCTCCGCCGGCCGCATCCACCAGGCTGCCGCTGATCACCTTGCCCTTGGGAATGGCAAGATCAATTTGGGCTCCTTCCTCCCCGATGGTAATGGGCGTGGCCTTCGACTTATCGCTGGTCATGCCGTTGACGGAGTAGTAGCTTTCCTGGTAGGGAATAACGCCCTGTCCTTCATAGGGATAGACCAAAAGATAATATGCCTTTCCCACTGCATTCTGGGACAGGGAAATCTTGTAGTCATAGGAGGTGCCGTTCAACTCATAATACTCAGAGTAAATCTGTCCGTCAGCCACCGGCTCCAGACGGATCGTACCGGTGTATTCCCCGGCCTGAAGTCCCTCCTCAAGGGACAGCGTACCGGACACAAACACCCCCCTGGGAACCGGGATATCCAGCTTCATATCCTGGTCAAGGGTAATATTCAAGTTGGTATAGGTGCTTGCAAAACTGGCCAGGTCCGGCTGGAGATACAGGGTCTTGGTATCCAGCGCATTCTGAGTATCTGCCGACACGCGAACGCTCAGGTAAGAAATCTGCATATCCGACGGCAGCTTCAAAATGTAAGGCACACTGACCGCCCCCTTGGGCACGGCCACATTATAGCTGACATACTGGCTGGCAGTTCCCTGGCCCATGTTGGCACTGACCTGAATCACCGCCACACCATCCCGGCAGCTGTCCGGTACGGTGACATTGCCCGATACCGCAACGGCTTGGGGGAAGGCCAGATCCGCCTGATCCAGCTGGCCCTGACTGTAGGTTTCCAGAACCTCGCCGTATACGCCGTCTACCGCCGCGACCAGTCTCGCCCAGGCCATAATATCGCCCGACGTAGGCACGGACAGCGCATACTGGGTGCTGCTCCGCCCGGCAGGGATATAATAGGTGGCGTACTGCTGCTGGTTATACTCCTCACGCACGCCCACTTCCACCACCAGACCGCCCTCCGGGGCGACGGCGCCCTGAGGAAGGGAGATGGTACCGTACAGATTGGGCGTTCTCTCCGGCAGCGTCAGATTCTTCTCCACATTCCCGCTGAGTGTGTAGCGGCTGCCCTCGGTCTCCCCCTCATCGTCCATCTGATTTCCCATGCCGCCCTTGGCCGGGGCAGCAGTGAGGGTAAAGGATTTGCCCGCCTGGCTCTGGGGAATGTATATGGTGTATGCCGCCTGGCTCTCCCCGGAGTGGAACACCGCCCGGCCCGCGTAGGTCTCCCCGTCGTCAAAACGGGCCAGGACATAGGCCGCCTGCTGCGCGATGGTCCCGCCGCTCCGGCTCATCGTACCGGTCACCGTGTAGCAGGCCGGTTCGGTAATGGTAATCTGGGTGTCCGTCCCGCCGGTGAACAGCTTGGCCTTATCCACCTGGGTGGTAATTCCGTTTTCCGCGGCATACCTGGCTCCCGTCACAGGGGTAAAGTACGTGGTATATTCCGTCACATCGCTGTATCCCACAAGGAACGGTTCCCCCGTCTGATAACTCAAATCCACGGCGAAGGAGCTCTCGCCTGCATCCACAGATATATTGGAGGACATTCTGAAATTGCCGTCCTCGTCAGCAAAAAGCACCTCCATTTCCCGTCTCTCCGTCAGGGGCTTAGGCAGCTCCACGGTCACTTCCACCCGGGCGTTGCCTTCCCCCTGGCTCATAATCAGGTTGGTGGCGTTGATTTCCAGCCCGGTGATCGGGCCATCCAGGGTAGAGTAAACCATCCGGTCAGAATAATCGTTGCTCACGGTACCGTAGACATCGCTGTAGGCATAGTCCCAGTTCACCATCTCGGACAACTGCAGGGGGTAGGACCCCCGGCCCACACCAACGGAGAATTCCGCCTGGGTCTGCCCCTTCTTGATGGTAGTCGTGCCGGTATAGTTGAAATTCGCACTGTCGTCGTAACAGTTGAACCGGATGCCTGTATCCGCCGCCACAGGGCTGTCCACCGTCACAGTACCGCTGATCCAGGTGTCCGCCAGGGGGAGGGTCAGATCTACCCTGCTGCTGGAGGACACGGTCACCGGCTCCGCTGCGTACACATTCGTCACATAAGAGCCGTCCCCATTGAAGAACAGCTCCCCGCCCAGCACACGATCCCCGGCTACATAGGAATAGACGCGAAGCACATAGTCCCCCGGGGCAAGACCGGTAAGGGTATAGGAGCCGGAGCTCTGCCCCTCAGCAAAATCCACCCGGGTGCCTTTCAACGTGTTGGCCTCCACCAGTACCTTGCCATCCTCGTCCAGCACGGGAGGGACGCATGCATAGACGAAAAGATAGCCGTCCGCCAGCATGGAAACGCCCTCCGGCAGGGACACTGTACCGCTGATCTGAGCCGTACCGGCCAACGTGTCAGCCCCGGCGTCAAATCGCTCCGGTTCCACCCAGACTTCCATGGGCGGTTCCATCTCCTGGGAAACTGGTTCCTCTTCCGAGGGCTGCTGAAGCTGAACCTGCTGCCCCTCCTCCTGGGTTTGGAGCTCCGCACCCAGGGCAACGCCCGGCAGCATGGTCAGCACCAGGCACAATGCCACAAACAGACTGAACCATCGTTTCATCATCGTATTCCTCCCATCTCATCGTAGTCCTGAATCGTCCCAGGGCAGTTGCCGCTTTTCTGTCATTTCTGCCATGCCCTTCTATTTTCCAAATATATCATGTATACAAGTCGGCTGCAACAGAATTTGGTAAATTGTCACGAAAAGGTTTCGACTCATTTGTAAATTCATGTGTCTAAATGCCTACCTGCTCCGGCGGCGCCGCTGATTATGAAACTGAACCGCAGCCCCATTTCAATGGCATCCGCGCAGATTGATTGTGGAATCAAATGTACTGAATACGCCGGAAAGCCCGTCAGATTAGACACATCCCCCGCCTGTTGCGGCCATACCCTGGAGGGGAGCTCCTGAGAGAAAACGCGGGGTCCTTGGGGCGCCAGGCTGCGATGGAGCCTGGGAAAAGCGAATATAAAAAGAATAAATTTACAAGTTCCCCTGTGTGTGTTACTCTTAGGGCAGTAAAGCATAAAGGGGGGATTGCCACATGCGATTGCGAGGTATGATACCGCTGCTGATCCTGACGCTCCTGGGCGGGTGCCTGCAGCCCGCGGCTCAGGCTGTTTCCGTGGAAACGCCGCTCCATGCAGTCCGTGTAGTGGTGGATGGGGATGTCAACTGGGCTGCAGCCCAGTTGAAAGACGGCGACTGGTATATCCGCCCAGATGATTTACCAGACGTTTTGTCCTCTGCCGCTCACGGCGAGGACTGGATCAGTCTGCGGAGTGCGGCCCAACGCCTGGACATCGCCTATGATTTTGACGGTGATCTGCAGGCCGCCTATCTTTGGACTGCCGAGCCCTATGGCCGTGCCTCCACCCCGGCAGATTACCGCCGGGCCTTCGATTTGGGTCTGGTACCGGACGAGATAATGGGCCTGGACCCCGATGCTGCAGCCACCTCCGGACAGCTCCGGACGCTGCTGCTGGGTCTGGTGGAGCGCTGCGCTCCAGACCAGGCGTCCTACTTCACCCAAAAGGTCTCCACCTATGAGATGCCGCTGCTTCGCTTCCAGGCCTATCCCATGGTTTTTTACGCCGCCATGGCCCTGGGCCTGAGCCTGGACAACCAGGGTTCCCCGTATTCCTATGGCAACGACTGGCCCACCCTGTTCCCCGATATCTTCGGTGGGGACTACTGGGACGGGGACCGGCAGAGCCTGGTCCCCTTGTACCCGGATGCCCTGAAGGAAGAGGAATCCATCTGGGTAAACGGCCTGGAATGTCCCAGCGAAGAAAACGCGGCCATGATGTGGATGACCGGATACAAGTCCACCTTCTCAGACCGGCAGATCATCGCCTACGACTTCTTTGCCGAGAGTATGCGCAACCAGGACCCCTTCACGGTGGAGGACGCACTCTGTGCCGTGGCCCGGCTGTACGACTGCATTCCTGGGGATTTTGAGGTGGAGCCGGACGATTCCCTGGCCACCCATGCAGACCCCAGCATCCTCTATCCGGAACTGCTGGCGCAGGCGGCGAAGACGTCAATCACCGACATCTCCCAGCTGCCTCAGCTCAAGGGCTTCGTGCTCCCCATTACGGAGGATGAATTCGCCTCCGGCGGCGTGCTGAAAACGGAAGGCCTGATCCGGGACAGCGCCAACTGGGGCTACAACTGTGTGCGGCTCAACCTGCGCTATGAGAGCTTCTTCACTGACGAGACGGACAAGCCGGGGCTCACCGTCAATTACCGGATGCTTCAGCGGCTGGACCGGCTTGTGGCCGCCGCCCTCCGCAGCAATATCCATCTGAATATCTGTCTGGAATCCCTGCCCGGCCGCTGGTATGTGTTTGACTATGACGACCGCACCTCCGACACCTCCCTGGACCTGTTCATTGATCCGGTGGAACAGGAGAAGGTGCTGGCCATCTGGAACCTGCTGACCCAGCGATATCAGGAGGTGCCCGGCGCCCACCTGTCCTTTACCCCCTTCTGGGAGGCAGACAACACGAGCCTGAGCACCGGCCTGGAGCCGCCGGACTATGGTATGGAGGACATCGTTTCCCTGCTGGAGCGCATTGTCCAAACCGTCCTGGAACAGGATGGAGACCGGTTCCTTTTTGCTGAGGTGGGCGTCCAGCCCGACAAGGAAGAAGCCATGGCGACAATCCATGCCATTTTTGATCCTGCCATGGAGGAATATACTTCCAGGGTGAAGATTTCCCACAACTGGGCCCAGGGCCCCTTTATCTACGCCAATATCTGCACCGTCACGCCGGGGATGCACATCGACATGAATAACCACGGCATGTTCCGCCCGGAATACCCCACGGATATATACGGCATCGGGGTCTATTTTGACAGCCACCAGCCCTTTGTGATGAAGGGCGGCATCCCCGCCGGCACCCAGTTTGACCTCTACCTGGCGGATTCCGACGCCTGTACTCTGACCATTTCCTCCGATACTTAGACCCTTTACACGGAAGATCTTTCAGACCGGGCCTATGAGACCAGCAACAAGTTTTCGGAATACTACCCCTACGCCACCAGTGAGAAGAAAATCTCCGTTACATTGGAGGAGTACACGGAAACCCTGAGCATCACAGTGACCAGTTCTACGGGGGACACCTGCTTTGTGCACTGGGCGGGCATGGACCTGCTGCTGCCGGAATCCTACGCGGTGGAGCGGTGGTATTTCCCCACGGAATACGATGCCCATCTGGCGGGCACGGAGAAGGAAACCGTCAGTCTCAAAAAGACCAGCCGGATTATGCTCTGCCCCAACTGCTATGAGCAGGTCTATGAGATCCGGATTGACGCGGAAAACGTGGCCTACGAGTCCGATGTTGTGGCCTACCAGGCCAACGCCCAGATTGTGGAGGATTACGCCGCGCTGATTGAAAAGTACGCCCCTGCCGGGGCGCTGGTTCGCTTTGAGCAGGCCACGGGCACGCGGGAGTCCGTATATCGTTACTACGACGACACCATCCGCAGCCTGGACGCCCACGGCCTGAGCTGGCTGGACAACGACTTCTTCCTGGCCATATCCCTATACGACGAGAGCTTCAACGTGGTGGGCGGCGCGGAACTGGTGCAGTACCGCCGCCACAGCTGCTTTAATCTGGAACTGTTCCAGTTCCTCCAATCCCGCCAGGGACATCTGCCCACCCTGTCTGCCAGTCTGCGCCGAGGGGCGGGGCAGGCCACAGTAACGGTCCTGGTACTGGACCCGGGTTTTGAAGACACCACCGGCTACATAGCCGCCGCTGCTTACCGTGCCGATGGCAGGATGGTGGACGCCGCCCTGTCCCCGGTGTCCCTGGAGGCTTTTGTCCCCGGCGCAGTCGAATTGCAGCTGGACACGGAAGCCGCTTCCACCGTCAAGGTTTTCTACCTGGATCAAAACTACGTGCCGGTGACCCAGGCGCAGAGCCTGGATGTGTAGCCAGCCGCCTGGATATGACGGCATCTGCCGGCTTCCATGTCTTTTCAAATGCCTTGTCCGTGCCAACGGTATGCTCTTTACTGTTAGAGCGGACACTCCAGCACCCACGGCCATAACCTGGTCGCTGATGTCACCCGATACAGAACCTGTCTTGCGCGATTTTGTCCAGGGCCACAAGAAGACGGCGCAATGGTTTGGGGCGGGCGTCGTGCGCATTACGGATCAAGAAGCGCAGTGAGGCGAAGGACTGAGTCCTTCGCCTCGTTTGCGTCATGGTTCAAACGGCTCATCTTCAACTGACGGGATCGCATTTTGCTTGGCTCCGGCTCCAGCCGCAGTATTCCTCCATCCGCCGGATCAACTGCCGCCCCGTGAGCAGCCCGTCCCCCATAGGCGCTCCCCCGGCGCGCACCAGGTTTAATCCAGGGCTGGTGCCATCCTGGGCCCCACACGATGCCCCTGGTATGTCTCATCGGAGCACTTTTTCAAAATGTCCTTGCGTTTCAGATATCGTTGGCTATAATATAAATAAATACTACTTTTATATTTTGTTCTTTATATGGCGGTGACGGCTAATGGCGCGAAAGGCGTATTCCAATCAGGAGAAAGAACAGGTAAGGGAGGCACTGATGGCCACCGTGATCCAGTGCATTGCGGACCGGGGGCTGATCCACAGCAGCATCGAGACCCTGTGCGGAAAAGTGGGCATCTCCAAGACCTTCTTTTACAGCCTTTTCTCCTCTAAGGAGGAGCTGGTATTCCATGCCCTGCTGTACCAGCAGCCCAGGCTGCTGGACTGCGCCCGCCAGCTGATGGAGGACCCGGAGCTCAGTTGGCGGGCGGGGGTGGAGACCTTCTTGAAAAATTGTTGCTACGGGGCCAAAAGCAGGGTCGCTGTTTTGTCCATTGAGGAGGAACAGCAGGTGCGCCGCTGCCTTTCTGAGGAAAGTTTCCAGGCCTTCCGGCAGTACCAGATCCGCTTTTACGGGAAGCTGCTGTCCATCTTCGGCCTTCCAAGGGAGGGCATTGATCCCAGGCTGTTCGGCAATTTGGCCCTGGCTATGATGATGGTGCACAAGGCGATTCCCGACGCCATGCCGTTTCTGTTTCCAGAGGTGGCGGAGGATATGGTGGACTTCCAGGTCCGGGCTCTGGTGGACGAGATGGAGCGGATAAGAGCGAGTGTACAGCAGGTGAACGCAGATGGATAAAAAATGGTGGCCCTGTCCAACCGGATGCGAAAGACAACAGAACATCGTCAGGCACAGGGCCTTGGAAAACAGGTCTTGGTTTTGTGCGGTCTTTTCACGCCTCGCGTCAGCCTGCCCAAGTGGCAGACGGACACGGGGCATTTTTCTGTTTATAGAAAGAGGTGGCCTGATATGAATTTACCAAAACGAAACAGTGCGGACGGGCGCTGTTACTGGATGAAGCCCGAGGTACAGGAGCAGCTGCAGCCGCTCTTTGACCAGTGCATCCAGGATGCCATTGACGGGAGAATCACGCGGCTTGATTCCCTCTGGCCGCCGGTGGTGGTCAGCAGTCAAGGCGCGCCCTTTGAGGTGTGGCAACTGCTTCGGACATGGACCGAAGCGCAGCGGGCTGAGACCCTTGACGCGGAAAAAGCCATCGCCTTCTGCGAAAACCTGCGCCGCCAGAGCCGCTGGGGTGAAATTGACTATTATTTGATTAACCTGCTGAAACGGGAGCTGCAAGAGAAGTATTTTGTCGGGACAGGCAATGAAGAGGATCACTTCTGGGATCGGGACTATTCCCTGAAACCAGGCATCCGTGCGGAGCAGGTCCCGGAGCCGCTGCTGCGTTTCGCCTGCTATGTGGCGGTGAGCTATAAAGTGTATGGTTTGGACTTTGAGTATCTGGACGCCAATTACCTCTTTGGATTGGTGGAGAAAGTCCGTCCGGAT
>CASFCW010000004.1 GCA_949293165.1 uncultured bacterium
TTTCCCAGGTACACGCCCCCGGAAATGACGGGATTTCATGTTATTCCGTCGCCTGCGGGCGCCGGAACTCCTTGCAGGAGGGCTTTTTTGACAAGCTGAGTGGACCCGCCGAAGCGGGTCCACTTTTGTTTCGACAGAAATTTTACGCAGCCGGGCAAGCAACTTGCGGGGAAGCGGGATTGCATTCCAAATCTCTTGCAGGAGAAAGGGAACTCCTCTTGCGTAGGACATGCCCATTTTCTGTAAAATTCTCCACGCGCAGCCGCATAAAGTTCTTTGCCAAGCTTTCTTTCAAGAAAGCGGGGAGAAGGTGAAGCGGGTTTCGTGGCGGTAGGGGTGCTCCGGCGTCAGAATAGGGGAGGGGAAATGGGGATGGTTGACCCCGTCGGGGTAGAACTGGGTTTCCAGGCAGAAGGCGTGCCTGGGGCCATAAAGGGCGCCGTCCTTGCCGGGCAGTCCCTCAGGGACATAATTGGCGGTGTACAGCTGCACACCGGGCATGGTCGTTTCCACAGACAGCACAATGCCCGTTTTCTCCGACCAGGCACGGGCCGCGGGACGCAGAATACCGGGCTGACCATCCACACACCAGTTGTGGTCATAGCCCCGGCCCTGAATCAGCTGGGAGAAGGGCGCGTCAATCCTGGCGCCGATGGGGGTGGGGGAAAGGAAGTCCATGGGCGTCCCCTCCACAGGGGCAATCTCTCCGGTGGGGATGGAGGTCTCGTCGGTGGGGGTATAGGTGTGGGCCATCAGCTGCAAGACCTGGTCCAGCACAGGGCCGCTGCCGTGTCCCGCCAGATTAAAGTAGCTGTGGTTGGTCAGGTTGCACAGGGTGGTCTGGTCGGTCTCCGCCTCATAGGCGATGGACAGGGCATTCCCTGCCAGCCGGTAGGTGACCCGGACGTCCAGGCTTCCCGGATAGCCCTCCTCGCCGCTGGGGCTGTGAAGGGCCAGCGTTACATGCTCCTGGGAGCGGGAGTCAATGTTCCAGACCTGGAAGCTGAACCCGCCGGGCCCCCCATGCAGGTGATTGGGGCCGTTGTTCACCGCCAGAGCGTAGTCCTGCCCATCCAAGGAAAACCGGCCGCCGGCGATGCGGTTGGCGCAGCGGCCCACCAGGGCGCCCAGATAGCAGTCCTGCGCCAGGTAACCATCCAAAGACGGGCAGCCCAGCACCACATCCACCGCCTTTCCCTGGCGGTCAGGGACCTGCAAGGACTGAAGAATCCCGCCGAAGGTAAGCACCCGGCAGGCCAGCGTCCCATTGGACAGGGAAATGGCCTCCACAGGCCGGCCCTGATAGACGCCGAAGGAGCAGTCACGCAGCATAAAATCAACCTCCTCTTTTAAAAGCATACTGCATGACACCAGTGTATCGGAAAGAAGTCCGGCAGGCAAGTATCAGCTAAGAAATTTTTGGGAAAATCAATAATTTTCCTGCCGGCCTTCGTTGAAGTTACAGCAGGATTATGATACAATGATCCAGTACATTGTGGGCTTTGGCGGCAGACCGTCCGAAGCCGAATCAGGAGAAAGAAGAGGTGACGATGCTATGAGTTCCTGTCAGGAGCTTTTGCGCCGCCTACAGGCGGGAGAGGGGGATCAGGTGCTGACCGGGCTGTACGCTCTGGACGGCAGCCAGGCGTCCCTGGAGAAGGGCCGCGCCCGTGCCGTGGGTGTGGTACAGGCATTTATGAAATCCTATGGCCAGCGGGAGCAGGCCGCCCTGTTCAGCGGGCCGGGCCGCACGGAAATCGGCGGCAACCATACCGACCACCAGCATGGCCGTGTGCTGTGCGCCAGCGTGGACCTGGACATGCTGGCCTGCGCTGCCCCCAACGGCAGCCGGATGGTCAAGGTCAAGTCCGAGGGCTACCCTGTCTTGTCGGTCAGCCTGGATCAGCTGGAGCCCAAGGAGGAGGAGAAGAACACCTCCGCCGCCCTGGTGCGGGGCGTGGCCGCCGGGCTGGCCAAGCTGGGCTACACCCTGGAGGGGGTGGATGTCTACATGACCTCCAATGTGCTGTCCGGTTCCGGGCTGTCCTCTTCGGCTGCCTATGAGATTCTGATGGGCAGTATCTTCAGCCACTTTTTCTGCGGCGGCGCGGTCACCCCGGTGGAAAATGCCAAGATCGGCCAGTATGCAGAAAACGTCTACTTCGGCAAGCCCTGCGGATTGATGGATCAGATGGGCTCCGCTGTAGGCGGCGCGGTGGCCATCGACTTTGCCGACCCGGCCCAGCCGGTGGTGAAGGCGGTAGATTACGATTTTACCCGCTCCGGCCATGCCCTGTGCATTGTGGACACCGACTCCTGCCACGCCGACCTGACCGACGACTATGCCGACATCACCCGCGAGATGGGGGCGGTGGCCGCCTTCTTCGGCAAGCAGGTGCTGCGCGAGGTGGATGAGTCCCAGTTCTGGGCCCGTCTGCCTGAGGTCCGGAAGGCCTGCGGCGACCGGGCGGCTTTGCGCGCCATGCATTTCTTTGACGACGACCGCCGGGCTGTGGAGGAAGCCCAGGCCCTGGAGGAGGGGGACTTTAACCGGTTCCTGTCCCTGGTAAACCAGTCCGGCCGTTCCTCCGACCTCCACCTGCAAAACGGCTGGTCTCCTGCCGACCCCAGCCAGCAGGCCATCCCTGTGGCGCTGGCCGTGGGCCAGCGGCTGCTGGACGGCGCGGGCGCCATCCGTGTCCACGGCGGCGGCTTTGCCGGCACCATCCAGGCCTTCGTCCCCAAGGAGAAGCTGGAAACCTTCCGGTCCGGCATGGAGGCCCTGTTGGGAGAAGGCCGGTGCCACGTGCTCTACATTCGCCCCCAGGGCGGCAGCATGATCTTTGCTTGACCATTTTAAAATCACCTGAATTCAGGAAAGGACGGAACATTGTATGGCTATTTTAGTGCTGGGCGGGGCCGGCTACATCGGCTCCCATACCGTGTATGAGCTCATCGCCGCCGGACGGGACGTAGTGGTGGCGGATAACCTGCTCACCGGCTTCCGGGCCGCGGTTCATCCCCAGGCCCGCTTTTACGAGGCGGACATCCGGGATCGTCAGGCGATGGACCAGATTTTTGAGCGGGAGGAGATTGAAGGCGTCATCCACTTCGCCGCGTCCTCCCAGGTAGGCGAGTCCATGTCCAACCCGCTGAAGTATTACGAAAATAACCTCTGGGGCACCACCTGCCTGCTGCAGTCCATGGTGGCCCACGGGGTGGATAAGATCGTGTTCTCCTCCACTGCCGCGACCTACGGCGAGCCGGAGCGGGTGCCCATCCTGGAGACTGACCCCACCCATCCCACCAACTGCTATGGCGAGACCAAGCTGGCTATGGAGACCATGATGGGCTGGACCCAGCGGGCGCATGGCCTGCGGTATGTGGCCCTGCGGTACTTCAACGCCTGCGGCGCCCATCCCTCCGGCGCCATCGGCGAGGCCCACAACCCTGAAACCCACCTGATCCCCCTTATCCTCCAGGTGCCCAACGGCCAGCGGGATCACATCTCCATTTTCGGCGAGGACTATCCCACCAAGGACGGTACCTGCGTCCGGGACTACATCCATGTCTCCGACCTGGCCCAGGCCCACATCCTGGCCCTGGACTACCTGCTCAAGGGCGGGGAGAGCAATGTGTTCAACCTGGGCAACGGCGTGGGCTTCACAGTGAAGGAGGTCATTGACGTGGCCCGGAAGGTCACCGGTCATCCCATTCCCGCCGAGGTCAGCCCCCGCCGGGCCGGCGATCCCGCCCAGCTGGTGGCCTCCTCTGAGAAGGCGCGCACCGTCCTGGGCTGGAAGCCCCAGTACGCTGATCTGGAGACCATTGTCTCCTCCGCCTGGGATTGGCACAAGGCCCATCCCAACGGCTATTGAGGAAGGGGAGAGGACATATGGACGAGGCCATTTCCAAGCTGATTACCTACGCCATCCGCACCGGCCTGATTGAGGAGCGGGAGCGGCTTTGGGCCATCAACGCTGTTTTGGAGGTGCTGGAGCTGGACAGCTACCAGGACCCCGGCCAGGAGTGGGGGGAGATCTCCCTGCCCCAGGTGCTGGACACCCTGATGGACGACGCGTATGCCCGGGGCGTACTGAAGGAGAATACGGTCACCTACCGGGACCTGTTCGACACCAAGATTATGGGCCGGCTGACGCCCCGTCCCGCCCAGGTCATCGACCGGTTCCAGGCCCTGTATCAGGAAAGCCCCGCCGCGGCCACCGACTGGTACTATGCCTTCTCCCAGGATACCAACTATATCCGCCGGGACCGCATTGCCAAGGACGTGCAGTGGAAAGCGGACACGGAGTATGGCCAGCTGGACGTGACCATTAACCTGTCCAAGCCGGAGAAGGACCCCAAGGCCATCGCCGCGGCCCGGAATCTGCCCGCTTCCGCCTATCCCCGGTGCGCCCTGTGCGCGGAGAACGAGGGCTATGCCGGGCGGCTGAACCATCCCGCCCGCCAGAACCACCGGGTTGTGCCTATTACCATCAACGGCTCCCCCTGGTTTTTGCAGTATTCCCCCTATGTGTATTACAACGAACACTGCATCTGCTTCAACCGGGAGCACACCCCCATGAAGATCGACCGGGCCTGCTTCGGCAAGCTGTTGGACTTCGTGGGCCAGTTCCCCCACTACTTTGTGGGCTCCAATGCCGACCTGCCCATCGTGGGCGGCTCCATCCTGGCCCATGACCATTTCCAGGGCGGCCGGTATACCTTCGCCATGGAAAAGGCCCCTGTAGAGACGCCCTTCACCTTCCCCGGCTATGAGGATGTGCAGGCCGGCATCGTCCGCTGGCCCATGTCGGTGGTGCGTCTCACCTGCGGCGACCCCCAGCGCCTGATCGACCTGGCGGACAAGATCCTGTTGTCCTGGCGGGGCTACACCGATGAGAGCGCCGTGATCTACGCCGAGACGGACGGGGAGCCCCACAACACCATCACCCCCATTGCCCGCCGCCGTGGGGAGGACTACGAGCTGGACCTGGTACTGCGGAATAACCTGACCACGGAGGAATACCCCCTGGGCCTGTACCATCCCCATCAGGAACTGCACCACATCAAGAAGGAGAACATCGGCCTGATTGAGGTGATGGGCCTGGCGGTGCTGCCCGCCCGCCTGAAGGAGGAGCTGGCCGCCGTGGCGGAGGCCCTGGCGGAGGGGAAGGACCTGGATGCCGACCCCCTCACCCAGTCCCATGCCCAGTGGGCCAGAGACTTTGCCGGGAAGCATACCATCACCCGGGAAAACGCTTTGGACGTGGTCTATCAGGAGACCGGCGCCGTCTTTGCCCAGGTGCTGGAGCACGCCGGAGTGTATAAGCGCACGCCGGAGGGGAAGGAAGCCTTCCTGCGCTTCCTCAAGCAAGTATAATTCCTTTACAGAAAACGGCTGTCCCGGTTGGGGCGGCCGTTTTTTTGTATCTGGCGGCCCGGCGGGTAGGATTTGCTTTTTCCGGGAAAGTCCGTTATAATATAAAATGTTGAATTTTGGACGGAAGGATGGGAATGCCTATGACTGAGCGGATCACCCTGCCCCGGCTGATGGTGGCCGCCCCAGCCAGCGGCAGCGGGAAAACCATCCTGACCTGCGCTCTGCTCCGGGCCGCCCAGCGCCGGGGGCTGGAGCCCTGCGCCTTCAAGTGCGGGCCGGACTACATCGACCCCATGTTTCACCGCCAGGTGCTGGGCCTGCCCAGCCGAAACCTGGATCTGTTCCTCTCCACGCCGGAGCAGGTTCTCAGGCAGATGGCTGCGGGCGGGAGAGGCCGGGGCCTGGGGGTGATTGAGGGGGTTATGGGCCTGTATGACGGGGTGGGGGCTACCCATCGCTCCAGCAGCTGGCATCTGGCCCAGGTCACCAGCACCCCGGTTGTGCTGGTGGTGGAGCCCAAAGGCGCCGCCCTCACCCTGGCGGCACAGCTGAAGGGCCTGGCGGACTTCCGCAATCCCAGCCAGATCCAGGCGGTTGTGCTCAACGGATGTTCGGTCCATGCCGCCGACTACTACGCCTCCATGATCGAGGGGGAGACCGGCCTGCCGGTGGTGGGCCATTTGCCCCGGTTGGAGGACTGCACCCTGTCCAGCCGCCACCTGGGCCTGCTGCTGCCGGAGGAAATTGCCGGGCTGGAGGAGAAGATAGACCGGCTGGCCGACCGCCTGGAGCAGGGGGTGGATGTGCCCCGCCTGCTGGCCCTGGCCCGCTCCGCTCCCGACTGGTGGGCGGAAGGTTCCGTCCCCGTTTCTCCCGCCCAGGATGCCCCGGTGGTGGCGGTGGCCCGGGATGAGGCCTTCTGCTTTTATTATCAGGCCAATTTGGAGGCCCTGGAGGCACAGGGCTTGAGGCTGGCAGCATTCAGCCCTTTGCAGGACCCGTGCCTCCCATCAGAGGCCTGCGGCCTGTATCTGGGCGGCGGCTACCCGGAGCTCCACGCCGCTGCCCTCAGTGGGAACCAGACCATGCTGGAATCCCTGCGCCGGGCCATCCGGGACGGTCTGCCCACCTTGGCGGAATGTGGCGGCTTCCTCTATCTTCAGCAGACCTTGGAGGACAGCCAGGGCCGTTCCTGGCCCATGGCCGGGGTGCTGGATGGGGCGGGGGTGAAAACCTCCGGCCTGAGGCGCTTCGGCTACATCACGCTGACCGCGGAGGAGGACACCCCCTACCTGAAGGCAGGGGAGCAGGCTGCCGCCCACGAGTTCCATCGCTGGGACTCCACCTGCTGCGGTTCTGCCGTCCGGGCGGTTCGCCCAGGCAACGGAAAATCCTGGCGCTGCATGACCTGGAAAGGGAATTTACTTGCCGGGTTTCCGCACCTGTATTACCCGTCTCAGCCCAAACTTACCCAGCGGTTTGCCAGGGCCTGTACCCAGTATAAGGAGAATCACGCGCAATGAAACCGATGAACATGTCCCGATTGATCGCATCTATTGCCCCCGCCGACCTGAACGCAATGGAGCAGGCCCGCCGCCACTGGGACGGCATAGCCAAACCCATCGGCGGCCTGGGGCGTTTGGAGGAGCTGCTGGTGGCCGTCGCCGGCGCCCAAGGCACCCCGATAGTGCGGCTTGAGCGCAAGGCGGTGGCCGTCTTTTGCGCCGACAACGGCGTGGTGGAGGAGGGAGTGACCCAGACAGGGCAGGAGGTAACCTTGGCGGTGGCCCGGGCCATGGGGGCCGGGGAGTCCTCAGTCTGCCGGATGGCCCAGGTGGCCGGAGCCACAGTGACCCCTGTGGATGTGGGGATGGCCGCCCATCCGCCCATTCCCGGCCTGCTGGAACGCAGTGTCTGTCCTGGAGGGACGGGCAATATTGCCCGGGGCCCAGCCATGACCCGCGAACAATGCACCGCGGCGCTGTTTACCGGCGTGCGTGTAGCGGAGGAGCTGATTGTCAAGGGCGCCCAGGTACTGGCCGCGGGGGAAATGGGCATAGGAAACACCACCACCGCTGCCGCCGTAACCTGCGCGCTGCTGAACCGTGACCCGGAGGAGCTGGTGGGTCGGGGCGCCGGCCTATCCGACCGGGGATTGGAAAAAAAGCGGGAGACGGTGGCGCTGGCGCTGTCTGTAAACCGGCCGAATGCGGCCGACCCTATAGATGTGCTTTGCAAGGTAGGTGGATTCGATATCGCAGCCATGACCGGCTTTTATCTGGGCGCCGCCCGGAACAATGTGCCGGTGATATTGGATGGAGCCATCTCCTGTGCCGCCGCCCTGCTGGCGGCGCGGCTCTCTTCCCGGGCCAAAAAGGCTATGCTGCCCAGCCATCTGCCGTCGGAGCCCTGCGGCCCTCTGCTGCTGGAGGCGCTGGGGCTGGACCCCATCCTCCATGGGGACTTCCGGCTGGGGGAGGGCACCGGTGCGGTGGCTTTGATGCCCCTGCTGGATATGGCCTCCGCCATCTATCACTCCATGGCCTCCTTTGACGGCCTGGGCATCGAGGCCTATCGGCCTGACGGCAGCCCGGTAGGGGGGATGAACCATTGACCGCACTGGTGTTCGGCGGTTCCGGCTCCGGGAAAAGTGCTTATGGGGAGGCGCTGGCCCAATCCCTGGCCGACTCCGGCCCCCTGGTCTATCTGGCTACAATGGAACCGGCGGGCAGGGAGGCAGAGGGGCGTATCGCCCGTCATCGGGCCCAACGGGCGGGAAAGGGTTTTTTTACGATAGAGCGCGGCCGTGACCTGGGCGCCTGCCCCATCCCGGAGGGGGCCACCGTGCTGCTGGAGGATCTGGGCAACTGGGCGGCCAACGAGCTGTTTGCCTCCCCCCATACCAGCGGGGAGGATGCATGGAAGAAAATGAGAGACGGACTGAAGCTCTTAATGTGTAAAGCAAGAAACCTTGTCGTTATTAGTGTGGACATCAGCCGGGATGGCGGGACCTACCCGCCGGAGACGGAGCAGTATCTGTCCCTGTTGGCCGCCCTGCATAGGGACCTGGGCGCCTGGTGCGAGCAGGTGACGGAGGTGGTGTGCGGCATCCCGGTGACCTGGAAGGGGGCGGCGGTATGAAGGTGGCTCGGGCGGTGGCGATGGCCTTTGCCCTTTATTCCCATATCCCTATGCCCAGGGTGGATTGGGAGAGCGACAGCCGCCGGCTGACGCTGTATGCCTTCCCTTTGGTGGGGCTGGCGGTGGGCGGCTCCATGGCCTTGTGGTGGCATATCTGTTATGTATTTTCCCTTCACAGCATCCTATGTGCCACGGGTTTGACCGTCTTACCTCTGCTGGTTACCGGCGGCATCCACATGGATGGCTACTGCGATGTGTGGGACGCCCGTTCCTCCCAGGGCAGCCGGGAAAAGAAGCTGGAAATATTAAAGGACCCACATATCGGCGCCTTTGGGGTGCTCCATTGTGCGGTGTATCTCCTGGTTACCCTGGCGCTGTGGGGCCAGACGGCGGCGGGGCCTGCCCCGGTGCTTCCCCTGCTGGCGGTGCCCGTGGCGGCCAGGGCCCTGTCTGCCTGTGGGGCGCTGTTTCTGCCCAACGCCAGAGGCTCCGGCCTGCTGGCCCAGGTCACTGGATGGAGAGGCGGCCGTTTTTCCCTCCTGATCCTGGCCCTGGTCTGTTTGCTGGGGCTGGGCTGGTTCAGTCCGGCGTACCTGTGGGTGGCCGTTGGGGCCGCCCTGGCCTGCGGGGACAGCCTGCGGGTGTGCCTCCGGGAGTTTGGGGGTACGACAGGGGATCTGAATGGGTGGTTTTTGCAGCGGTGCGAGCTGGCCTGCCTGGCCGGGCTGGCGCTGGCCCGGTGGTTGGAGGGATGGCGATGATACTGGTAATCGGCGGTGCGGGAAGCGGAAAGCGGGATTTTGTCACCCGGGAACTGGGCTACCCGCCGGAGGCCATGACCCGCGGGAAGCTGGGGGAGACCCCGGTGGTATACGGGCTGGAGGAGATGAACCCCCTGCCGTCGGCGGAGGACTGCGCCCAGGCGGCGGTAATCATCTGCCGGGAGGTGGGCTGCGGCGTCATCCCCATGGATGGGGAGGAGCGGCTGCGCCGGGAGGCGGTGGGCCGCCTGGGCTGCCGCCTGGCCCAGCAGGCAGAGGCGGTATACCGGGTCTCCTGCGGCCTGAGTATGCGATTGAAGTAATTAGGAGAGAGACGGATGGAATTGATTTTGATTCGCCACGGCACCACGCCGGGCAATGAATGCAGGCGGTATGTGGGGACGGAGGATCAGCCCCTTTCCCAGTCCGGCGCCCAGCTGGCCCGGAGCCGCCGGGAGGCCATGCCTGCGGTGGACGCTCTTTGGGTGTCCCCCATGCTGCGCTGCCGCCAGACGGCTGAGCTGCTGTTTCCCGACATGGAGCAGCACCAGGTACCCCAGCTCCGGGAGTGCAACTTTGGGGACTTTGAGGGAAAAACCTGGGAGGAGCTGAAGGACAACCCCCTGTATCAGGCCTGGATGGGGGGCGACCGCACCATCACCCTGCCCGGCGGGGAATCCATGCCCGGCTTTTTTGCGCGGTGCCGCCAAGGAGTGGAGGAGGTTGTGGCCCAGGCCAAGGCCATGGGGATCAGCCGGGGGGCGGTGGTCGCCCACGGCGGCGTCTGGATGGCGGCTATGGAGGGCTTTGGCCGTCCGGAAAAGGACTTTTACCAGTGGCTGCTGCCCAACTGCGGGGGCTACCGGGTGCGGGTGGAGGAAGCCCCTTTGGCCCTCACCCTTTTGGAGACCATCTGAGGGGATGGAGCGATGCTTTTTTGTGCTGCTGCCCGCCGTGGTGCTGGACTGGGTGGTGGGAGACCCCCACTGGATGCCCCATCCTGTACGGTGGATGGGCGGGGTCATTGCCTGGCTGGAGCAGGTGCTGCGAAAGCGCTTTCCCCCGACCCCCGGCGGGGAGCGTGCCGCCGGCTGCCTGCTGGTTCTGGCGGTGGGGCTGCTGTTCCCACTGGCGGGCTGGGCGCTGCTGACCCTGTGTGCGAGGGTGTCACCCGTACTTGCATGGGGGGTGGAGGTGTGGTTTACCGGCCAGCTGCTGGCCGCCCGCGCCCTGCAAAAGGAGAGCATGGCGGTGTATTTCCCGCTGCGGACGGGGGATCTGGCTGGGGCGCGGCACGCCGTTTCCAGAATCGTGGGCCGGGACACCGACGCCTTGGACGAGGCGGGGGTGACCCGGGCCGCAGTGGAGACAGTGGCGGAAAACACCTCCGACGGGGTGATCGCCCCCATGCTGTATCTGGCGCTGGGAGGGCTGCCCCTGGGCCTGCTGTATAAGGCGGTAAACACCATGGACTCCATGGTAGGCTACCGCAGCCGGCGATACCGGTATTTCGGCACGGCTGCCGCCCGTCTGGACGACCTGCTCAACCTGATCCCCGCCCGGCTGTCCGGGCTTTTCCTGTGCCTGGCGGCGGCTATCTTGCCCGGCTGCTCCGGCCGCGGAGCCTGGCGCGTCTTTCGTCGGGACCGCCTGCGGCACAAGTCCCCCAACTCCGCCCATACAGAGGCCGCCTGCGCCGGCGCCCTGGGGGTCCGTCTGGCGGGGGACGGGGTGTATTTCGGTCAGGTGGTCAAAAAACCGTTTATCGGCGACCCCATTCGTCCTGTGGAGGCTGAGGATATCCCCCGGGCCTGCCGCCTGATGTATGTCACGCAGATACTTACCCTGCTGCTCCTGCTGGGCGGCGGGGCGGTTATCTTGTTTTTGGAAGGGAGGCCTCTATGAAGCAGGATGCCCACGGCGGGGATATTTACGGCTTGAACCGGATTCCCCTGGACTTTTCCATCAGCCTGAATCCCAGGGGGATGCCTCCGGAGGCGGCCCAGGCGGCACGGGAGGCCGTGTCTCTGTGCGCCCGCTATCCAGACCCCCAATGCCGGGCGCTGGCCCAGGCGGCAGCCCGGCGGGACGGGGTGCCGGAGGGGTGGATGGTGTGGGGAAACGGAGCCTCCGATCTGATTCAGCGATTGGTCTTTGCAATGAAGCCATGTAAAGCCTTAATCCTTGCACCCACCTTTTCCCAGTACCGTTCCGCGCTGGCGCTGGTGGGCCACAACGGCTGCGGGGCGCTGGAACGATGCCGGGCAGTGGGGGCGGTGCTGGCGGTGGACCAGTGCTTCCTGGAGCTGACCGGGGCCGATCCCCACCGACTGACCGCTGAGCTGGCGGGGGGTGGGCTGTGCCTCATCCGGGCGCTGACCAAAAGCTATGCCATGGCCGGTCTGCGCCTGGGCTACCTGCTGTGCGCCGACCCCGGCCTGTCCGCGGCGGTGGCGGCCCTGTCTCCGCCCTGGCCGGTGTCCATTCCCGCCCAGGCGGCGGGGGAGGCGGCGCTGGCCCTCTGCCCCCGGTGGCCGGAGGAGAGCCTGCCCCTGATCCAGGGGGAGCGGGCCAGGCTTCAGGCCGGATTAGAGGAGCTGGGCCTGTGGGTCTGCCCCAGCCAGGCCAACTACCTCCTGTTTAGCGGCCCGGTGGGGCTGGACGAGGCCCTGCTCCGGGAGGATAACATCCTCCTGCGCTCCTGCGCCAATTTCTCCGGCCTGGGGCCTGGCTGGTACCGGGCGGCGGTGCGGGAGCCGGAGGAAAATGCTCTGCTGCTGGCCGCATTGGCCCGGCAGATGGGGGGATGAGAAGATGGCGGCGAAAACGATTATGATTCAGGGCACCATGTCCAACGCAGGGAAAAGCGTGCTTACCGCCGGCCTTTGCCGGATTTTCCGTCAGGACGGGTACACCGTCGCCCCTTTTAAAAGCCAGAACATGGCGCTGAACAGCTTCATTACCCGGGAGGGCCTGGAGATGGGCCGGGCCCAGGTGATGCAGGCGGAGGCGGCGGGGATTGAGCCCACGGTGGATATGAACCCCATTCTGCTCAAACCCACCAGTGATATGGGCAGCCAGGTGATCGTTCAGGGGGAGGTACAGGGCTGCCAGAGCGCCCGGGCGTATTTTGCCCAAAAACGGGCGCTGGTTCCCCGGATCATGGACAGCTTCAACCGGCTGTCCAGTCAGTACGACATCATTGTGATTGAGGGGGCGGGCAGCCCGGCGGAGATCAATTTGAAGGCGGATGACATCGTAAACATGGGCATGGCACGGCTGGCCCAGGCCCCGGTGCTGCTGGCCGGCGACATCGACCGGGGCGGGGTGTTCGCCTCCCTGTACGGCACGGTGGCTCTGCTGGAGCCGGAGGAGCGGGCCATGGTGAAGGGCACCATCATCAATAAGTTCCGGGGGGACGTGGAAATCCTCCGGCCGGGGCTGACCATGCTGGAGGAGCTGACACAAATCCCGGTGCTGGGGGTCGTGCCCTGGCTGGAGGTGGATCTGGACGACGAGGACAGCCTGTCCCAGCGATTTTCCGCCCGGCGGGAAGGGGCGGTGCTGGACGTGGCGGTGATCCACCTGCCCCGGATCTCCAACTTTACGGACTTTCATGCGTTGGAACGGCACCCAGCCATGGGGGTG
Source organism: uncultured bacterium (assembly GCA_949293165.1). GTDB lineage: Bacteria > Bacillota > Clostridia > Oscillospirales > Oscillospiraceae > Lawsonibacter. The sequence continues at coordinate 12,934 of CASFCW010000004.1, forward strand.
CGGTATGTGGACCGTCCCCACCAGCTTGGATCGCCTCACCTGGTCATCCTGCCCGGCACCAAAAATACCATGGCAGACCTGGCGTGGCTGCGGCAAAGCGGTCTGGAGACCGCCATCCTCAAGCTGGCTGCCGGCGGTGTGCCGGTGGTGGGGATATGCGGGGGCTACCAGATGCTGGGCCGCACCCTGTCCGACCCGGAAGGGGTGGAGGGAGGCGGCCGGATGGCCGGAATGGGCCTGCTCCCCGTGGATACCCGGTTCCGCAGCGGCAAAACCCGCACCCGGTATTGCGGGCCGGTGCCCACCCTGGAGGGGCTGTTCGCCCCGCTGTCCGGCTGTCCGGCGGAAGGGTACGAAATCCATATGGGGGACAGCGGGGAGCAGGCCCTGTTTACCGCCTGCGGGCCTGTGGTGGGTACCTATCTCCACGGGGTATTCGACCGGCCGGAGGTGCAGCAGCGCCTCACCCAGCTGCTGCTGGGCCGCTGGGGCTTGGAATGGGCCGGGGAACAGCCCGCAGAGGACCCCATGGCCTATAAAAACCGTCAGTACGATTTGCTGGCCCGCCATCTCCGCCGCAGCCTGGATCTGGAACGTATCTACCAAATTCTGGACCACGGGCTGTCCGACCGGGAGAAATAAGGGGAAAACCGTCTCTCTTTCCTGAATTTTCCCTGAAAATCTTGTGTGGGGAGAAAAAATGTGCTAAAATCAATGGCCAGCGTATAAAATGAAAAAACAATATCCTTTGACGAGGTGTATGATACCATGAAAATTGTGGTGCTGGCGGGCGGACTCAGCCCGGAACGAAATGTATCTCTTTCCTCCGGGGCCATGGTGTGCCAGGCTCTGCGGGACCGGGGGCATCAGGTGGCCCTGGTGGATCTGTTCTTCGGCATGGAGGGGCGGGAGGGTGACCCCTATCAGGCCCCCATTCCGCCCTCCTTCCAGAAGGTCAGCCCCCAGGCCCCGGATCTGGAGCAGGTGCGCTCCAGCCGAATGGACCGCAGCCCGTCTATGATTGGGCCCGGGGTGGAGGAGCTGTGCCGGGGCGCGGATGTGGTCTACCTGGCCCTTCACGGGACCTGCGGCGAGGATGGCCGGATTCAGGCCATGCTGGATCTGCTGGGCGTGCCCTACACCGGCTCCGGCTGCCTGGCCTCCGCCATCGCCATGGACAAGGACCTGACCAAGCGGATGGTGGAGCGGCAGGTGCTCACCCCCCGGTGGGAGACGGTCACCGTCACCCGGGACAATCTGGAGCAGCTGCTGGAGGAAACCCAGCTGCCTGTGGTGGTCAAGCCCATTGCCAGCGGCTCCTCCATCGGCGTCACCATTGCCCACACCCGGGAGGCCCTCCGCCGGGGCCTGGAGGAGAGCATCCGTCTGGGCGGCCGCACGGTGCTGGAGCAGTACATCAAGGGACGGGAGATCCAGGTGGCCGTGCTCAACGGCAAGGCCCTGCCCTCCATTGAAATCATCCCCCAGGCGGAGTTTTATGACTATGAGAACAAGTACCAGCCCGGGGCTGCCCTGGAGGTTTGCCCCGCGCAGATCCCCCCGGAGTGGGAGCAGGCGGTGGGCCAGGCTGCCCTGAAGGTGTTTGAGCTGGTGGGCCTGTCGGTGTACGCCCGGGCGGACTTCATTGTGGACCCGGAGGGCAAGCCCTATTTCCTGGAGATCAACACCCTGCCCGGCATGACCCCCACCAGCCTGGTGCCCCAGGAGGCCGCCGCGGTGGGCATCTCCTACGGGGAGCTGTGCCAGATCATTGTGGAATCCTCCCTGGAGGCAAGAAAGGAAGGCGTTTAAGGCTATGGAAGCCATTTCGGTTGGGGAACTGCTCGCGGCGGTAAAGGGCACCCTGCTGGGGCCCTGGGACGACCTGGAAAGCCAGGTATGCCGGGTGGACACAGACAGCCGGGACATCCACCCCGGCTCCCTGTTCATCCCCCTGGTTGGGGACCGGTTTGACGGCCACGCCTATATTAACGCCGCCCTGGACGGAGGCGCCGCAGGCTGCTTTACGGCTCGGGAGCGGGAGAGCTACCGCCCAGACAAGTTCTATATCAAGGTGGACAATACCCAGCGGGCCCTGCGGGACCTGGCGGCCTGGTATAAAAACCGCTTTTCCGTTTCCTGCGTGGGTGTGACGGGCAGCGTGGGCAAGACCACCGCCAAGGATATGATTGCCGCCGTGCTGAGTGTAAAGTACACCGTCCTGAAAACGGAGGGCAACTTCAATAACAATATCGGCCTGCCCCTGACGCTGCTGCGTCTGGACCGCAGCCATCAGATTGCCGTGTTGGAGATGGGGATGGACCGCCCCGGTGAGATTGACTACCTGGGGGACATCGTCCGCCCGGAGGTAGGGGTTATCACCAACATCGGCGACGCCCACATCGAGCGCCTGGGCAGCCGGGAGAACATTTTCAAGGCCAAGTGCGAGCTGCTGCCCCATATCCGGAAGGAAAAGGGTCTGGTGGTGCTCAACGGGGACGACCCCATGCTGTCCACCTTACGGGGGAACACCCCGGTGCCCGCCGTGTTCTGCGGCACAGGTGATGGGCTGGACTATCAGGCCCAGGTGACCGGCGGGGACGGCGTGGGCCACATCCACTGCCAGGTACGCACCCCCGCCGCCTCCGGAGCGGTGCAGATCCCCGCTCTGGGGGAGCACATGGTGTATCCCACCCTGATCGCTGCCGCGGTTGGGGAGCATTTCGGCCTGACCTGGGAGGAAATCTGCACAGGCATCTCCCGCTTTGTGCCCACCCGGATGCGGATGAACGTGGTGCAGCGGGCCGATGGGATCACCATTCTGGACGACACCTACAACGCCAACCCCCAATCCATGCGTGCCGCCATTCAGGTGCTGGCCGACGCCCCAAGCGCCCGGAAAATTGCGGTGTTGGGGGATATGTTTGAGCTGGGCCCCTATGCCCCCGCCCTCCACGGCGGGGTTGGTGAGTGCCTGGGCAAGGAAGGGATCGACTGCCTGGTGGCGGTGGGCCCCCTGTCCCAGGAGACCGCCAAGAGCGCCCGCGCCTCCGGCGTGGCCCAGGTGTACCACTGTGCCGATAAGGAGGCTGCCGCCCAGGTGTTGCCCCAGGTGATCCAGGCCGGCAGCACCATCCTGGTAAAGGCGTCCCGCGGGATGGAGATGGAACGGCTGGTCTCCGTTTTGATGGAGCTGACCCGGGAGGCGGAATAAGCCGGAACACAACAGAGGAGAGAGAGTATGATTGACATCTCGGTATCCAACCTGGTAAAGGAATTCGAGGTTGGCAGCAGAATCCTGGACGGCCTCTCCTTCCAGGTGGATAGCGGGGAGCGGGTGGGGCTGCTGGGTCCCAACGGCTGCGGAAAAACCACCCTGCTGCGGATTTTGACCGGCGCGGTGGACTGGGATGAGGGGGAGGTGGTGCTGGCCCCCGGCAAGCGGCTGGGCCTGATCTCCCAGATTCCCGTCTATCCCGCCGGTTTTACGGTGGAGGACGTGCTGGACACCGCCTTCCAGCCCATCCGCCAGATGGAGGCGGAGCTGAGCCGCCTGGCCCAGGAGATGGGGGAGGGGAGCGACCCGGCGCTGATGGCCCGGTATGACAAGCTCACCGCCGCCTATGAGGCCGCCGGAGGCTACGATACCGACACCCAGGTAAACAAGGTATGCAACGGCCTGTCCATCCCCCAGGCCATGCGGGAGCAGCTGTTTGACTCCCTGTCCGGCGGGGAAAAGACCCGGGTGAACCTGGCCAGGCTGATTTTGGAGGACACGGACATCCTCCTGCTGGATGAGCCCACCAACCATCTGGATCTCCGGGCCACGGAATGGTTGGAGGAGTATCTGGGCAGATTTAAGGGGACGGTGCTCACCGTCTCCCATGACCGGTACTTCCTGGACAAGGTGGTGGATCGGATCATCGAGATCAACCACGGCCAGGCGGAGTTTTATTCCGGCAACTACACCTTCTATGCCGTGGAGAAGGAGCAGCGGTACCTTACCCAGCTGAAGCAGTACGAGAAGGAGCAGGCCAAGATCCAGCAGCTGGAGGCCACCGCCCGGGTCATGCACCAGCGGGGCACCGAGCGGATGCACAAACAGGCCTTCGCCATGGAAAAGCGCATTGAGCGTATCCGCCAGACCCAGCGGCCCACCGGCCGCAGCCGCTCGATCCAGGTACACTTTGGAGAGCGGGAGTTCAGGGGGGACGAGGTGCTGTCTATCAAGGGCCTGACCAAGTCCTTCGGCAGCCGCACCCTTTTTTCCCGCCTGGGGGTCGAGGTGGCCGGCGGGGAGCGGATTGCCCTCATCGGCGACAACGGCAGCGGCAAGACCACCCTGCTGAAAATCCTCCTGGGGGAGGAGCAGGCAGACGAAGGGAAAATCCGGATGGGGCCGACTGTAAAGGTTGGCTACCTGCCACAGCATGTCCACTTCAGCCACCCGGAGCGCAACCTGGTGGACACGTTGATTTACGAGCTGGACTGCTCCGCGCAAACCGCCCGCAACCGTCTGGGCTCCTTCCAGTTCCGGGGGGAGGATGTGCTCAAGCCGGTGTCCGCCCTGTCCGGCGGGGAGCAGAGCCGCCTGCGGCTGTGCATGCTGATGGATGAGAAAATCAACCTTCTGGTGCTGGACGAGCCCACCAACCACCTGGACATCCAAAGCCGGGAATGGATTGAGGAGGCGGTGGAGGAGTACGAGGGCAACCTGCTGTTCGTCTCCCACGACCGGTATTTTATTGACCGCTTCGCCAGCCGCATCTGGCTGATGGAGGACGGTGCCATCACTGATTTTCAGGGTACCTACCAGGAGTTCCAGGCTGCCCGGGCCAAGGGGGCTGCCGGACGGCTGATTTCCCAGCCTCCCGCCCCTGTTCAGCCCCCCCAGCCCAGCCAGCCGGAGAAAAAGGACAAGCCCAAGCGTGCCGGCGGTACCAAAAATCTGGAAAAGGACCTGGCGGCAGCTGAGCGGGCGGTGGCCAGGTGCGAGGAGCAGATGGAGCGGCTGGACGGGCAGATCCAGGAGAGTGCCTCCGATTATGTGAAGCTCCAGGAGCTGTATGAGGAGAAACAGAGGCTGGAGGAGGAACTCCAGGCCCTTTACGACCGCTGGGAGACCCTGTCCGCCCAGCTGGAGGAGGCGAGAGGATGACAAAACTGGAGGTAGCCAGCTACAAGGGCAATCGGAAACCCCTGTGGCTCAAGGCCCTGATCGCCCTGATTGCGGCGGGTATTTTGGCCTTTGCCGCTCTGGCCGGGGCAGTGGCCCTTGGGGCCCGGGATCAGGTGGCCGGTAATCCCAAGGTCATGATTATCCTGGGCTGCCAGGTGATGGACAGCGGGCCGTCCCAGCTGCTGCGGGACCGCCTGGACGAGGCCCTGGCCTATCTGGAGCAATCGCCGGATATGACGGTGGTGGTGTCCGGCAGCCAGGGCTCCAACGAGCCTGCCACCGAGGCCAGCGTTATGGCCGATTACCTCATGGATCACGGAGTGGCGGAGGATGCCATCCTGCTGGAGGAGGATTCCCACAACACCGATGAAAACCTCCGCTTTTCCATGGCGGTGCTGTTGGAGGAGGGAGTGGACCTGTCCGACGGGGTGGTGGTGGTGTCCAATGGCTTCCACCTGACCCGTGCCAGGCTGCTGGCGGGCCGTGCCGGCTTTGAGGAGGTATCCACCCTGGCCGCGCCCACCACCCACCTGCCTTCGGCCCTCTACATGTATGTCCGGGAGCCGCTGGCCCTGGCCAAATCCCTGGTATTTGACCGCTGACGCGAAGAAAGGAGACGGGAAATGCTGGATAAGCTGCGGGCCGTGGAGGCCCGGTACAGCCAGATCGAGGCCCGGCTGGCCGTGCCGGAGACCTATGACGACCCTGCCCTGGCCGCCCGTCTGAACAAGGAGCAGACGGAGCTGGCCCCCCTGGTGGAGACCTACCGTCTCTACCTCGGCACCCTGGAGCAGCGGGAGCAGGCCCAGGCCCTGCTGAGCGACCCGGAGATGAAGGAGCTGGCCCAGGAGGAATTTCTGACAGCCAAGGAGCGGCTGGCAGAGCTGGAGGGGCAGCTGCGTTTGCTGCTGCTGCCCAAGGACCCCAACGACGGGAAAAACGTCATCGTGGAGATCCGGGCCGGCGTGGGCGGGGAGGAGGCGGCCCTGTTTGCCCACTCCCTGTTCCGGATGTATTCCATGTACGCCGAGCGCAGCCGCTGGCATACGGAGATTGACAGCATCAGCGAAACGGAGCTGGGTGGGATAAAGGAAATTTCCTTTACAATAGAAGGGGATGGCGCCTATTCCCGCCTGAAGTATGAAAGCGGCGTCCACCGGGTGCAGCGGGTGCCGGAAACCGAGTCCGGCGGACGGGTGCACACCTCCACCGCCACGGTGGCGGTGCTGCCGGAGATGGAGGCGGTGGATGTGGAGCTCAACCCCGCCGATGTGGAGATGCAGGTTTTCCGCTCCTCCGGGGCAGGCGGCCAGCACGTGAACAAAACCTCCTCGGCGGTGCGTCTGATCCACCGGCCAACGGGTATGGTGGTGGAGTGCCAGCAGGAGAGGAGCCAATTTCAGAACCGGGATAAGGCCATGCGGATTTTGGCTTCCCGTTTGTACGAGGCGGAGCAGGAGAAGCGGGCCGGAGAACGGACCGCCCAGCGCCGCAGCCAGGTGGGCACCGGCATGCGCAATGAGCGCATCCGCACCTACAATTTCCCCCAGGGCCGGGTTACCGATCATAGAATTGGCTTGACCTTATACAAAATAGATACTATCATGAACGGTGAGCTCAATGAGATCATCGACGCCCTGAGCACCGCCGACCATGCGGAGCGCCTGAAGGCGGAGCAGGGCGAATAAGCAGACAGGAGCGGAACAATGGATCTTTATATTCACTATCAGCAGCTGCCCCAGGATCTGTCCCTGGCCGACCTGGTGGGGGAACTGAATGAGGTGCTGGAGGATAACGGCGCCGTGTGCGGCGGCCAGGAGGGCCGTCTGGACCTGGATTTGGAGGACGAGAACGTCAACCCCAAGTACGCCCAGATTGCCGTGAAATCCTATCTCCAGCGCCGGGGCTTTGCCAGGGAGACCATGATTGAGATTGGCGGTATGGAGATCGGCATTTACGAGTGAGGCAGCCATGTATACCCATGTGATATTTGATTTGGACGGCACCCTGTTGAACACCCTGCAGGACCTGGCCCGGGCAGGCAACCACGTCTGCGCCCTCCACGGCTGGCCGGAGCATCCGGTGGAAGCCTACAAGACCATGGTGGGCAACGGGGCGGCCAAGCTGGTGGAGCGTTTCGCCCCCGCAGGCACCCCCCGGGAGACGCTGGCCCAGGCCCTGGAGGAGTTTTCCGTCTGGTACGACCGGCACAAGGAGGACACCACCGCCCCCTATGTCGGTCTGCCCCAGCTCATTGCCCGGCTGAACCGGGCGGGGGTGGGGACGGCGGTGCTGTCCAACAAGCCGGACTTTATGGCCGGCCCAGTGGTGGAGCGGTACTACCCCGGCCTGTTCCCTGTGGTACAGGGGGCGGTGGACGGACTGCCCATCAAGCCCGATCCCGCCCTGGCATTCCGGCTGATGGAGCGGATGGGCGCCAGGAGGGAGACTACCCTGTTTGTGGGGGACAGCGACGTAGACATGGCTACCGCCCGGGCTGCCGGGCTGGATGGCTGCGGCGTGCTGTGGGGCTTCCGTACCCGGCAGGAGCTGGAGGAGGCGGGAGCCCTCTGGCTGGCTGAAACCCCGGAGGAGCTGGAACAGCTGATCCTGGGGGAGCGGACAAAGGAGGGAACGGTGTGAACACCCTGCATTTAAGCCGGGAGGAGACTGACCGGGCGGCAGAGCTGCTGCGGCAGGGGGGGCTGGTGGGTATCCCCACGGAAACGGTATACGGCCTGGGGGCGAACGGCCTGGACGGGGAGGCAGTGAGCCGGATATTTGCCGCCAAGGGCCGCCCACAGGACAATCCCCTGATCCTGCATATTCCCGGCCCTCAATGGTTGGAACGGTACTGCCGGGATATCCCGCCCGCGGCCTACCGTCTGGCGGAGGCCTTTTGGCCTGGGCCGCTGACCATGATCCTGCCCCGGAAGCCCATGGTCCCCGACGCGGTGACGGCGGGGCTGGACACCGTGGGTATGCGCTGCCCCTCCCATCCCGTGTGCCGGGCCATTCTGCTGGCGGCGGACGTGCCGGTGGCCGCCCCCTCGGGCAACACCTCCGGACGGCCCAGCCCCACCACGGCGGCGGACATGGCCGAGGACATGGATGGAAAGATTGACGCCATTGTGGATGGCGGCCCCTGCTCGGTGGGGGTAGAGTCCACCATTGTGGACCTCACCTGCACGCCGCCCCGGCTGCTGCGCCCCGGCGGGGTCACTTTGGAGCAGCTGGAGCAGGTGCTGGGCCAGGTGGCGGTGGACCCGGCGGTAACCCGCCTGATGGGGGAGGGGGAACGGCCCCGTGCCCCCGGGATGAAGTACCGCCACTACGCGCCAAAGGCCCCGGTTACGGTGGTAGCCGGAGCGGGGGAGGCCAGCGCGGCCTATATCGCCGCCCACGCCGCCCCCGGGGACGGGGTGATCTGCTTTGACGAGTTTGCTCCCCAGTTCCCCCACCAGGTCGTCCGCACCGTAGGGCCCGCCAGGGACACGGAGGAACAGGCCAGACATATTTTTCAGGCCCTTCGGGCCTTTGACCACACCCAGGCACCGGCCATCTGGGCCCAGTGTCCCGATTCCAGGGGACTGGGACTGGCGGTGGCCAACCGGCTGAACAAGGCGGCCGGCTTCCAGATTATTTCGGTGTGAGAAAACAGGATAGGATGAGGAATATGGATATTCAAATCAAGGATAAGGTAGCCGTCGTGACCCCCACCCATACGGTGATGGACGGGGAAAGCGCCCTGGAGCTGATCCATGCGGTGCGGTATCAAACCGGCTGCCACGCTATGGTGCTCCGCCGGGAGGCGCTGAACCCCGACATGTTCCGCCTGTCCAGCGGGGTGGCGGAAAAGCTGATTAAGCCCTTTGTGGACGAGCAGATGCGCCTGGTGGTGGTGGGCGATTTCTACGACTGCTACCAGACCAACATGGGCACCTTCCTCTTTGGCTGCAACCGGAGCAAGAAAGTCGGCTTCTGGGACACGGAGGAGGAGGGCATCGCCTGGCTCAACCGGACCTGAGCCATGGTGGTGATTGGAATTACCGGCCCCACCGGCGCGGGCAAGACCACCGCGCTGGAGGTGATCCGCCGCCGGGGCGGCGTGGTGCTGGACGGGGACGCGGTGTACCACCGCCTGCTCCGGGAGGATGCCGGCCTGCGCCGGGACCTGGAGGCCCGCTTCGGGGACTTGACCGGGGCCGACGGGGGGATTGACCGGAAGAAGCTGGGGGCGCAGGTGTTTGCCGACCCGGCGGCGCTGGCTGACCTGAACGCCATCGCCTATCCCAGGATTGTGGCGGCGGTGGAGGAGGAGATCGCCCGTGCCTGTGCCGCCGGATACCCGCTGGCCGCCATCGACGCGGTGGGCCTGGTAGAGAGCGGCCTGATCCGCCTGTGCGGGGCTACCCTTGCGGTCACCGCCCCCGCCGCCGTGCGGGTGAGGCGGATCATGGCCCGGGAGGGGATTCCGGAGTCCTACGCCTGGGCCAGGGTCAAGGCCCAGCCGGAGGACGAATTTTACGCCCGGCACTGTACCGTGCTGTTGGTCAACGACTGCGCCGGCCCGGAGGAATTCCAGCTCCGGGTGGAGGAGACGCTGGATCAACTGATGAAGGAAGAAGGAGGTCATTTCCATGAATCGTGAAACACAGTCCAACCAGGGAGACGAGCTGAGAAAGGCCCTTTGCTACACCAAGAAAAACGGCTACGACCTGCTGCAGCCCGGGGAGGAGAAGGCCATGGAGTCCTACTGCCAGGGCTACAAATCCTTCCTGGACGGGGGCAAGACGGAGCGGGAATGCGCCGACCGTACCGTGGCCCTGGCGGAGGCCGCCGGGTTCCGCCCCTACCAGAGGGGCATGGCCCTCAAGCCCGGAGACAAGGTATACCACGTCAACCGGAGCAAGGCGGTCATGCTGGCGGTAATCGGCCAGCAGGGCTTGGACCAGGGCGTGAACATCGGCGCGGCCCACATTGACGCCCCCCGCCTGGACCTGAAGCAGAATCCCCTGTATGAGGCGGACGAGCTGGCTTTTCTGAAAACCCACTACTACGGCGGTATCCGCAAGTATCAGTGGGTGGCCATCCCCCTGGAGCTCCACGGCGTGGTGGTACTCACTGACGGCACTGTGGTGCGGGTGTCCATCGGCGACGGGGAGGGGGACCCCATCTTCACCATTGACGACCTGCTGCCCCACTTGGGCGCTGAGCAGTCGAAAAAGCCCCTTGGGGAGGCCATTCCCGGCGAAAACCTGAACATCCTGGTGGGCAGCCGCCCCATCGGGGAGGACGAGGGCAGCGACCGGGTGAAGCTCACCGCCCTGGAGCTGCTGAACCGGAAGTACGGCATTGTGGAGGAGGATTTTGTCTCCGCCGAGCTCAGCGCCGTGCCCGCCTTCCCCGCCCGGGACGTGGGCTTTGACCGCTCCCTCATCGGCGCCTATGGCCAGGATGACCGGGTGTGCGGCTACGCTGTGCTGGCGGCCATCCTCCAGCTGGAGTCCCCCCGGCGTACCGCCGTCTGCATGCTGGCGGACAAGGAGGAGATTGGCTCCGAAGGGGTGACCGGCATGCAGTCGGCTGCCTTTGACACCTTCATGGAGGACCTTTGCGCCGGCCAGGGGGTGGACCTGCGGGTGTGCTATGAGCACTCCTTCTGCCTGTCCACCGACGTGACGGCGGCCTATGACCCCAACTTTGCCGACGTGTTTGAAAAGCGCAACAGCTCTTTGGTGAACTACGGCATCGGCATCTGCAAGTACACCGGCTCCCGGGGCAAGTCCGGCGCCTCCGACGCCTCCGCCGAGGTGGTGGCCCGGGTGCGCCGCTGCCTGAATCAGGCGGGCGTGGTGTGGCAGACAGCGGAGCTGGGCAAGGTGGACGCCGGCGGCGGCGGCACCGTGGCCATGTATATGGCCAAGCGGAACATCGACACTCTGGACGCCGGGGTGCCTGTGCTGTCCATGCACGCCCCCTTCGAGACGGTGGGCAAGCTGGACTGCTACATGACCTTCAAGGCCATGAAGGCCATTTACGAGGCCACTGTCTGAGCGCAACGGAAATCGGGGCGGGGAGAAGCTGTTTCTCCCCGCCCCGATTTTTGTATTCATATCCGATATTCTGCGTAAACCCGTAAAAACAGGCGCATGCTAAGGAAAATGAAAGGAAGTGCGCCTATTATGGAAGAAACGCAAACTGCCGCCGGCGGCCAGGAGCAAAACCCTGCCGCCGAAAATATTCTGGAGTTCGGCTCCTCCCTGATCCGGACCGGGCGGGGCACCATCCACGTGCTCACCATTGTGGGCCAGATTGAGGGCCACCAGATGCTGCCCCCAAGCACCAAAAGCACCAAGTATGAGCACGTGATGCCCCTGCTGGCCATGGTGGAGGAGAGCGACCAGGTGGACGGCCTGCTGGTGCTGCTGAACACGGTGGGGGGCGACATCGAGGCAGGCCTGGCCATCGCGGAGCTGATCGCCGGTATGTCCAAGCCCACTGTATCCCTGGTGCTGGGGGGCGGCCACTCCATCGGGGTGCCTTTGGCGGTGTCCACCAAGCGCTCCTTCATCGCCCCATCCGCCGCCATGACCATCCATCCGGTGCGGCTCAACGGCCTGGTAATCGGGGTACCCCAGACCTTTTACTATTTTGAGCGGGTGCAGGAGCGGATCATCCAGTTTGTCACCGCCAACAGCAATATCAAGCGGGATGTGTTTACCAAGATGATGCTGCAAACAGGGGAGCTGGCCGCCGATGTGGGCAGCGTGATCTATGGGGAGGAGGCGGTGGAGCTGGGCCTGATTGACGAAATTGGCTCCCTTTCCGCCGCGCTGGCGTACCTCCATGCCATGATCGCCCAAAGGCGGGAGGGAAAGCCGGGGGACGGGCGATAAGACCGGCTGCGGGAAAAGGGCTTGTTCTGCGGGGCAGGAATGTGGTATGATAGGATGAGTGAAAATTCCACGGGAAAGGACCGTTGATCCATGGCAGCCACACAAAAGAAAACCGGCACGCGGCAGTCTGCCGCCAAGACCGCCCCAAAGAAAAAGGCGACCTCCAGCCGGGGAGGGAGCAGAACAGCGGCGAAGCAGCCCAAGTCCGCGCCCCGCCCGGTACGGCGGGAGGCGGGCGCCTTCCTGTGCCTGCTGCTGGCCATCTTTGCCGCCTTCGGCTGCTTCCACATCCAGGCCATTTTCATCGACTGGTTTACCGGGCTGGGGAAGGGGCTGATGGGCCGCGGCTTTTGGCTGCTGCCCCTGGCCCTGCTCCAGGCCAGCTATGTGCTGGCCTTTCACCGGGGCCGTCCGGTGCGCCTGCGGGTGACCTGCGCTTTGCTGCTGCCGGTGCTGCTGTCGGCCATCCTCCACAGCGTCACGGGGGAGCCGCTGCCCTGGAACCTGGAGCTGATCCCCACCCTGTGGAAGCAGGGGCAGGACATGGCGGGCGGCGGCGTGCTGTCCGGGCTGCTGGCCCAGGCGCTGGTCCAGACCGTCAGCCGGGCCGGCGCGGTGGTAATTTTTGTCCTTGGCACCGCCCTGGCCATTCTGGGCACCGTCAACCGCAGCATCACCGACGTGGTGGACTGGCTGAGCAACCGCCCTGCATATGAGTACCAGCCCAAGGAACCCAGAGAGCCCAAGGAGCGGCCCGCCCACCTGGAGGCGGAGCATCAAAAGGCCGCCAGACAGCACAGCGCCGACATCGACATTCCGGTGGAGGACGGCCCGCTGGTGGGCAAGCAGCGCCAGACAGAGGAGTCCGCCTTCCAGCATAAGGAGAAAAAGAGCTTTTTCGACCGGGTGGCCCGGGTGCCCTCTCCCGACCGGCTTCTCACCGGCGGGAAGGAGCCTGAGCCTGCCTCCGAGGCGGAGCCGCCTGTCCCCCAGAAGGAGGCGGAAGCGCCCGCGCCCCAAGCCACTGCCGTGTCTGCGGCGGCAGCGGCGGCCGTGGCGCCCGCACCCCAGCCGGAGGCCCAGACCCAGCCAGGGCCTGGGGTCCAGATGCCCCAGCCCCCTGCCCATCCCATGCCGGAGATCCACCGGGAGCCTGCCGTACCCAAGAACCGGGACGATGGGGAGGAGGCCCGGCAGGCCGCCCAGGAGGTGGCCCAGGACATCCAGGCCGGTATGGAGCAGGGCACTGCCCCCTACCAGTACCCGCCCCTGTCCCTGCTGAAGGAGGGCGGCCGGGAGCTTGGAGGGGAGGCACTGGTGGAGCTCAACGCCAACAAGCAGCGGCTCAGCGACACCATCCGCTCCTTCGGCATCGACGCCAACATCGTCAACGTCACCCGGGGGCCGTCGGTCACCCGGTATGAATTGGAGCTGGACCAGGGGGTGCGGCTGAACAAGCTGACCAACCTGTCCGACGACATTGCCCTGGCCCTGGGGGCCACAGGGGTACGCATTGCCCCCATCCCCAACAAGATTTCCATGGTGGGCATTGAGGTGCCCAACAAGCTGGTGGCCCCGGTGAATATCCACACGGTGCTCAGCTCCAAGGAGTTCCAGGAAAGCCCGTCCAAGGTGTCCTTTGCCGTGGGCAAGGACATCGGCGGCCGGTGCATCGTGGGCAATATCGCCAAGCTGCCCCATCTGCTCATCGCCGGCACCACCGGCTCCGGTAAGTCGGTGTGCACCAACTCCCTGATTATCTCCCTGCTGTACAAGGCCAGCCCGGAGGAGGTCCGCCTGATTATGGTGGACCCCAAGATGGTGGAGCTGGGCATCTACAACGGCATTCCCCATCTGCTGATCCCGGTGGTCACCGACCCCAAAAAGGCGGCCGGCGCCCTACAGTGGGCGGTGACGGAGATGATGAAGCGCTACCGCACCTTCTCTGAGGTGGGCGTCCGGGATCTGGCGTCCTATAACGAGAAGGCCCGGGCCACCGAGGGGATTGAGACTATGCCCCAGGTGGTGGTGGTAATCGACGAGCTGGCCGACCTGATGCTGGTGGCGGCCAAGGAGGTGGAGGAATCCATCTGCCGGGTGGCCCAGATGGGCCGTGCCTCCGGCATGCACCTGATTATCGCCACTCAGCGGCCCTCCGCCGACGTGATTACCGGCCTGATGAAGGCCAACATTCCCAGCCGCATTGCCTTTGCCGTGGCCTCCGCCATGGAGTCCCGGATCATTTTGGACACCCAGGGCGCGGAGAAGCTGGTGGGCCGGGGCGACATGCTGTACGCCCCCCTTGGCGCGGGCAAGCCCACCCGGGTGCAGGGCTGCCTGATTTCCGACCAGGAGGTGGCCGCCGTGGTGGACTTCGTCAAGCGCAACAGCGGCGACGCCCAGTACGACGACCAGGTCATGCAGGAGATTGAGCAGCACGCCGCTGAGAAGGAGAAAAGCGGCAAGGGCGTGGGCGGGACCAACCCCGCCGCCGCCGACGGTGAGGAATACGACGAGCTCATCAACGCCGCCATCGAGGTTGTGCTGGAAACCGGCCAGGCCTCCGTGTCCATGCTCCAGCGGCGGCTGAAACTGGGCTATGCCCGGGCCGCCCGTCTGGTGGACCAGATGGAGGAGCGGGGCGTGGTGGGGCCCTTCGAGGGGTCCAAGGCCAGGCAGCTGCTGATTACCAAGGAGCAATGGCAGGAGATCCAGTACCGCCAAGGCGTCGCCCCCGCCCCCCAGCCCACTTCCATCCCGGAACAGCCGGTGCAGGAGGACGCCCCGCCCTTCGACGTGGAGGATGCCCTGGATCGGGCGGAGGAGGACAGCCTGTAACCGTTCCCCATCCCCTTCTTCTGTCATAGGATGAGGGGAAAGGGGAGAGGCACATGGAACGATGGGTTCCCTATAACCGGCGGGCCGCGGTGGCCTATGCCCACCGCTGGGCCTTTGGCCGCAATCCTGAATTTTATAGCTTTAACGAACTGGGAGGCGACTGTACCAACTTCGCCTCCCAGTGCCTTTACGCCGGTACCGGCGTGATGAATTTCACCCCCGACCTGGGCTGGTACTACCGTTCCGGCAGTGATAAGGCCCCGGCCTGGACGGGGGTACCCTACTTCTACAACTTCCTTACCCGTTCCTGGGGCGGCCCGGGACCGGTGGGGGAGGAGGCGCCCCTGGCCATGCTGGAGCCGGGGGACTTCGTCCAGCTGCGCTTTTCCGGCAGCAAGGTATACGGCCACACCCCCATTGTGGTGGCGGTGCGAAACGGCAGGATTCTGGTGGCCGCTCACAGCCAGGACGCGGACTACCGGCCGCTGAGCACCTATTCCTATGTCCAGGCCAGAGGCATCCATATCCTGGGCGCCAGGGAGATGTAAAAACAGCGGGAGCCCCGTGTTTCAGGGGCTCCCGCTGTTTGCCTTGTTATTCCTGCCAGCCCTTGCACACATCTACCCATCCGGCGCTGTGAGCGTAGGTCTCCAGCTCCTGACAGGTCAGCTCGATGGCGGAATTCCCGCTGCCCGCGGCGGGGAATACCGTGTCGAACCGGCGGAGGGATTCGTCCAGATAGGTAGACACCCCATCCGGATTGGCAAAGGGACACACCCCTCCCACCTGATGCCCGGTCATAGGCTCCACCAGCTCCCCGGGGAGCATCTTGGCCTTGGTATGGAAGAAGGAACGATACTTGGCGTTGTCAATTTTCGCGTCGCCGGCAGCCACGATCAGCACGCAGCTGTCATCCACCAGGAAGGACAGGGTTTTGGCGATGCGGGCGGGGATCACGCCCACCGCCTGGGCGGCCAGCTCCACCGTGGCGCTGGAGACGGGGAACTCCAAAATATCCCCTTCCCGGCCCAGGGGGCGGAAGTAGTCCCGCACACGGGTGATGGACATGCCTCAGCCCTCCAGCTTCCGGGCGGTTTTGGCCAGGAACCGGTCGTCGGAGATGATGAACCGCTCATGGACGCCCTTTCCAATGGGGCCCTTCTCGTCATATGCCGTCACCTCAAAGACGATCCGCTTCCCGTCCACCTGGGTGACCACGCTCTCCGCCCACACCTTGATGCCGACGGGGGAGGCGGAGTCGTGGGTGATGTCCAGCTTGGTGCCTACGGTACTCTCGCCGGGCTGGAGATAGGGGGCCAGGGACGTCCAGGCCGCCTTCTCCATCAGGGCGGTCATAAAGGGGGTGGCAAAGACCGGCAGCGTGCCGGAGCCGGCAGCCTGGGCGGTATTGTGCTGGCTGACCACATCCTGGGCCAGACCTTTGATTCCTACAGTAATGGACATGACGCATTCTCCTTTGTCTATGGATCACCCACACAGGGCGCGAGGTCATTGTACCCCAACGGGAGAAAAAAATCCACCTCAATTTTCCTCCTGTCCGGTTCAGGACAGGGCGGTGACAAACTCGCTTTTCACGTAACCGATGAGCGACCCGTAACGCACCAGGTACCAGCCGCCCTCCTTGTTGATTAAGGTCAGCGGCGCACCATCGGGGGCCTGGGCCAGGATGGAGGCGGTCAGGCTGGGCCGGGAGCGGACATTCAGCACCCCCCAGGACACATCCACCTGCCCCGGTCTTGGATTGTAGGTGGTGAAGAATGGGATGTCAAAATAGTCGGTGAGGGACAGCACCAGATTCCGGGCGATGGCGTCCAGATTGTTCTGCACCCACATGGCGTCATCCCGGTTATCGTGGTAGCCCAACTCCAAAAAGACGGCGGGCGCCCGGACCAGGCGTACCTCCCCAATGGTGGTGGTGGAGCGGGTGCTCACCAGGCTGGGGATGGGATAGACGGAGGTCAGGTTGTTGGCAAAGATGGTGGCCGCCCGCTGCCCCTTGGCGCTGCCGGGGTAATAAAAGACGATGACGCCCCGCACCTCCCCGTACCGGCCCTCCGGCGCGGCGTTGGAGTGGAGGGCCAGATGGAGATCGTAATTGCCCCGGTTGGAGGCCACAATGGAGGACGCGGCAGTCATGTCCGGCTTGTTCCGGGTGTACCGGATACCGGAGGCGTTCAGATAGGGCACCATCCTGTCGGCCAGCAGGTTCATGTACTGCTCCTCGGTGCCGCCGGTGACATAATAGTTGTTCTCCTGTGTGGAGGGGGAGAGATAGATGATGGGCATAGGGCAATACCTCCTTTTTTGCCATCCTATGCCACACTGTCCTTTCAGGTGACCATACAGGCCAGCTCCGCCCGGGTCACCGGGGCGTTGGGACGGAAGGTACCGTCTGGGTAGCCGGAGATCATCCCCAGGGCAGACAGACGGCGAATCGCCTCATAGGCCCAGTGGGTTTTGGGCACGTCAGGGAAGGCGGCGGGTTCTTGGGTGCTTTCGTCCTGGGTATGCACCCAGGCCAGCATGGCGGAGGCCTCCGCCCGGGTCACCGGCCGGTCCGGGTCATACAGATCCAGGCTGATGCCGGCCACCAGCCTGGCAGACCAGGCCGCGGATATGTACCCTTCCGCCCAGTGTCCCTCCACATCCCGAAACGGGGTCTCCTTGTCCAAGGGCTCCAGCCCCATCAGGCGGCACAGCACCACCGCCGCTTCCCCCCGGGTCACCAGCGCCTCCGGTGCAAAGGAGACATCCGATTTCCCCGCCATAACGCCATTTAAAGCGGCGGACAGGACGCTGTGCATAGCCCAGTGCCCTTGGACGTCGGCAAAGGGGCGGCCGTTGAGCCACAGGGCGTAGTAGTCCCAGGTGTCGGCGCTCTCCTGGCCCAGGCACCAGCTGCCCGCCCCCAGAAGGCCATATTCCTCCACCAGGACCAGGCGCTGCTTCTTCGCCCCCTGGTCCTCGTACCAGATGGTATAGGTTCCGGCAGGGAGGAGGGAGCCGCCCAAAACCGGCTTCTGGTCCAACGGGCCAACCGTCAGGGTCACCTTAGCCGATCCGCTCGCCTGGTCCCGCTCCACCTGGCAGGGGTAGTCGGCCATCAGGCTCTGGATCTGCACCTCTGTGATGCCCCGGCCCTTGATTGCGCTGTCCCCCTGGCCCCAGATCCGGCCGAAGAAGGGGAGACCCAGCACCACCTGGTCAGGGGATACATACCGCAGGGCATAGCGGATGGACTGTTCCACAAAGGTCTGACTGGCCACCGGCCCGGCTGAGCCGCCCTTGTAGTGCTCGTCATAGGTCATGAGCATGAGATAGTCCGCCCACTGGCCCAGCCCGGCGTAGTCGTAGGAGCCGTGCCAGCCCTGGGTGATGCCGTAGGGGTTGGCAGCCACCGCCACGGCCACCACCTTCTCCTGGGGGATTTTCTGCCGCAGCAGACGGACAAAATCGGTGTACGCGTCCCGGTGGAGGTGGGTCACGTTTTCAATATCCACGTGAATCCCGTCCAGGTCATAGCGCGCCACCGCGTCGGCAATGTCCTGGGCCAGGCGCTGCCGGTTTTCCAGGGCGCGGACGCCCTTTTCCCGATCCCAGTGGTTGCTGAGAAAGGGGACGACGGACACCCCCTGGCGGTGCATCTCCGAGACGAAGGAGGTGATGCCCAGGTCGTTCAGGTCCAGGCTCCCATCGGAATGGAGATTGAAGTAGTTGGGGGACACCTCTCCAAACGCCCCGCCGGTCTGGCCAATGAGCTGGGTATAAGAGGAGGGGGTTCCGGTGTAGAGATAGGTCATACTAAAACGACTGCCCGCGGCAGATGGAAAAACCAGTGCCGCGGACAGTAGCACAGCCCCGCAGAGGGCCGCGGATTGTCGGATGCGAATATTCATACTGGGTAACTCCTTGTTGTAGTAGGGGAGAAGGCTCCCCAGTCCCAGTATACAGGCCGGCGGCCTGATGGCAAGGCAAAATATCTTCCAGTTTCCCAGCAAATGGGCTCTCAGGAACCGAATACCTGCTCTTTCAGACGCAGGCCGGTGGGGGTGACGGCCAGCCCGCCCTGGGCGGTCTCCTTCAAAGAAGGCGCCATGGCGTCCCCTACGGCGGCCATCGCCTGGATGCACTCATCCACAGGGATTTTGCTCTCCACCCCGGCCAGCGCCATGTCGGCGGCAGCAAAGGCGATGGCCACGCCGCCGGCGTTGCGCTTGATGCAGGGGATTTCCACCAGCCCCGCCACAGGGTCACAGACCAGGCCCATCTGGTTTTTCAAGGCCATGGCGCAGGCATGGGCCGCCTGGGCCGGGGTGCCCCCCTTCAGCTCCACCAGCGCGGCGGCGGCCATGGCGGCGGCGGAGCCGCACTCCGCCTGGCAGCCCCCCTGGGCCCCGGCAATACAGGCGTTTTGGGCGATGACCATACCGATTGCCCCGGCGGTGACCAACGCCATAACAGCCTCCCTCTCACCGCACAGGCCCTCCTCCAGCATAGAAACCACCGTTCCCGGCAAAATTCCACAGGAGCCGGCGGTGGGGGCGGCCACCACCTTGCCCATGGCGGCGTTGTATTCCGCCACAGCCACAGCCCGGGCGATGGAGCGGGTAAGGAAGGAGCCGGACAGGCCGCCGTTTTGGGCGTAGTCCATCAATTTGGCGGCGTCGCCCCCAGTAAGCCCGGAGGTGGAGCGCAGCGCCGGGTCCATCCCCGCCTGCACCGCCTGGCGCATCACCCGCAGGCGGTGAGCCATGCGGTTGTAGACCTCCTCCTGTGGCAGCTCCATCTGCTGGGCCTGGTCTGCCAGCACCACAGCGGAAATGGGTTTTCCCTGCTCCTCCGCCTCCTGGCAGAGGGCGGAAACAGACGTGTATTCCATCTCATTCTCCTCCTAAATGGCCCGGATCAGCACCACATTGATAACATTGGGCAAAATCCGCAGGCTGGCAATCAGGGCGTCGGACACATCCCCGTCCACCTCAATGGTCATCAGCGCCTCGCCGCCCCGTCTGGGGCGGGAGAGGCGGAAATTGCCGATATTGACCTCAGAATATGCCATGAAATTGGTCACCGCGGCGATGGTGCCCGGCTTGTCGTAGTGGAGCACCAGCAGGGTGTTGTACTGGCCGGTGAAGGAGACCGACATGCCGTTTAGCTCGGTGATGAGGATATTTCCGCCCCCCACTGAGGCGCCCTGGATCACTGCCTCCCCTCCGGAAGCCCCAGTAACGGCGATCCGGGCAGTGTTGGGATGGGCGCCGGGAATGTCCTGCCGGCGGAACGTCACCTCCAGACCGCGCTGTCGGGCCAGCTCCAGGGAGGAGCGGATGCCCTCGTCGTCGGAGTGCAGCCCCATAATCCCGGCTACCAGCGCCTTGTCCGTGCCGTGGCCCCGGTAGGTCTGGGCAAAGGAGCCGGAAAGGCAGATCTCCGCCCGGACGGCGGGCTCGCCAAGGATCTTCCAGGCCACACGGCCCAGACGCACCGCCCCCGCCGTGTGGGAACTGGATGGGCCGATCATCACCGGCCCGATGATATCAAATACATTCATGTCCGTCCTCCTGTCATGAGGTTTGGTGGCTTTTCTACAGTTTACCCCATGGGGAATCCCCCCGTCAATGCCGTTTCGGCAGCGGGCGCTGGATTCCTCCCGCCTTTACTTTTCCCGGAAAATCTGCTACAATGAGGGCCATCGACAAAAGCAGGGGAGGATTCTGTCCTGTGAAGGCAAAAACACTGTTTTATTGTACGGAATGCGGGGGAGAGACCCCCAAATGGCAGGGGAGGTGCCCCGCCTGCGGAGCTTGGAACACCATTGTGGAGCGCCCCGCGGAACGTGTGGTGAAAAAAAGCCCGTCGGCCAGCCGCGGAAGCGCCCTGTCCGTGCCGGTCAAGCTGCCCAAGGCCATGGCCCAGGTGGAGACTACCGATGAGCTGCGCTTCTCCACCGGCATGGGGGAGCTGGACCGGGTGCTGGGCGGCGGCGCCGTGCGCGGTTCTTTGGTGCTGGTGGGCGGCGCCCCCGGCATCGGCAAATCCACCCTGATGCTCCAAATCTGCGACCAGCTGTGCCGGTTTGCCACGGTACTGTATGTCTCCGGCGAGGAGTCGGAGCGGCAGATCAAGCTGCGGGCAGAACGGCTGAAGGTGAAAGGGGAGGGGCTGCACCTGCTGTCCGAAACCAACCTGGACAACATGCTGGACGCGGTGCACTCCCTGAATCCCGATGTACTTATCGTGGATTCCATCCAAACCCTATATCATGGGGACGTGGCCTCCGCCCCGGGCAGCATCAGCCAGGTGAAGGAATGCACCATGGCGCTGATGCAGCTGGCAAAAGGGGAGGGTCTGACCGTTTTTGTCATCGGCCATGTAAATAAGGAAGGGTCCATCGCCGGCCCCAAGGTTTTGGAGCATATGGTCGACTGCGTTCTCTACTTTGAGGGGGAGCGGCAGATGGCTTACCGCATCCTCCGGGCAGCCAAGAACCGGTTTGGCGCCACCAATGAGATCGGCGTGTTCGAGATGGGAGACGACGGCCTGGCGGAGGTGCCCAACCCGTCGGAGGCGCTGCTGGCCGGACGGCCTGAGGGCGCGCCCGGTACCTGCGTCACCTGTGTGATGGAGGGAATCCGGCCGGTGCTGGCGGAGATTCAGGCCCTGGTGGTGCCCAGCAGCCTGGGCAATCCCAGGCGGGTAAGCAACGGCTTTGATTATAACCGGGCCATGCTGCTGCTGGCGGTGCTGGAAAAGCGGGGCGGGCTGATGCTGGGTGGCTGCGACGCCTACCTGAACGTCATCGGCGGCCTGTCCCTGGACGAGCCGGCGGCTGATCTGGCTACGGTGATGGCCCTGGCATCCAGCTTCCGGGATAAGCCGGTGCCCGCCGACCTGGCAGCCATCGGAGAGGTGGGCCTGACGGGGGAGCTGCGGGCGGTCAACGCCCTGGGCCAGCGTCTGTCGGAGGTCCGCCGCCTGGGCTTTACCAAGTGTTTGATCCCCAAGCGGGTTCAGGGCAAGCTCACCGAACCGCAAGGCCTGGAGCTGATCCGGGTGTCCAATATCCGGGAGGCACTGGCGGCCCTGTTGTAACGACTGGAAGGTCCGTTTTTGATTCCGGCACTCAGAGTCAAAATCCGTGTTCCATCAGGACACGGACAGAATACGAGCGCCCGGCCGGGGAAGGGCCCGGCCAAGCAGGAGAGAAAGGAGATCCGCGCCCCGGAGGGCCCCTGTCTGGCTCATGGATGCAAGTCAACAAAATAAAAATTTTGTTGACTTGGAGGGAGGCAAAAACCGCCTGTACCCCGGTTTTGCCCCTGTCCGGGCCTTCCGCGGCCCCAACCGGCCTCCGGCGCCAAGCCTGAATATCATGTCTGATTATCGCACTGACGCACCGCCCATACTCCGGGACTTCCTGGTTTATCACCAGGCCATTCAGGGACATTCCCGGCGCACGGTGGACGAATATTACCTGGATCTGCGGAATTTTTTCCGCTATCTTAAGCAGGAAAAGCACCGCGTCCCAGCCAACACGCCTTTGGAGCAAATCCCCATTGACGACGTGGATTTGGAGCTTATCGCCTCTGTAACCCTCAGCGATGTCTATTCCTACATGAACTACCTGTCCCGGGACCGGGCCGTCCATCCCAACAGCCCCGACGGCCATTACGGCCTGGCGCCTGCCGCCCGGGCCCGCAAGGTGGCCGCCATCCGATCCTTTTATAAGTACCTCACCAACAAGGCCAAGGTTTTACCGGAAAATCCAATGCAGGACCTGGACTCGCCCAGGCTGAAAAAGACCTTGCCAAGGTATCTGGATCTGGAAGAAAGCGAAACCCTTTTGGACGCTGTGGACGGTTCCAATCAGGCCCGGGATTACTGCATTTTGACCCTGTTTCTCAATTGCGGGCTGCGTATTTCCGAGCTGGTGGGCTTAAATGTAACGGATGTTCGAGGAAATCAGCTTCGGGTACTGGGCAAGGGCAACAAGGAGCGGATGCTGTTTCTCAACGACGCCTGCCTGGACGCCCTGGAGGACTGGATGACCGAGCGGAATGCCTTGACCTTGGTGGATGAAAACGCCCTGTTCGTCACGCCCAAATACCGCAAACGGATTACCCGGGCGGCGGTACACAAGCTGGTGAAAAAGCACCTGTCCGCCGCCGGGCTGGACAGCAGCAAGTACTCCTCCCATAAGCTGCGGCATACAGCCGCCACCTTGATGCTGCAAAACGGCGTGGACGTCCGCACGCTGCAGGAGGTGCTGGGCCACGACCACCTGAATACCACCCAGATTTATACCCATGTAGACAACGAGGATCTCCGCATTGCCGCCAAAGCCAACCCGCTGGGACGGAGAAAACGGCAGAAAAATGAAAAAAAGGAAGAGAAATGAGGCTTTGATATGATGGAAACTGTGATGCTGATCCTGGTGTTCCTGGTACCGGCGGTGCTGCTGCTGCTGGGTCTTTTGTGGCGTATTCGTCCCCCGGAGATGCACTCCTCCTCTCCCCTCGCCTACCGCACGGCCCTGTCCACCAGCAGCCGGGACGCCTGGGACACCGCCCACAGGCAGTGCTCCTCCCTCTGGGTTCGGATGGGCCTGATCCTGCTGGTACTGCTGGGCGCCATGGTGGCCCTGGCAGATCGGGAGACCTATGAGAGCTTTCTCATCTGGCTGTTTATCGGGGAAATGCTGCTGTTTTGCTGTACTGCTTTCCTGGTGGATATGACCTTGAAGGCCAAATTTGACGGGAAAGAGAACAAGTAAACCTCAAAAGGCTGCGCCTATATGGGCGCAGCCTTTTTCTCTTAATCCAGCCGGAGATCCATGATTTTATAGACAAGAAACAAGCCCGCCACGGCGCAAAGCGCCGCCGGAACGGGGACGGTAACCATAGGCTGCCGCAACAAGATGCCGGCGCAGAGCAGCGTAAACAGAACCAAAAAGAGCACAATCCATGGCCCCTTGCTTCCCTCTGTGGAAAAGGAGCGCCGGCAGATCCAGTAAACCACGCCGCAGGCGGTGAGCAAAATACCTGCGCCGGAAATCAGCTGTCCCATGGTCAAGGTGAGCTCCGTCCACCCCCCTGTGCGCAGCACCCCTTCCAGAACACCAAACCCAACCCATATGGCCATTAAAATGACCGCGGCCAACATCCCGTCCCGGAGCATACACAGCAGGCTTTCCCACCTGGGCATGGGCGGAAGCTCCGCAATGACACTGTCGCAAAACGCTTTGGGGTCCGGCCCAATGACGGATTGCGCGGGCTCTCCCCGCGCCTCGGCATCCAGCAGCATTTGTGTCATATCACGCCGCACCTGCTCCTGGTCCCAGGTGCTGATCCGAGACCCTCGCAGATACACCACCAAATCGGTCAACAGCTTCCGCCCGTCTGCACTGAGGGCCTCCTCCGCCCGGTTATTCTCCTCCAGAAGCAATTTCGTTTTCTCACGCATGGAGATCTCCTCCTGTCATTTTAAGCAGTTCATCCACCGCTTTTGTAAGTTCCTGATAATGCCGGAAAAATGCAGCCAGCTCTTGTTGTCCCAAGTCCGTCAGCGCATAATATTTTCGCTGGGGCCCCTCCGGTGAGGCTCGGAAGCTGGCGGTGATAGAACCCCGCTTTTCCAGCCGCAGCAGCAGCGGGTATATGGTGCCCTCCGGCACTTTGCCAAATCCATACTGCTCCAGCCTTTGCGAGATTTCATATCCATACCGCTCCTCCTGGCGAAGGATTGCCAATACACAGCCCTCCAGCGTACCCTTGAGCATCTGAGATGGAATCAATGTATCACCTCCACTATCTTGCTTTGCAAGGTAGGTGTTTACTATATTGTATTGCAAGATAGCTGCCTTGTCAACCCCCTTCTTCCCATCCGTTTATAAACAGCAAAGCGCCCCACCTGTTATCCAGTAAATACTGTCTAACAAGTGGGGCGTTCTGTCCAGAGGCCGCCTTTACACCCGGATCAGCTCATAGGAACGGGTGCCCAGGCCGATCTTCTCGGCGTGCTCCAGGCAGCTCTTCCAGTCGGATTCCGGGGTAGTGTTTTTAAAGTGATCGTGGTGGTCACAGAAATCATGGGCGTGCATCTTGTCGTCCAGCATGCTTCCCGGGACAGGCTGCTGGCGCAGGCAGGCGTCGGCACAGGCCTGGTCCAGCGCCACCGGGTCAAAAGAGGCAAACATACCCACATCGGGGAGAATCGCCATATCGTTCTCCCCGTGGCAGTCGCAGTAGGGGGAGATGTCGATGACCAGGCTGATGTGGAAGTGGGGCCGTCCGTCCACCACCGCCTTGGCATACTCCGCCATCTTCTTGTTCAGCATCTCGATGGCCGCGTCATTCCTGGCGGCGATGGCGTCCATGGGACAGGCGGCGATACACCGGCCGCAGCCCACGCACTTGCTCTGGTCGATCTGGGCCTTGCCGTTGTCCGCCAGGGAGATGGCCTCCTGGGCGCACTGCTTGAAGCACTGGCGGCAGGCAACGCACTTGTCCTGATTCACCGTGGGCTTACCCGCCACATGCTGCTCCATCTTGCCCCGGCGGCTGCCGCAGCCCATGCCGATGTTCTTGATGGCGCCGCCGAAGCCCGTCATCTCATGGCCCTTGAAGTGGTTCAGGCTGATGAAGATTTCCGCATCCATCACCGCCCGGCCGATTTTGGCCTTGGTCACATACTCGCCCCCCGCCACGGGCACCTCCACATCGTCCAGGCCCCGCAGGCCATCAGCGATGATAACATGGCACCCGGTGGAGAAGGGGGAAAATCCGTTTTCATAGGCGCTGTCCATGTGCTCCAGGGCGTTTTTCCGCCGCCCGGGGTACAGGGTATTGCAGTCGGTGAGGAAAGGCAGCCCGCCCAGCTCCTTGACCACATCGGCCACCCGCTTGGCGTAGTTGGGCCGCAGGAAGGTAAGGTTGCCCGGCTCGCCGAAGTGGATTTTGATGGCGGTCATCTTGTGCTGGAAATCAATGGTCTCGACTCCCGCGGCCCGGATGAGCTTCTCCAGCTTGTCCAGCTGGCTGGTACCGATTTTGGTGCGCAGGTCGGTAAAATAGACTTTGGAAGGTTCCATATCACACAATTCCTTTCTCTTTCGGTCTTGTCAGAAGCGTTGAAACACCATGCCCCGCTTGCTCTCCAAAACGCCGGGCACAATGGCGAAGCAGGAGCCCACCACGATCAGGCAGATCCCCAGCAGCATATTCAGGGGGATGGATTCCCCATGGACCGCCCATGCCAGGATGGGGGACAAGGCGGGCTTGAAGAAGTACACCAGGGACACCACACTGGCAGGCTGGTACTCCATGGCCATGAAGTAGGCGCAGAAGCCCAGGCCGGCCACGCCGGCAGATACGTACAGCACGAAGGGCAGGTTTTCCAGGGTGTAGCCCGCCACAATGGGGATGTTGGCGAAGTTGGGCAGCCCCGCCTGGATGATGGCGTCGGCCACCGGTGGGATATGGGTCAGCAGGATCAGCAGCAGCATAATCATGCTGCCGAAAAAGGAGCCGAAGCAGGTCACCACCGGCCCTCCCAGCTCCGCCACCTTCCGCTTCCCCATCACGCCGTAGAAGGAAAACAGCACCGTGGCCGTCAGGATCAGCACCACGCCCAGCACATTCAGCTTAGTCTCCAGGGGATTGATAATGGCAATGGTGCCCAGCACCTCCAACACCAGGGCGGCGATATGCCGGCCCCGAACCGGCTCCCCCAGAATCAGGAAGGCCAGGAAGGTGACAAACACAGGGTTGCAGCTGAACAGCACGGCCACCACCGCGGAGTCCAGATAGGCCACCGACAGCTGGTACATAGGCATACAGATGGCAATGCCGATCAAGCCCAGGAAGGCAAAGTACCCCATGGTTTTCCCGTCCAGCCGCTTGCCTCTTTTTTTCAGCGTGCTGACAGCCATGGGCAGCAGCACCAAAAAGCCCAGGAAAAACCGGGTAAAGGTCAGCTGAATGGGATTGATCTGCCCGGCAATAAACTTCAGCACCACCTCGAAGGTGCCGAAAAAGAACAACGCAATGGCAATATAGCCGTAGCCGCGATTCAAAGCCCTCTCCCCTTTCTCTTATTCCAGCATCGCTGTAAATTCCGCCTCCGTCAGCACGGGGACGCCCAGCTCCCGGGCCTTCCGCAGCTTGGAGCCGGCGGCTTCACCCGCGACCACGTAGGTAGTCTTTTTGGACACGGAGGAGGCGGATTTCCCGCCCCGGTCCTCAATCATGGCGGCGGCCTGATCCCGGGTAAAGCCCTCCAGGGTGCCGGTGAGCACAAAGGTCATGCCGGCAAACCTCTGGTCGCTCCCCTGCTGGGCCGCCTCCATATTCACGCCCGCCTCCCGCAGGCGGGCAATCAAATGGGCCCCCTGGGGACTGGACATCCATTCCACAATGTTTTTGGCGGTGATGGCGCCGATATCACTGACGGCGCACAGCTCCTCCTCCGTGGCTTTCTGGATGGCCTCCATGGTGCCGAAATGGGCGGCCAGCACCTTGCCGGCCTTCTGGCCCACCTGGCGGATACCAAGGGCAAAGAGCAGACGGCCCAGGTCCCGGCTCCGGGAGCGGTCAATGGCCTCCATCAGGTTTTGGGCGGACTTCTTCCCCATCCGCTCCAGCCCCTCCACATCCTCTGCCCGGAGGAAATACAGGTCACCCGGCGTCTTTACCAGCCCGCCGGCCACCAGATTCTCCACCACGGCAATGCCCAGCCCGTCAATATCCATGGCGTCCCGGCTGGCAAAGTGGGCCAGGGTTCGCAGCAGCTGGGCGGGGCATTCCGCCCCGGTGCACCGGATATGGGCGCCGTCCTCCTCCCGCTGCACCGGCGCGCCGCACACCGGACAGGCCGTGGGAAACCGGTAGGGTACCGCCTCCGCCGGCCGCTCGTCCTCCACCACCGACAGGACCTCAGGAATGATCTCCCCCGCCTTCCGCACCAGCACGGTATCACCGATGCGGATATCCTTCTCGGCAATAAAATCCTGATTATGGAGGGTGGCGTTGGTAACGGTGGTGCCCGCCAGCCGGACAGGCTCCAGCACCGCCTTGGGGGTCAGCACACCGGTGCGGCCCACCTGGATTACAATGTCCACCACCCGGGACGGCTTCACCTCCGGGGGGTATTTATAGGCCGCGGCCCACCGGGGGAACTTGGCGGTGCTGCCCAGCACATCCCGCTGCGCCAGACGGTTGACCTTGATAACCGCCCCATCAATGTCGAAGGGGAAGGCCTCACGGCCCTCTCCGATGGCCTCCACCTGCCCGATGGCCTGCTCCACGTCCGAACAGATGTAATGTGGAATTACTTTAAAGCCTTTCTCTTTCAGGAAGTCCAGGCTTTCCTCATGGGTTTCAAAGGCGATTGCATCGGCCCACTGCACGTTAAACACCGCAATGTCCAGCCGACGCTTGGCCGCCACCTTGGGGTCCAGCTGACGGAGCGAGCCGGCAGCCGCGTTTCTGGGATTGGCAAACAAGGCCTCGCCCCGTTCCTCCCGCTGCCGATTCAGGTGGTGGAATACGGTTTTGGGCATATAGACTTCGCCGCGGACAATCAAAGTGCCAGGCATATCAGGGATGCGCAAGGGAATAGACCTTACAGTCCGCAGGTTCTCCGTCACATCCTCTCCCACCTGCCCGTCTCCCCGGGTAGCCCCCCGGACAAACTGCCCGTCCTGGTATTCCAGGGCCACGGACAAACCGTCCACCTTGGGCTCCACATCGTACTCCACCTGGGAGACGGCGGACCGAACCCGCTGGTCAAACTGGCGCAGTTCTTCATAGTCGAATACATCCTGCAAAGATTCCAGGGGGACCCGGTGGGTCACCTGCTGAAAGGATTCCAGCGCCTTCCCCCCCACCCGCTGGGTGGGCGAGTCAGGGGTGGCCCACTGGGGGTTGGCCTGCTCCAGCTCCTCCAGGCGGCGGAGCAGGTGGTCGTAGTCGTAGTCGGACATGGTGGGGCTGTCCTGGACATAGTATTCCTCATTGGCCTGCTCCAGCTGGCGGCGCAGGGCCAGAATTTCCTCTTCTGTGGTCATGGCTTCCTCCTTCTTCTCTCAGCCTGAGGCGGACGGCCAGCAGACATCGGGCACCTGGCCCACGATTACCGTTTCCGCCACGCAGAGGCTGGTACGGCTGACCGTCTCCACCGCCCCGCCAGGCAGCATCAGGGTGACGGGCACCGTCACCTCCAGATCAATCTCGTGCAGCGTCTGGTTGACGCCGGCGGAGGAGAACTGGCTGGTAAATTCCGCGTTTACCGACCCCACCGTCATAGCGTGGACTTTCAGGGACGGGCCCAGCCCCCACAGGATATCAAAATCCAGCAGGCTGCACAGGGGGATCTGGATTTGTGAGACGTCTATCCCTTCCAGCACCTCCAGCACCGCCTCAATCAGCCTGGCCCGCAGGCGGTTCATGCCGGCAATGTCCGTTGTCAGGGAATTGATGGCGCCATCCTCGTCCCGGTGGATCCGGACGAAGGTCTGGTAGCCCGCCCCCTCCTGCTCCATGGTGTCCAGTACACAGGTCTCAATCACCGCGGCCAGCATCTGCTCCGCCTGGGCCTGGGCCACGGTCACCACCATAGGGCGCAGCCGCGCTTCCAGCACAGCGGTGCACCCCGCAGCCACCGTCAAGGCGATGAGCAGGGTAACCGCGGCGGCCGCCAGCGGGCCCCGCCTCCCCGCCCGCTTTCCGCCGGACAGACGGGAGCGGGCCATCTCCCGGCGGAACCGCCGGTATGTCCGTTTGGCTGATTTCACGCGCCCACCCCCTCGGCAACAGCCTATGTGGGGGGCGGCTTGGCCTATGCCTGGCCGATGAGCTGCTGCACCGCCAGCAGAACGCCCAGCATGCCTGACTCGAAGGTCAGGCCGCCCTGGAGATACACGGTGTAAGGGGGCCGCATGGGCGCATCGGCAGACAGCTCAATGGAAGCGCCCTGAATAAAGGCCCCCGCCGCCATAATCACGGGGCAGTCGTACCCCGGCATGTCCCAGGGCTCCGGGGTCACGTAGGAGTCCACCGGCGCGCCCATCTGGATGCCGCGGCAGAAGCGCTTCAGCGCCTCCGGCTCCTTCATATGGATCATCTGGATGATGTCATGGCGCACCGCGCTGGAAACGGGCTCCGTCTCATAGCCCAGCAGCTCCATCACACGCGCTGCAAACACAGCCGTTTTTACCGCCTGGGCCACCGTGTGGGGCGCCAGAAACAGGCCCTGATACAGCAAACGGTTATTGCCCAGGGAGCTGCCGCATTCCCCGCCGATTCCAGGCACCGTCAGACGCATGGCCGCGCCCTCCACCAGATCCCGCCGCCCGGCGATATAGCCGCCGGTAGGGGCCAGGCCTCCGCCGGGATTTTTAATCAGCGAGCCTACCACCAGGTCAGCCCCCACATGGGTAGGCTCCAGGGTCTCCACAAATTCTCCGTAGCAGTTGTCTACCAGGATGGCCACGTTGGGATTGGCCTGCTTGATCACCCGGCACATCTCCCCGATCTCCTCAACAGACAGGGACGCCCGGGTGGAGTAGCCTTTGGAACGCTGGATCAGCACCACCTTCACCCTGGGGTCGGCGGCCGCTTTGGCCATCCCCTCCAGGTCCGGCTTATTGTCAAGCAATTCTACTTGACGGTATTCCACGCCGTAGTCTTTCAGGGAGCCGTGCCCCTTGTCCACCGCGCCGATAACACCCAGCAGGGTGTCGTATGGGGCTCCCACAGCGGACACCAGCACATCCCCGGCCTTCAGCGCCCCATACAGGGCGCAGGCAATGGCGTGGGTGCCGTTGACAAACTGGATGCGGACCAGGGCGGCCTCCGTACCAAACAGCTGGGCATAAATCTCCTCCAGCTTGTCCCGGCCCAGGTCGTCGTAGCCATAGCCGGTGGTGCCGGCAAAATAGGCCTCGGCCACCCGGTGGTCCTGAAAGGCCTCCAGCACCCGGGCGGAATTCTGCTGGGCGATTTCATCAATGCGGGCAAACTGCTCCGCCAGCTCCTCCCGGGCCTGGCGGCCCAGGGCATAAACCTGTTTGCTGATCTGTAAACTCATTTCACGTTACACTTTCTCTTTTGTATTTTATCCCTCAACAGGGGGCAGTTTCCCGGCAACAAAGGCGGACAGCAGCTGCCGGCAGGCACGAACATCCTTCCAGCTGGCCATCTCCACCGGCGTATGGATATACCGGCATGGGACAGACACGCCGCCGGTGAGCACGCCCAGGCGGGTGGTGTGGACGGCGCCGGCGTCGGTGCCGCCGCCCCGCATAATGTCCATCTGGAATGGGATTTCCCGCTCCTGGGCCAGCTGTTTCAGCCGCTCCACCACCGCCGTGTGGCAGATGACGGAGCGATCCATTACCTTGATGGACGCTCCCCCGCCCAGGCGGGCGGTCCCGTACCGCTGGGAGCCGGGCGTGTCCCCCACATCGGTGACATCCACCGCCAGGGCGTAATCCGGGTCAATCCCCCAGGCCGCTGTCTTGGCCCCGCGGGTACCCACCTCCTCCTGGGCGGTAAACACCAGATAGAGGTCGTTGGGGCAGTCCGTCAGTCCGGCCAGCACCTGCAGCAGGATGGCGCAGGAAATCCGGTTGTCCAGGTAGGGGGAGACAATCTTATCCCCGTTTTGGCTGCACGGGGTATCATAGACGGCGGTATCCCCCAAGGACACCATGGAGAGGGCCTCCTCCCGGCTGCCCGCACCCAGATCCAGGTAGCAATTTTGCAGCTTGACCTTTTCCTCGTCGCCCTTCTCTTCCCGGGCAATTACGCCCCGCACCCCGCCGCGGAAACGCACGGGGGTATAAAGCATCTCCTGGGGCGCGATGCCGCCCAGCGTGCCGAAGCGGACAAAGCCCTCCTTCTCCACGTGGGTGACCACCAGGCCGATGGAGTCCATATGGGCGCACAGCATCACCCGCGGCCCTTCCCCCCTTTTGTGGACGATCAGGTTCCCCATGGCGTCGACGGTGATTTCATCGGCGTAGGGGCGGGCCGCCTCCTCTATGACCGCGCGGATGCCCGCCTCATCCCCCGAAGGGCCGTGGGCAGCCACCAGCGTTTCCAGCAGATTGATCTCTTCCATAGCAATTCCTCTCTTATTTCCAGGCGGGCGCCTTGGCCACTTCTGCCACAAACAGCCGCGTCAAGGCCAGCAGGTTGCGGAAATCCGCCGTGCTGCCCACACTGACAGGGGCGTGCAGATAGCGCACCGCTGCCGACAGTGCTGCCACCCGTACACCGGATTTGGTGCGCTGGATGGTGCGGGCGTCATTTCCGCCAGCCAGATATTCCTTGGTCTGCCAGGGGATGCCGTTCTCCTCCGCCAAGCGGCAGAGGGTGCGGTACAGCTCCCGGTCATAAATGGTGGCCCCATCCATATAGGAGATGACAGGCCCTTTGCCGGGGGCACACACCTGCCGGAAGGGCTCCACAGAGGGCAGGTCGGCGGCGGTAGTGGTTTCCAGCACCAGAGCAACCTCCGGCGCAACGGAGAAAGAGGCGGCAAAGGCCCCGCGGGTACCCACCTCCTCCTGGGCTGTGAACACAAAGGTCACATCCATGGGCAGCTCCTCCCGGAGCAGCTGGAGCATGACCCAGCAGCCCACCCGGTCGTCGATGGCCTTGGCACGGAACATCCCGTCTCCAAAAAGCTCCGCCCGGGGGGCGAAGGCGCCATAGGTGCCCGGCTCCACCAGAGCCAGGGCAGACTGGCGATCCCATGCGCCGATGTCCAGATAGAGGGATTCGGTTTTGGGGATTCGCTTCCGCTCCTCGGCGGACAGCATGTGTACCGCCTTCATCCCCACCACAGCGGGGACACGATCCCGGCCCAGGAATACCTCCTTGCCCAGGGTCACCCGGCGGTCCACCCCGCCCACGAAGTCGAACTTCAAAAAGCCGTCGTCGCACACCCGGGTCACAATCAGCCCCACCTCATCCATGTGGGCGCACAGCATCAGCCGGTTGGGGGCGGACACCGCCCCCCGCTTGTGCACAATCAGGTTGCCCAGGGCGTCGGTACGGATGGAGTCGGCCCAGGGCCGGGCCTGTTCCGCCAGGTAGTCCCGCACCAGATCCTCGTCGCCGGACACCCCATTTAGGGCGCATAGGGTTTTCAGTTCTTCCACCGGGAGGCCTCCTTTCCAAAGCCGGAGACAAAGGCGGCCAACAGGCAGGCGGTCTGCTCCAGATCCCGGCGGCTGACCGTCTCAACCGGCGTATGCATATACCGCAGGGGCAGGGACAGCACTGCCGTAGCCACCCCCTCCCGCAGAATTTGCAGGGGCCAGCCGTTGGTGCCGGAGGAGCCGGACATGACCTCGCGCTGGACGGGGATCTCCCCTTCCCGGGCCGTCCGCTCCATATAACGGGTCATCCAGGGGGTGCAGTTTGGCCCGATTCCGATGACAGGCCCCTTCCCCAGCGGGAAGGTCTGATCCTTGGATGCGTCCGGGGAGTCGCCGTGGGTGACATCCACCGCCACGCAGGCGTCCGGTGCAATGCCGTAGGCGGCGGTAATGGCCCCCGTGCTGTGGGTCTCCTCCTGGGTGCTGCCCAGCACATACAAATCCACATCCAGGGGGACATGCTTCAATCGCTCCAGCACGTCCAACAAAACGGCAAAGCAGGCCCTGTCATCCAGGGCCTTGCCGCAGAATAATTGATCCCCCAGAGGGAAGCAGCCGGCGCGGTACACCGCCGGCGTACCAACGGGAATCCGGGACAGGGCCTCCTCCTGGGACAGGCCCACATCCAGGTACAGCTCCTCCATGGGGATGGCCTTGTCATGATCCTCCCGCTCCTGGATATGGGGGGGCAGGCAGGTCACCACACCGATGATGGGAGGCTGGGTGAGCAGCGTCAGCTCCCGGTCAGGCAGCATCCGCACATCCACGCCCCCCACCTGATTCAGGCGGAGAAAGCCATCCTCATGCCCGGTGACCAGGAACCCAATCTCATCCAGGTGGGCGTCCAGCAAAAGGGATGGCGCCCCCTGCTTCCCGCAGCGGCGCACCCCCACCACGCTGCCCATCCGGTCCACCCGGGCCTCGTCCACCAGGGGACGCAGCAGCTCCAGCGCCGCCTGGGCAGCCTGGCCCTCGTAGCCGCTGGGGCCGGACAGGCCGCACAGACGGCCCAACGTATTCTGGTAATCCAAAATCCGGCGCCTCCTATGCTTACAGCTGCTGAATCAGCTGTTTGAATACCTTGCCGCGCTCCATAAAGTTTTTGAACTGGTCAAAAGCGGCGCAGGCCGGGGACAGCACGACCACATCCCCCTGGCTGGCCAAATCCCTGGCGGCCAGCACCGCGTGGGCCAGATCCTCCGTATCCTGTACCACCAGGCCGGACTGGGCGTAGCCGGGGGCCTGTTCCACCGCTTTGCGAATGGCGGGTGCGGTATTCCCGGTGAGCACCAGGGCCTTCACCTTGGCCACAATCTCCACGCCCAGCTGGTCGAAGGGAACCCCCTTGTCGTAGCCGCCGGCAATGAGAATGATTTTCTGGGGGAAGGAGTCCAGGCAGGCCGTGGTGCGGGTGGGGCTGGTGCCGATGGAGTCGTTATAATAGCGTACCCCATTGACCTCCCGGACAAACTCAATCCGGTGCTCCACACCCTTGAACCGCTGGGCCACAGCCCGGACGCATTTGTCGGGCACCAGGCCGTCCACAGCGGCAATGGCCGCCATATAGTTTTCGATATTGTGCTCGCCGGGGAGCTGAATCAGCTCCAGCGGCAGCACTTCCCGGCTGCCCTGCTGGTTGGTCAGCCAGATGGCGCCGTCCCGCAGGTAGACGCCCTCCTCCAACCGCTCCTTCCGGCTGAACCAGGTCACGGGGCAAACCGCCTCCTGGGCCAGCTGGCGGGTGATGGCGTTGTCATAATTGAGTACCAGGCGGTCCTCCGCTCCCTGGTGGAGGAAGATATTTTTCTTGGCCCGGATATACTC
Organism: uncultured bacterium; assembly: GCA_949293165.1. Classification (GTDB taxonomy): domain Bacteria; phylum Bacillota; class Clostridia; order Oscillospirales; family Oscillospiraceae; genus Lawsonibacter. Next base: position 47,861 of record CASFCW010000004.1, read on the forward strand.
CTCCATGGTGTGGTGGTAATCCAGGTGGTTGGGGCTGAGATTGGTAATCACCGCCACATGGGGGCTCTGCTCCATAGTCATCAGCTGGAAGGAGGACAGCTCCAGCACGGAGTAATCCTCCGAATCCATATCCGCCACGTCAGGCAGCAGGGGCTTGCCGATGTTGCCGCCCACATAGACGTTCTTCCCAGCCTCCTTCAAAAACTCGGAAATGATGGTGGTGGTGGTGGTCTTGCCGTCGCTGCCGGTGACGGCGATCAGGTGGCTTGGGCAGGTATGGAAGAACACCTCCATCTCAGAGCTGAGGGCGGAGCCATGGTCCACCGCCTCCGCCAGCTCCGGGGTGTTGGGGCTGAGACCGGGGGTGCGGAAAATTACGTCCTCATGGAGGTCCTGGAGATACCCCGCCCCCAGAATGGTGTGGGCGCCCAGGCTCTCCAGCTCCTGGACCTGCTCAGCCACCTTCTCCGGGCTGGCCTTGTCCCGCACCGTTACATCCACCCCGGCCCGGAGCAGCATTTTAATCAGCGGAACATTGCTGACGCCCATACCGATTACCGTTACAGAGCGTCCTTTCAACTCGTTCAAATATTCGTTAATGGTGGACATAGAATCCATACTCCTTCCATCCAATCAAGTTCTGTCTGCCCAGCCGCGGCCCGAAGCTCAGCGTGGTATAATCGCCATCTTTTTCGGTTGCCCCGCCAGGGGCGAGAAAAAGGGCCTTAGAGCAAAGCATAATAACGGCTTTGCGGTTATTATACCATAGTGCGCCCACCTTTTCAATTGCAACTCATCTTTCCCGCAAACTTCCCCTGCGGCAAAAAACCGCCCCGGAATCCCTCCGGGGCGGCGGAAAAGCTGCGGTTTACGGTCCGGCTCAGGGCAGCAGATCTACCCGGAGCAGCGAATCCAGCTGCTCATCGGTGAGGTCGCACTGCTTGAATTGAGAATAATAGTTGGCGGTCTCCTCCCTGATATCATAGCTCACCTGATCGGGATACAGAATGGAAGCGGCCCACAGCGCCTGGAGCGGGGTATCGCCGCACAGACGGCCCCACCAGAAGCAGCCCTTGGGGATGCAGTAGATTTTTTCATTTTCCACCGCGCTGATCCCGCTCCACTCAGGGCTGTTGTAGAAGGCATCCCGAACCTCGGCGGCAGCGTCGCCGTCAATCATGATTACATCAGGATTGGTGGCCAGAATCTCCTCCGCGGAGACATCCTTCAGGCCCATGCCGCTGCCCAGCTGAGCGGTAGCCAGCTTGCCCCCTGCCATGGTGACCCACTCGTCGATGATGCTGTCGCCGCCACAGGTGGAATAAAGGCTGTCGGCGCTGGAACCCATGACATAGTAGACCACGGGCTTGTCCTCCTCCGCCACGTCCTTCAAATCGTTGGACAGCGTCTCTGTCACCCAATCAGTATAGTCTACCACCGCCTGGGCGCGCTCCATGTACTCCTCCCCCAGGATTTCACCCATAATCAGGGTGGACTGCTGGAACTTCTCATAGGTGTTGTACATCAGATTGACGGCATTCAGCCCGGCATTTTGCATCTCCTGGAACTTGTCGTCGTTGCTGACAATGACCAGGTCGGGGTTGAGCTTGAGCATCTCCTCTGCCGTGGCCTTGGAGTAATCCTCCAGGCCGGCCATTTCCGGATCAACCAGCAGGCTCACTTCAGACACCGCCGCGGAATGGGCGGAGACCAGCTTGTCCGCTGCGCCCAGATTAAACAGGGCGTCGGTGGCGGCAGACCAGGTGTCCACAATGGAGTTGATCTCCACCGGCAGCGTCACCTCGTTGCCCGCCATATCCACAATGGTGTGGGTGCCGGCCTGTTCCTGGCTCCCCTGGGCGCTCTGGCTGGCGCTCCCATCCCCCTGGCTCTGGGAGGCGGCCGGCTCCCCCCCGCACCCTGCCAGAAGGGCAAGGCAAAGTCCGGCAAGCAGCAGTTCTTGTTTCATGATTTGTTTCTCCTTCCTTCTCTTACGGTTCTATTTCACAAAGCGTCTGGCTCCATTCCATAGCAGCTTGGTCAGAGGGGTCCGACTGGTGCGGGAACAGCCGGTCCTTCAGCACCACCACGGTGACAGGCGCCTGGGAGTAGCGAAAAAACAGGCTGTCGTGTCCCACGCACAGCCCCACCACAACATTGAAATCCGTCCCCTGCTCATTGAGGAACCGGGCCTGGCCAATGGGATTGCAGATGGCGCGCCTGGGCCGACCGGTCTCCCCCTGGGCGGGCGGGACAGGCAGGCCGTCAATCAGCTCCTCCGGGGAAAATCCCCCCAGCTTACAGCCTACTGACACGACCTCAAACCCGTGCTTTTCAAAAACCTGCGCCACGGCAATCCCCTTTTTCAGCGCCCCGCTGCAATAGGCCACGCCTATTTTCCGGTACCCTCTCAGCCGGCAGAAATTCACCGCCTCAATGATCCGGGGCATCCTGCCAAAGGATTGCTTCATACTCTCGATGGAGTCGGCGTAAAAGGCCTGGTTCTCCTCCAGATGGTAACAGCCGCAGTCTGCCTCCACCCGTCCGGCGTCCCCCATGGGGCAATTTTCGGGCAGCCCGTCCCGCCGGCGCGTCTGGCAGACCTGGCTGGTACAATATGCACAATTCAACCCGTTTCACCTGCGCTTTCTTACACAAATCGACAAGATGGGTCCATTTTACGACGAGAGTGACCGTTTGTCAAGGCGATTCCCCATTTGACAATCCCCGTATTATACGCTATTATGGATAGCGCAAGTAAGCTGGACAGCCGCGCAGGCGGGGCGAAAGGCCCGCATGTGAGGAAAGTCCGGGCTCCGCAGGGCAAGGATAACAGGTAACACCTGCCGGGGGCGACCCTAGGAAAAGTGCAACAGAGATATACCGCCCGGCGCCGGCTTGCCGGCTTCGGGTAAGGGTGGAAAGGTGAGGTAAGAGCTCACCCGACGGCGTGGAAGCGCCCGTCGCTGTAAACTCTATCCGGAGCAACGCCGTGGAGGGACATGCAGGTTGGCCCGACCGTCCCAGGGAGGCGGCTGGAGCGCGCTGGCGACGGCGCGTCGAGATAGATGGCTGTCTTAAAAGACAGAACCCGGCTTACAGGCTCACTTGCGCCAACGTTCGGCCTCGGCCGATAAAAAAGGAGCGGCATATGCCGCTCCTTTTTTCTGTCTTTATACCGGAACACAGATCTTTTACGCCCTGGGGTGGGCCTTTAAGTAAACGTCCTTCAGCTTCTGATTGACCAGGCGGGAATAAATCTGGGTGGAGGAGATGTCCGCATGGCCCAGCATCTCCTGGATGGCCCGCAGATCGGCGCCGTTTTCCAGCAGATGGGCCGCAAAGGAATGGCGCAGCGTGTGAGGGGTGATGTCCTTCTCAATCCCCGCCTTCTCCTGATAATGCTTAATCAGCTTCCAGAAGCCCTGGCGGCTCATCCGGTCCCCATTCATGTTGACAAACAGGGCCCGTTCCTCCTGTGAATCCACCAGCTGGGGGCGCACCCGATGGACATACTCCCCCAGGGCCCGCACCGCCGCGGGATACAGGGGGATGGACCGCTCCCGCCCCTTGCTGGCGCAGTGCAGCATGGACGCCGACAGGTTCAGATCCTCCACATCCAGCGCAATCAGCTCGCTGACCCGGATGCCGGTGGCGTACAAAAGCTCCAGCATGGCCCGATCCCGGCAGCCCTTGGCATCGGTGCCCTGGGGCTGCTCCAGAAACAGCTCCACCTCCCGGCCGGTGAGCACCTGGGGCAGCCTGCGCTCCACCTTTACCGGGGTGATCCCCTTGGCCGGGTTGGACTCCACCACCCCAAGCTGAATCATGGCGTTATAGAAGGATTTGATGGACGCCACGCAGCGGGTTACCGTAGCGGCCGACTTTCCCCGGCCAGACAGACCGGAGATGTACTCCTCCACATCCTCCGGCTCCACGTGGGCCAGCTCAATCCCCCGGTCCTTCATGGCGCGGGAAAACTGCGTCATATCCCGCAGATAGGAGCTGACGGTGTTGGGGGAAGCCTTCTTCTCCTCCGTCAGGTATTCCTCATATAGATCCAGCCACTCCGTCACACCCACAACTCCCTTTTCCTTCATCCTCACAACACAAACCCGGCAGCCGCCCCAATGAGGGCGGGCAGCGCCCAATACTCCAGCAGCACACACACCAGCAGCACCGCCCCACACATCAGCAATCCTGCCATAGCCCGCTTTCCCGGGCCGCTGCGCCGTCCGCGGCCGGGATCGGCCGACCGGGCCAGCCCTTCACAGGCGCGCTCCAAGCTGCCGGCGCCAGCCAGAAACAGGGCCGGCGCCCACAGGCAGGCCGGAACCCCGAACAGGAACCAGGCCGGCGCCAGCCCGGCCGGGCCAAACACCCGGCAGAACCCGCCTACCGAAAAGGCCAGGAGAAAGCCGCGCACCGCAAACAGCGCAGGGATGCCCACCGCCCCCAGGGCGGTCAGGCTGAGCAGCCCAATCCCAATCAGAAACCGGTACTGCTCCCAAAGCATGGACCACAGGCTGGGCGCAAGCGCCCCGTCCCGGGCCAGCTGGAGATACTGAATCAGGTAATCTGACAGCGCCTGAGCCGAGGCCTGGGGCATCAGCCCCGCCATACAGCCGCCCAGTATGCCGCCCAACAAAAAGGCCGCCCCCAGCACACACACTGTCCCCAGGGGAAAGCCGAATATGTCCCATTTCATCCCACGGCGCTCGGTCATCGCTGTCACCTCACTGGTTCAGCCTATGACCGGAAGCCGGGAAATAGACGCCGGGGGCGGGAGTTGTATAGTCCCCGGGCCTGTCCATTCTTACTATAGCGTGCTTTCCAAAAGTTCGCAAGGGGTTTTGTCGTCTTTTTCGATATTTTGTTTTACATCTCCAATTTTATGTAAATTGCGTTATGTCAATCCAGGAAACAGACGAAATGATTAGCAAAGAAAAATACCTGTAAATCACCAAAAAGAATGGTGATTTACAGGTATTTTCTACGGAATATGCAACAGAATCAGATGATTCCAGTTTGTAGATCAATCCTCACAGCCGGAGCATTGATTGCACCCTGTATTATCGCGAGCGGAGGCCTCCTCCCCGCCCATACCGGCGGCAATGGCCTTCAGGGCGATGGCGCACTCCAGGCGCTTGCGCTCCATTTCGCAGGCCACCTCGTTGGACTGGCTGATGTCGCCGTTGACCAGCAGATTGGAAGCGGAGCAGCCGCCGCTGCAATAGAACCGCGCCCAACACTCCCGGCAAGCGGGACGGGTATAGATATTCTGGTTGGCAAACTGGCCGGAGATCTCCATGTTGAAGGAGCCGTCGAACACACTGCCCAGGCGGTATTCCTCCTTCCCCACAAACTGGTGGCAGGGGTAAATGTCGCCGTCGGGGGTGATAGCCACATACTCACAACCGGCTCCGCAGCCCCGCAGGCGCTTGATGACGCAGGGGCCCTGGGCCAGATCCACGTTGAAGTGGAAGAAGTTGACGTCCTTCCGGCCCATCAGCTCCCGGGCCAGTTTTTCATACTCGGCCTCCACCTGGGGCAGATCCTCCTTTTTGATGGCAAAGGGGTCGTCCAGAGGGCCGCTGGCGGGCTCCACGGACACATGGCGGAAACCCAGGGAGGCCAGGTGGGTTACGTCCTGGGCAAAGTCCAGGTTCTCCCGGGTAAAGGTGCCCCGGACATAGTATTCCTTGCTGCCCCGCTGGGCCACCAGCTTCTGGAACTTGGGGACGATAACGTCATAGCTCCCCTGCCCGCCTGGGGTGGGCCGCATGTTGTCGTTGACCTGGGGCCGCCCATCCAGGGAGAGCACCACGTTGGACATCTCCCGATTGATGTAGTCGATGGTATCGTCATTGAGGAGCATGCCGTTGGTTGTAATGGTAAAGCGGAAAACCTTGTCATGCTCTTTTTCCAGGGAACGGGCATAGGCCACCGTCTCCTTTACGGTGTCCAGCGCCATCAGAGGCTCCCCGCCGAAGAAGTCCACCTCAATATTCCGGCGCTTCCCGGACTTGGCTACCACCCAGTCGATGGCACGCTTGGCGGTCTCCCCATCCATTACCTTCCGGCCGGTGCCGAAGTCGCCGGTGGAGGCAAAGCAGTATTTGCACCGCAGGTTGCAGTCGTGGGACACGTGGAGGCACAGGGCCTTGACCACCGCCTGCTTGGGCAGCGCCATGGCGGCCTCAGGGTCCACGTAGCTGTCGTCGGAGAACAGCAGTCCCTGCTCCTGCAGGCCCCGCAGCTCCGCCCAGGCTTCTTCCACATCCTGGGCGGGGTACTGGCTCAGCTGATCCAGCACTTCCCGGGGGCACTGCTCCTCCATAGGCTTGTCCAGAAGGGACAGCACGTCGTAGCTCAGCTTGTCCAGCACATGGACGGCGCCGCTGTTTACATCCGCCACCAGGCACTGCCCCAGGGCGGTAAAGGTATGTATCATATCCAAAATCTCCTTTTCCTCCCCGTCTGTCCGTGGGTGGGGAGGGGTTATCAAGCATGAAAAAGGGCAGGCTGACACCTGCCCTTTCCCCATCAAAAACAGATTACTGATTCTCGCACTTCTGGTTGGCCACGGTGCAGGAAGTCTTGCAAGCGGACTGGCAGGAAGTCTGGCACTCGCCGCAGCCGCCCTTGGCAGCGCTGGCCTTCAGAGTGGCGCCGTTCAAAGTCTGAATGTGTTTCATGGGAATCTCCTCCTGTATTACTGCAAGTCCAAGGACTCGCATATGGTTTCGTTTATTGTAGCATATCTTCACTCATATTTCAATCTATCTTTTCCGTTTTTTTCTGGGCTTCCGGCCCAGGATACCTGCAACCCCGCCGCCGCAGCAGCAGGCCAGCAGAATGAGCAGGCTCTCCTGTGACAGGGCAGCCTCGTCATACAGCAGAAACCCCAGGGACAGCAGCAGCAGAAACAGGATCAGGCCAACCCCCGCCCCCACCGGCAGCGAGCCGCCTCCCAGGCCCCGCACCGCAAACAGGCCACCCAGCAGCCCGCCCAAAACACAGGCCGCCAGTACCACCTGCCACAGCCGGTCCTCCCCCAGGATTCCGCCGGCGGCGGGGATGGACGCGGCCAGCACCACCAGCACCGCTGTGCCCAGGGCCACCACGCCGCCCCGGATCAGCTCCCCCATCACACTCATCCAGGCCCTGCCTGTCTGTTCCGGTTTCTTCTCCCGCTTGCCCATAACAAAACCTCCCCGCGGATTCCGTTTTCACGAAATCCTATGCGGGGAGGCGTCCATTCATACCTGATTTCAGCGGGCGGACTCGCTGGCGACCTCGCCCTTGCTGGACACGGCCCACTTGGTCAGCTCAATCCGCACCCGGTCAGCGCCGGACTCAATAACAACGGTGTTCTCCTTCACGGTGCAAACGGTGCCGGTAATGCCGCCGATGGTGGTGACCGTATCGCCCACAACCAGAGAATCCCGAAGATTCTGGGCCTCCTTCTTCCGCTTGTTCTCGGGGCGGATCATGAAGAAGTAGAGCATGGCGAACATGACTACGATCAACAAAATGCTGCTTAACCCTTCCATAGCTGCTTGGTTCCCTCCAAAAGTTCTATAATTGGAAAATGCGCCCTTATATTATACCGATCATTCAATCATTTGACAAGGCTTTTTGGAAAATTTATTCCGTCTCCCGGAAATCCTTCCAGATTTCACCCCTGGGCAGGTCGGTCCAGCTTGCCGGAGCAGGCGGCCCGGAAGGCTTCAAAAGTACCTTCCTCCAGAGACTGGCGGATGCGGGCCATCAGCTGGTTATAAAAATGCAGGTTATGCAGCACCGCCAGGCGCATAGCCAGCATCTCCCCCGCCGTCAGCAGGTGGCGCAGGTACGCCCGGGAGAAGGAGCGGCAGGCCGGGCAGGTACAGGTGGCGTCGATGGGCCTGGGGTCCAGCTTGTATTTCTCATTTTTAATGTTGATGGTGCCCTCCCAGGTATACAGCTTGCCGTGGCGGGCGTTCCGGGCGGGCATGACGCAGTCAAAAAAGTCCACGCCTCGGGCAACGGCCTCGATGATGTTGGAGGGTGTGCCCACCCCCATGAGATAGCGGGGCTTCTCCCGGGGCATACAGGGCTCCACGATGTCAATCATCTCATACATCACCTGGGTGGGCTCCCCCACCGCCAGGCCGCCGATGGCAAAGCCGTCACAGTCCAGCCGGGCGATCTGCTCCATATGCCGCTGCCGGATGTCGCCGTAGGTCCCCCCCTGGTTGATGCCGAACAGCATCTGGCCTGGGTTGACGCAGTCCGGCAGGGCGTTAAGCCGCCGGTGCTCAGCCACGCACCGCTCCAGCCACCGGGTGGTTCGCTCCACCGAGCGCTCCACGTATTCCCGGGGGGACGGGTTTTCAATGCATTCGTCGAAGGCCATGGCGATGTCGCTGCCCAAATTGGACTGGATGGCCATGGACTCCTCCGGCCCCATAAAGATCCGCCGTCCGTCGATGTGGGAGGCAAAGGTAACCCCCTCCTCCGTGATTTTCCGCAGGCCGGAGAGGGAAAACACCTGGAACCCGCCGCTGTCGGTGAGCATGGGGCCGTCCCAGTCCATGAACCGGTGCAGCCCGCCCAGCGCCTTGACCACCTGGTCTCCGGGGCGGAGATGGAGGTGGTAGGTGTTGGACAGCTCCACCTGGCAGCCGATCTCCTTCAGGTCGTGGGCGTCTACCGCCCCCTTGATGGCGCCCTGGGTGCCTACGTTCATAAAAACGGGGGTCTGGACGGTGCCGTGGGGGCAGGTGAATTCCCCCCGCCTGGCACGTCCCTCCTGTTTGATGACTCGAAACACAAAAAAACTCCTTCGTTCAGGTAATCAGCATGGCGTCGCCGAAGCTGAAAAAGCGGTACCGCTTTTCCACCGCCTCACGGTATGCGGCCAGCACATGCTCCCGCCCCGCCAAAGCGGACACCAGCATAATCAAGGTGGACTGGGGCAGATGGAAGTTGGTGATAAGCCCGTCCAGAACCTTGAATTTGTAGCCGGGATAGATGAATATGTTGGTCCAGCCGGCCGCCTGAGACATGGTGCCGTCCTCCGCGGCGAAGCTCTCCACCGTGCGGCAGGAGGTGGTGCCCACGCAGATGACCCGCCCTCCGCCGGCCTTGGTCTGGTTGATGATGTCCGCCGCCTCCTGGGAAATCTGGCAGTATTCCGAATGCATCTCATGGTCGGTGATCTCCTCCGCCTTTACCGGGCGGAAGGTGCCCAGGCCCACATGGAGGGTTACATAACACAGCTTCACCCCCATCTCCTGGATCTGGTTAAGCAGCTCCGGCGTGAAGTGCAGGCCGGCCGTCGGGGCAGCCGCCGAGCCGTTGATCTTGGAATAGACGGTCTGGTAGCGTTCATTGTCCTGAAGGGCCTCTTTGATATAGGGGGGCAGGGGCATTTTGCCCAGCTCCTCCAGCACCTCCAGGAAAATCCCCTGGTAGTGGAACCGCACCAGGCGGTTTCCGCCGGATACCTCCCCCTCTACCGTGGCGGTGAGCTTTCCTTCCCCGAAGTACATCTCCGCCCCCGGTTTCAGCTTCCGGCCGGGGCGCACCAGGCACTCCCACACCCCGTCCCCCTTGTCGGTGAGCAGCAGCACCTCGCAGGCGCCGCCGCCGGGCAGCCGGTGACCGATGAGCCGGGCGGGCAGCACCCGGGAGTTATTCAGCACCAGGCAGTCCCCTGGGCGGAGAAACCGGGGCAGCTGATAAAAGTGGAAATGCCCGGTCTCCCCGGTATTTTTGTCCAGGGTCAGCAGCCGGGAGGCGTCCCGCCGCTCCAGAGGGGTCTGGGCGATGAGTTCCTCCGGCAGTTCAAAATCAAAATCCGCGGTTTTCAATGGTCTGACTTCCTCTCCCCCGGTCATTTTACCACAACGCCGGGATAGTAAAACGCAATAATCTCCTCATAGGAAAAGCCCAGCTCCACCATGGCGTAGGCGCCGTACTGGCTCATACCCAGCTGGTGTCCAAAGCCGGCGCCGTTGAGGGTATAGCGGTCGGCAGAGATTTCCACCGTGGTCCCCGCGGTGGTTCCGCCGCTGGAGCTGCCGGAGCCGGACACCGCCTCCACCTTCCCAGAGCCGGAAACGGCGTACAGATCCCCCGCGTCCACAGACGTAACGGTCCCTGTGCCGCTGATGACGCTGTAGCTGTCCTGCTGATCCAGGGGGCCGCTGCCGTTGATGCCCGGGGTCTCCTCGGCCTCCGCCCCCTCCCCCAGCGGGGCATTGACGGCGAAGCGGATGGAGGGGACGCCAAAGACGCTGCGGATGTTGGTGGGCTTAAAGGTGCTGCTCTGGCCGTTGGCGTAGTGGGCCACAAGGACAATCACATTCCCCAGGTCGGAGTAGGTGACAGACAGGGATGTCACCGAAGTGCCCACGCCGTAGCCGTAGCTCTGTAGGCGGGCGGTCAGCTCCTGGGCGGTGTAATCGGTGCTCCAGGAGGAATAGGAGTTGCGGTCGGCAACCTCCTGCTCATAGGGGTCCTCCACCCCGCAAAGGTAGGGATAGGTGGTCAGGGAGGAGCCCCACACATTGGCCACGCTCTCGCTGGCGCCGCCGTGGCTGGAGGAGTAATAGGCCTCGATGATCTTCCCATTGTACCAGGCGTACTCCCCCGCCGTCTCATCCACGGCAGACTAATTATATAGGCTCGGCCTTATAATTTCAAACCCTTTAAGCGCTTTCCGCCAAGCGCCCCAATGGAAATTTATTACAGCAGCAAATGGGACTTTATGCAAAACCTACAAATTATTAAAAACGTATTTGGTAAAATGGACGGGTAGGCGAAAGATTTTACGCATTTTGTGTGAATAATAACATTGTATTTTATGAATTTTTTGGTAAAATCATTACATAAGGCCTTTAGGCCCGACTGTCAAATTTTTTATGGAGGAAAAAGTACAATGAAGAAACTGCTTGCA
>CASFCW010000005.1:0-9905 GCA_949293165.1 uncultured bacterium
GCACTGCTCCAGGCCGCCGCACAGGATCTCCCACAGCTGACGGTACTCCTCCGCCAGAGTGGGCTGATCCCGTTTTTTCAGCTCCTCCACCAGGCTGTCCAGCCGCTCCGGCAGACCGATTTCCTCCAAAAAGCTGTAAAGCGCAATTGCTTGTCCGTCTCCGTTTTTCAATGGGTTGGTGCGCAGACGCTCCAGAGGGCCGGCCACCTGGCGGCGAAGGGCGTCCAATCGCTCCACCAGGGCCCGGTCCTCCTCCTCCATAGGGAAACCGAAGCCCTTGGGATGCATGGTCCAGGGCCGCTTCCCCGTCCAGCGGCTGCCCCGCAGGTTCCATTTCAGCACATAGTTTTCCAGCAGGTCCCGATCCTCCTGGCTGAGGTCGGTCAGCCCCGTTTTCAGATACCGGAAGATGTCCTCATACCGGTATCCATTGGCAACCGTGTCCAGGGCTGCGGTCACCAGGGTAAGGATGGGTTTTTCCAGAATATTGGACATGCGGCTGGTAAACACCGGGACCTGGTACCGGGGGAACACCGCCTCAATCAGGGGCTGGTAGGTCCCAAAATCCCGGGCCGCCACACCCACATCCCGCCACCGCAGGCCCTGTTCCCGCACCAGCTCCCGGATGCGGGAGGCCGCCCACTCCACCTCGGAGCGCAGGGTGGACGCGGCGAACAGCTCCACCGCCCCCTCCGCCGGCACCTGGGGCAGTTCCCCGGCAGCGAACAGGTTCTCCTCCAGATGCCGAAGCGGCCGGCAGCGGCTGGATTCCGCCCCCTCCACGGTCTCACAGGAGCAGGGGACGCCCCGCTTCCGGGCCAGCTCCATCACCTTGGCCGCCGTCCGTCTGGCGGGAGAGAAGATGCCGCTGCCCCCCTCATCCTCCTCCAGGTGGTCGCAGGTCAGGGTGACGGTAAGCCGGGCGCCCCCATCCAGCAGGGCGTCCAGCACCAGCAGCTGCTGGGGGGTAAAGTCCACAAAGCCGTCCAGCCAGATGGCCCGGCCCTCTGCCCAGCCGCACCGGCGCAGCTTTTCCGCCGCCCTGGTGAGGCGGTCCCTGGGGTCCAGCGCCCCCCGGGCGGACAAAGCCTGGTACAGCCCGAAAATCAGGCCCAGGTCGGCCAGCTTGTCCCCCTCCTGGCCGCCGATCTGCTCCCCGGCGGAGAGGAGCTGCTCCGGCTGGACGCAGCAGCTTTTCAGCTCGTCCATGGTTTCCAGAAGGTGTTCCAAAAAAGCGGGCCGCCGGGATGGACGGCTATACACCCGCAGCTGAGAGGACACTTCCTTCACCGCCCGGTACATCAGCAGCACCCGTCCCCCCTCGTCCAGCTCCGGCTCCGCGCCGCCCCCCGCAGTGCGGAAGACCCGGCTGGCCAGGCGGCTGAAGGACAGCACCTCCGCCCGGAGGGAGATTCCGTCCCCCCCCGCCCGGCACAGGGCGCGCTCCGCCTGATGGGACTGCTGCTCCGGTACCAGAAGCACCGGGCGGTGCTTGGGTTCGCAGGCGCACACCTCTTCCAGGACCCGTGTGGTCTTCCCCACGCCAGCCCGGCCCAAAACCAGCTTTACCATCAGCCCGCCCTCCCTTTTTCCTGTCTCCGGCAGCAATTTCCCTTTATTCTACCACATCCCCCCATGAAAAAAAAGCCCCAGCCCATGCCACGCCCGGGACGAAAAACGGGCCGCCCCTTTTCGGGCGGCCCGTAGAGATGAAATCAGTCGCGGCTGATGGTGTAGTTGGGAGCTTCCTTGGTGATGTAGATGTCGTGGGGGTGGGACTCCCGCAGCCCGGCAGCGGTAATCTGGATAAACTGGGCCTTGGACTGCAGCTCCTCCACGGTGTGGCAGCCGCAGTAGCCCATGCCGGCCCGCAGGCCGCCCATCAGCTGGTAAATGGTGTCGCTGGCCAGTCCCTTATAGGGCACACGGCCCTCCACCCCTTCGGGCACCAGCTTCTTGTTGGCCTCCTGGAAGTAGCGGTCTCTGGAGCCGTGGTTCATGGCGGCCAGGGAGCCCATGCCGCGGTAGGTCTTGAACTGGCGGCCCTGGAAGATCTCGGTATCGCCGGGAGCCTCCTCACAGCCGGCCAGCAGGGAGCCCAGCATGACCACGCTGCCGCCGGCGGCAATGGCCTTCACGATGTCGCCGGAGAACTTCACCCCGCCGTCGGCGATGACAGGCACGCCGTACTCGGCGGCCACGCAGGCGGCGTCATAGATTGCGGTGATCTGGGGCACGCCGATACCGGCTACCACGCGGGTGGTGCAGATGGAGCCGGGGCCAATGCCCACCTTCACGCAGTCGGCGCCAGCCTCAATCAGGGCGCGGGTGCCCTCGGCAGTGGCCACGTTGCCGGCAATGAGCTGCACATCGGGGTACAGCGCCTTCACCCGCTTGACGGTCTCCAACACGTTCTGGGTGTGGCCGTGGGCGGAATCCAGGCCCAGGACGTCCACGCCGGCCTCCACCAGGGCGGCCACACGGTCCAGCACGTCGGCGGTGGCGCCGATGGCGGCGCCAACCAGCAGCCGGCCCTTCTCGTCGCGGGCGGAGTTGGGATAAACCTCCGCCTTTTCAATGTCCTTAATGGTAATCAAGCCCTTGAGGTGGAAGTCCTGATCCACGATGGGCAGCTTCTCGATCTTATGCCGGCGGAGGATCTCCTTGGCCTGGGCCAGGGTGGTACCCTCAGGGGCGGTGACCAGGTTTTCCTTGGTCATCACGTTGTCGATGAGCTGGCTCATGTCGGTCTCAAACTTCATATCACGGTTGGTAATGATGCCGATGAGCTTGCCGTTGTCGCAGATGGGCACGCCGGAGATGCGGTACTTGGCCATCAGCTCGTCGGCCTCGGCCAGCGTGTGGCCGGGAGCCAGCCAGAAGGGGTTGGTGATGACGCCGTTTTCAGACCGCTTGACCATGTCCACCTGCTCGGCCTGCTGGCTGATGGTCATATTCTTGTGGATGATGCCGATACCGCCCTCGCGGGCGATGGCAATGGCCATCCGGGACTCGGTAACCGTATCCATGGCGGCGCTGATCAGGGGGATATTCAGTCGGATCTTCTTGGTCAGCTGGGTCTGGAGATTGACGTCGGCGGGCAGCACGTTGCTGGCTGCGGGGATCAGCAGCACATCGTCAAAGGTGAGGCCCTGCTTGACAAACTTCTGAGCGGCATCCTGATTGATCATACGATACAACTCCTTCTTTCATCTCTGCCCACAAGGGGCTGTAAAATGCTAATGATTCATTGTACTGCCCGGCGGCTGCACTTGTCAAGGAAGCACTTTGTCCAAAATCATGGACGCCTCGAACCGGCTTTTTCCCTCATCATCCATGCCCTGGACAAACAGCGCCTCCCCGCCCTGTCCCCGGAGCAGGGTCAGCTCCTCCCCGGCGCGGCACTCCGCCTGGTAGTCAATCTGCATCTCCGCCACGTACTCCCCCTTTTCCGGGCCCCGGACGCCGATGACATCACAGGCGAAGTCGGCGTAGCGGGTATTATTCACGTGGCCGTTGATGTCCGTATCGCTGTAATTCATATGCCTCCCGGCGGCCTGCTCCATGGTTTCGGGCATACGCAGCTTCCGCAGGGTCTCCGTCTTGCACAGCGCCCCGCCGTCGGTCCCCTCCAAATGGGTAACGGTGGACAGGCGGATCAGCCGCCGGTCTGCCAGGGAGGCCAGCACCCACTGGGATACGCACTCCCCCACCCGCTGTCCGTCGGCGAAAATATCATAATCCCGGTAGAGGGACGCGCCCCTTCCCCCCCGGTGCCAGGTGCGGATGGTCAGCTCCTCCGACCAGCGCAGCGGGCGCTCCAGCCGGTACCGCATCCGGGTCAGCATCCAAAAGCCCCCGTAAGCCTCCAGGGTGGCCTCACGGGAAAAGCCCCCGTGGATGGAGGCCTGAGTGGCCGCCTCCTGGAGATAGCCCAGGAGGGCGGAAGCCTTGCAGAAGCCGCTGCCGTCCACATCCCGGGAGTCCACCGTCACCTTCCACTCGTAGAACTCGCTCACGTCCCTCACTCCTTCCCCCGGATCAGCAGGCTTGTCTTGCAGCAGATGTCGTCAATGTCGTCGGCGGTAGCGGCCGGAATCCGCATCTCTGCCCCGCATTGGGCGCAGACCAGCTCAATGGAGCTGTAGCCCAGGCGGAAGGTCCATGCCTTGGAGCCGCAGGCGCAGGAGATCCCGCCCCGGGCGGCAATGTCCTTGATCTCCGAGAGCACCTCGTGCATGACCAGCTCATCCAGGAAGGGGCGCCGCTCCCCATCCTCTCCGTCCTGGGGGTCGTCCAGCTTGTCCACCGCCTGTTCCAGGCGGGCGGTGGCGGCGTATACCGGCCCCTCCTCCCCCACGTAGCAGCAGTCCAGGCCGGATTCCTTGCAGGAAAAGGCCAGGGCGGGCTCCCGCAGGAAGGCGTGGGAGGGGCAGGACACCGTGTGGGACCGCCCACAGGCCACACAGGGCACCTCCAGCCGCACCCGCTGGGGCAGGAACTCCACCTCCAGCTCCGACTTGCCGCAGGGGCACTTGATCTTGGCGGGGGCTGCCGCCAGGGCAAACACCTCCCGCTCCACAATCACCGACTGTCGGCACTTGGGGCAGATGTAGGAAAGAAAGCGGGTTTTCTCCTGAGTCATGAATGGGGCCTCCCTTGTTTCGGCGTTATTTCCCTTCATTGTACCACAGCCTGCCTGGATCTTCAAACTAATTTTCCCGCGGGCAGCGCAGAGCCGCCCCGGAGGCCCGCCTGTATGGGCGGGCCTCCGGGGCGGCTGTTCCCGGCGCCAGGCCGGTGTCCGGCCGGCAACGGGACTCATAGGATAATACAGATCAGCCCGCCGGAGCCCTCGTTGATGATCCGCTGCAGGGTCTCCCGCAGCTTCTCCCTGGCGTCCTCCGGCATCCGCTTGACCTTGGCGTTGAGATCCTCCCCCACCAGCTCATGGAAGGATTTCCCGAAAATATTGGACTGCCAGATCTTTCCCGTGTCCCCCTCAAACTCCTGAAGCAGGTAGTGGATCATCTCCTCGCTCTGCTTCTCGCTGCCCACAATGGGGGAGACCTCTGTCTCGATATCCGCCCGGATCATGTGGATGGAGGGGGCGCTGGCTTTGAGCCGGACGCCGTACCGCCCGCCTTGACGGACGATTTCCGGCTCCTCCAGCACCAGGGAGTCCACCGAAGGCACCACAATGCCGTAACCCGTCTCCTCCACCTCTTTCAAAGCGTCCGCCACCTTGTCATAGGAGGTTTTAATCCTGGCCAGGTCGGTGAGCAGGGCCATCAGATCCCCGTCGTCCCCAATCTGGAAGCCGGACTGCTGGGAGATGGTCTCGTAAAACAGGGCCCTGGGCAGCTCCACCACGGCGGAGGCCACACCGCTGCCCAAATCAATGTTGTTGACCCGCACACCGCTGACCTGCTGGCACTCCCCCATGGACGCCATGGCCTGATCCACATCCCGAATCCGCCGCAGCTGGGCGGCTCCCTGGCGGATGGCCGCGTACAGGGCCGCCTTGATGGGGTGGTCCTGGGACAGGGCATCCACCCAGGGGGGCAGAAACAGGTCCAGCTCCTTCAGGGGGAACTCATACAGCACCTGCTTCAGGATGGCGTTGATGTCCCCTTCCTCCAGCTCCAGGCAGTTAACCGCCACGCAGCTGACCTGATGGCGCTGGGCAATGTCCGCCCGGATGGCCCTGGCCCGGTCGGAGTTGGGGTAGGCGGAATTGAGCACCACCAGGAAAGGTTTTCCCAGCTCCTTCAGCTCGGCGATCACCCGTTCCTCCGCCTCCACGTAATCCTCCCTGGGGATGTCGGTGATGGTGCCGTCCGTCGTTACCACGATGGCGATGGTGGAATGCTCCGCCACCACCTTCCTGGTGCCCACCTCCGCCGCCTGGGACATGGGGATCTCGTGGTCAAACCAGGGGGTGTTGACCATCCGCTGGTTCTCCCCCTCCAGCTGGCCCACCGCGCCGTCCACCATGTAGCCCACGCAGTCAATCAGCCGCACCTGGAACTCGGCGCCCCCCTCCATGGACACGGTCACCGCGTCCTCCGGGACAAATTTAGGCTCCGCGGTCATGATGGTGCGGCCGGAGCCGCTCTGGGGCAGCTCATCCCGGGCCCGCTCCCGGCGGTAAACATTTTCGATGTTCGGGATAATCAGCGACTCCATAAACCGCTTGATAAAGGTGGACTTTCCTGTGCGAACCGGCCCCACCACGCCAATGTAGATGTCGCCCTCCGTCCGAAGCGCGATATCCTCGTAGATTTTGCGATCTTCCACTTGAATTCCTCCTTCGGCCCAGCGAGCCGGTGGTTTCCATACACTATATGGGCCATGCCCCCGGGATATGCCCCTGTCCACTTCCCCTGTAATAAAATGCGCCGAAGGGGGTGCCTTCGGCGCGGGAGCGGCAGGCCTTTTTACCGGGCGCTGGGGATCAGCAGCATCCGGCCGGCGGGCAGCTCCTCCTCCTCCAGCTCATTGGCCTGGAGGATCTGCTGGGTGGTGGTGCCGTAGGCCTTGGCCAGCTCCCACAGCCCCTCGCCGGGGGCGGCCAGGCGCAGCACCACGGAGGGCTGTTCCCCCTCCCCCTTGCTCCTGGCCTCTCCCAAAGCGGCGGAGCGCACCCAGGAGGTACCCTGCTCCTGTAGGATCAGGCACTCCACCTCGGCGGTGAACCTGGCCTCCACCCCGCCGGCGGTTGGCGCCGCGTATACCTCCGCCGGAGGGGCCAGGCGGCAGAAGCATCTGGCCCCCTGGGGCGCATCCACCCGGCAGCTGATGGGGACGGTATGCTCCACCGCCTGGATCTCCTCGCCATCGTCCAGGCACAGCACCGTCACCCCGGCTTCCCCTTCCAGCACCAGCTGTTCCCCCTCCCTCCGGCGGGTCAACTGGCCCAGGGTCACCCAGCTGTCCAGCACCGTTCTGGGTGTTGCACCCGTTTCCAACAGCTCCCGAATCCCAAGGCTGCGGACAGGCGCCTCCACCAGGCGTCCCAGCCGCTGTTCCTCCCGCTCCACCTGGGTATCGCAGCTGGTGCTGTACAGGTCCTGCAGCAGCGTCAGGGGGCGGCGGCACCACACCTGGGCCTGGGCCACCAGATCCATGTCCACCTCCCAGGTGCGGCCGTCCTCTCCCCCCGGCTGGCAGCACAGCTGCGCCACCTCCAGGGACACATAGCAGTCCCCTCCCTCGCCCAGGGCGGGCAGCTCCATCACCTGGGAAAAATCCCGGGATTCGTGGAAGGCGGCCAGAGCCCCTCCCGGCTGCTGGGTGAGCAGCTGGAGCTCCGCTGTGCCCTTGAAAATGAGCCGGCTGCCAATGCGCTTGCTCTCCCTGCACACGGGAACCACCCGGCAGCACACCAGCTGGGCCCCCTCCTCGCCGCCGCAGCGGATCTGATCCCCAAAGTGGAAGGGCTTCTCCTCCACGGCGCAGAGGTGGTAGGTCTCCTCCTGGCGGCACAGCTGCTGCACCCCGTGCTCCTCCGGCTCCCGCACACTCTGGCACAGCTCCTGCCGCCAGGGCTGGAAAGCCGTCAGCTCCACCACCACCTCCGCCCGCACCAGCACCTTCCTGGGGTTGAGGGCGCGGGCCTCGGCATTGCGGACCCGGACGCGGGCGTGCACCGTCCCCTCCTCTGTCAGCCCAGGGGCATCCATCTGGGCGGTAAAGGGCAGCGCCACCTCCATCCGGCGCAGGCCGCCCCCTTCCTCCGGCCGGTACAGCACCACCGCCCGGATAGCGCCGCCGGCCCAGGCCAGCCCTTCCCTGGCCTGCCGCTGGTCGAGGAAGGCCTGCCCACACACCGCCGTGATATGCAGGATGTCCGGGCAGGCATCTGGGACGATGGCCTCCATCGTCTCCTCCTGGCAGATGGTGTCGTCGGCTACAACCTGATAGCCCTCCAATACGTCGCGGTCAAATTCCAGTTCCATGTTCGTCCTCTCCTGTTCCATATTGGTGATAGCGCCTGGCTTTGGAACATGATATGCGGACGGGGGAACCGGTATGACCCTCACCGGCCCAGGCCGAACACTCTCCGCAGCAGACCCCGCAGACATTTGGGGGAACGTACCACCACGATACCCATTGACTTAGCCTCCCCTCCTGTTCATTCTATTCCAGTATATGGAGGAAAAAGCGGGAATGACACCGTCATTTCCCGCTTTCCATACGCAAAAAGCGACAGGGCGCGCCTCTGGGCGTCCTGTCGCTTTGCTTTCCATTCATTTCCGTTCCCAGTCCGGGATTTCCTCCGCCTGGCGGTAGAGCCGGACGTAGCTGTCATGGCGGCTGGGAGGGATCTTCCCCGCCTTCACCGCCGCCAGCACGGCGCAGCCCCGTTCCTTGATGTGGGCGCAGTCCTGGAACCGGCATTCATCCAGATAAGGGGCAAACTCCCGGAACCGCCCTGCCAGCTCCTCCTTCCGGCACAGCTCCATCCGGTCCACGTCAAAGGAGGAAAAGCCCGGCGTATCCGCCGCCAGGGTGCCGCTGCCCAGGCGGAACAGCTCCACGTGGCGGGTGGTGTGCCGCCCGCGGCCCAGCCGTTCGCTCACATCTCCCGTGGGGATGGCCGCCTGGGGCTCCAGGGCGTTAAGCAGGCTGGACTTGCCAACGCCGGAATTCCCTGTAAAGGCACATACCTTTCCAGCTATGATGCGGCGCAGTTCTTCCACACCCTCCCCCGTCTGGGCGCTGAGGGTAACGGTGGGAAAGTCGGCGGCGCGGTAGATGTCCGCCAGGCTGTCCCCAGGCGCCAGGTCGCACTTGTTGACGCAGATCACGCTTTCGCAGCCCTTCCCCTCCGCAATGGCAATCACCCGGTCAATGAGGAAGGGGTCGGTCACCGGGACGGCCTGGGAGGCCACAATGACCAGCTGGTCGATATTGGCCACGGCAGGGCGGTGGAACTCATTCTTCCGGGGCAGCACCTGGTCAATGACGCCCTGGTCCTCCCCCGTTTGGGTAAAGACCACCCGGTCCCCCACCATGGGGGAGATCTTTTCGTGGCGGAGCCGGCCCCGGCCCCGGCAGGGGGTGATCCCCTGCCCGTCGTCCACATAGTAGAAGCCGCTGAGGGCCTTGATGATGATCCCTTCCATCCTCACGCCCCGAAGTCTACCGTCTGGCGGCTGTACTCCAGGCCGTCCACGTAGAGGATATAGATCACGCTGCCGGAACCGGACACCGGGAAGTCCACGCCGGACTCAAAGTTGGTATCCTTTTCCTCCGGGCCGTACACCACATTCCCATTGCCGTCCCGAACCTCGACGGTGATAACCGACCCGTCGTCCGGGAAGTCAAAGTGGATGGTTTTGCCGGGCTGAGCAAGGTCGCCGCCGCTGGGTCCGGTGCTGACAATGATGTTGACCACAGTGCCCTTTTCCACCTTCTCCTTGGCGGCAACAGACTGGAACCACACCTGACCGGCGGGGTATTCGTCGCTGCTGGAGTATTGGACAGGGCCGGCGGTGAGGCCCAGGTCATCGGTGATAACGGACAGGGCCTTCTCCTCCGTCATGCCCCGGAGGTCAATCATCACAACCGGCTCGCTGGCTTTGCCCAGGCTCATGGTCAGGTAGATCTTGTCCCCCTCCTCAATGGTGGAGCCAGCGGCAGGGATGGTGGAGATGACGCAGTCCTTTTCAATGGTGTCGTGGTAATCGCTGCGGGTGGTGAAGTCCACCTCGAAATCACCCAGCTTGTTCAGCTCGTTCAGCGCCTCCTGAAGGGGTTTCTTGCTCAGGTCGGGCATCACCAGCTCCTCCTCCGGGCCGGTGCTTACCACCACCTTGATGGTGCGGTTTTCCCCGGTGATGCTGGCGTTGGCGGCGGGCTCCTGCCGGATGATGGTGCCGGCTGGCTGGTCGTCCTCC